>CAJUSN010000075.1:0-11301 GCA_910589095.1 uncultured Muribaculaceae bacterium
TGCAGCAGCCAATGTAACCTATACTCAGGAGGAAATGGCAGAAATCAATGCCACACTCGACACAATAGTTATCCAAGGCAACCGCTATAACAGCGATAACCAGTCGCACATAGGGAACTGAATTTATGCAGTGCATATACAGGGAGGCTGCGTCGTAAATGAGAACAGATCTATTTACGGCGCAGCTATTTTTCATGTTAAGTGTAATGAGAATCGGGAGGGAACTGTTTGTTTGACAGTTTCTAAATCGGAAAATCCCCCTATCCATGCTTGAATAGGAGGGCTTTTGAAGTGGTTTTCCAAGCGTTAGTCAGTAAGTTCGGGTGGGAGGATGGGCATTGCACCTTTTTTGGTGCAAACGAAAGCGGATGTTTGAACCGCTCTTGAATGAGCCTCAGCAACTGATTTACCTTTGAGGATGCTGGAGATGAAGGCGGCAGTAAAAGAGTCGCCTGCTCCAACGGTGTCAGCTACCTCAACCTTGGGAGTGGGCTGGAATGATACGTTTCCGGGTGTGAAAACGTAGCTTCCGTTGATACCACATGTGAGTATAAGCATCCGGAGATTGTATTTTCCGAGAAGTATCCAGCACTTGTCCTGAAGGTCTATTCCGGGATATCCGAACATTCGGCTCACAGTAACGAGTTCCTCATCGTTTATTTTCAATATATTGCACCGCTTCATGGAGTTGCAAAGAATCTCTTTGTTGTAAAAGCCCTGGCGGAGATTGACGTCAAATACAATCAAAGGGTCATTTTCGGCCGGAATGGCATCAAGAAAACGGTTTATGGTGTTGCGTGACACAACATTGCGCTGCGCGAGCGAGCCGAAGCAAATAGCGCTGGTTTTTTCGGCAAGTTGCTCAAGTTTTGCTGTGTAAGGGATATTATCCCATGCGACATTTTCCTTGATTTCATACTGAGGAACACCGGCTTGGTCTATTTCTACCTGTACCGTTCCGGTGGGGTAAGGTACAGTCTCAATCTGATGGGTCAGACCTTTGGAGGTGAAGTTCTCGATGATTTCATGACCGAGCGGGTCGTTGCCGATGGCACTTACCACACAACTGGGAAGCCCGAATTGAGAAACGTGATAAGCGAAGTTGGCGGGTGCGCCACCGATTTTCTTTCCTTCGGGGAGAACATCCCAAAGGGCTTCTCCCATTCCGATAACTAATCCTTTCATGATATGATTTTATTAGATGTTTTTGATTTTCAATGTGTAATAAAGAAGATATATAACTCCAACGGTCATCACTGCTACTGCACCGGTCTGCCCTACAGCATCGGCGGCCAAACCCATGGCGAGAGGGAAAACGGTTCCTCCGAACAAACCCATGATCATGAGGCCGGAAACTTCATTCTTTTCATTGGGTGTGTAAACGAGAGCTTGAGAGAAAACAACGGAGAATACATTTGAGTTTCCGAATCCAATCAGGCCAATGCCGATATATATCGGTGTCAGTGTGTGGCAAACAAAGAGCATGGCCATAGCAACCAGCATCATCACAGCACTGATGCCAAAGAATATTTTCGGTGACATGGACCGCAGCAGGAATGCTCCAAGGAAGCATCCGGCGGTTCGGAAAATGAAATAGATACTGGTGGCAAATCCGGCTTCTTCAAGCGGAAGTCCAAGACGTTCCATGATTATTTTTGGAGCGATGGTGTTGGTGCCAACATCGATTCCGACATGGCACATAATGCCGATGAAGCAAAGAAGGATGAACGGGCGGCCAAGGAGTTTGATACATTCGCCAATACCGGATGCTTTGTCAGGGCGTTCCTCCTGTATAGGGGTCGCGGCGAGGAGAGAGATCGAGAGGAAGCTGATTACAGAATATATGGCGAACAGTGCGCGCCAACCGAGGCCAAACGTGGGGAAATAGGTTGTAGCCCCCCATGCGGCCAGAATAGGAGCGAGGAATGATGCAATAGCCTTGACAAATTGGCCGAACGTGAGCGTCGAGGCAAGTTTGTCACCGCTGATAAGGTTGGTGACGAGAGGATTCAAAGACGTTTGCATTATAGCGTTGCCAATGCCAAGGAGTGAGAACGAGACCAACATAACGTTATAGCTGTCGCCTGTTACAGGGATTATTAGAGAAATAGCAGTGACAATCAAGCTGATAAGCACTGTTTTCTTTCGGCCTATCCGGTTCATGAGCATGCCGGTGGGCACGGAGAAAATCAGGAACCAGAAGAACACAAGCGAGGGAAACAGGTTTGCCTGAGTGTCTGTGAGGCCAAGGTCCTTCTGAACATAGTTTGATGCTGTTCCAACAAGATCAACGAAGCCCATTGCGAAAAAGCACAGCATCACAGGGATCATCTGAACGATCAGACCTTTTTTATCGGTAACGAGATTGAGGTTGGTTTCCATTTTTGAAATCTGTTTCAGTTTTTGATAGAGTATATTTTCAAGTTCTTGATTTTAGCGCCGGCGCCCTCCGCGCTGACTGTCAGTTTGGTGTAGGGAGTGGTTGGGAAGACAAGATTTGTCATTACGCCTTTACCGTCATTGGCAAACACTTCCATGCTGGCACGGTCGATAAATATCCTCAACGGGAGAGTGTGGCCACCGTTAAATGTGGGGGCTACAGTGACAGCGGGGAAGTCCTGGCTAAAGTCAACTATTCCACTTTCCCGACGATCAAATGAAAGCGTTTCTTGTTGAGGTGCATATGTCAGTATTGACTTCTCACCGCTGTCGTTGCTGAAGGTTAAAGTTACGGAGTCGCTTTTTCCGGGCATGACATCCATAAGGATTTCGCATACCCCATCGTTTTCCGTGGGAAGTGCAATCGTTTTGCCTTTTCCTTTAACGTTGAACGACTTCGTATCCACAATTTTTGGACCACGCAGCGCGCTAAGTTCCGGCGACGGAGTCGAAGCTGCGTAAATTTGACCGTCATTGCCTGTAAAAAGGCTGATTTCACGAGGGAGAGTGTTGGCTGAGCGGAATTGTTTGGTGGGGACTTCAGCTGCATACTGCCAGTTGCTCATCCAGCCAATCGTCGTACGACGATTGTCGGGGGCATCGCTCCAGCTTACTATAGCATAATTGTCTTTGCCATAATCAAGCCATTTTGTAGGCACGTTTCCATCTGCGTCTTTATCGGCAGTGAATGTTTTGCCATCAAAATCGCCTACGAAATATTGAATGCCGCTTCCACCGAAAGGGCCGCCGGGATTGATATTGCACAGTAATACCCATTTTTTGCGGTCAGTGCCATCAACCGGCAATTCGAACAGATCAGGACATTCCCACACTCCATCCTGAGCCCCGAGTCCTTTACCAAAACTGCTTTGAAGGGTCCATTCCTTCATGTCGGGAGATGTGAATATCAACATCTCGTGATCTAAGGCGTGGGCGAGAACAAGTGTCCACTCTTTGGTGTCGGAATTCCAGAACATATTCGGGTCTCTTGCTTCACTTTCAAGTGTGATTACAGGATTACCGGGATAAATAGAGAATGTTTCGCCATTGTCCAGACTGTAAGCGAGGCTTTGTGCCTGGCTTACGCCTGCCGAGGTGTACATGCTGACAACCGCATCTTTGCCAAATCCGGCAGAGTTTTCGGTGTCAATCGCGGAACTGCCGCTGAAAACCGATCCAAGTCCATTCGGTTCGATAGCCACCGGATGATGTTTCCAATTAACAAGGTCGGGCGATGAAGAATGTCCCCATGTCATGTTCTGCCACTTTGAGCCGTAAGGATTCCATTGGTAATAGAGGTGCCATTCGCCATCTTTGTAGAACATTCCGTTGGGATCGTTCATCCATCCATATATAGGAGTATGGTGGAACGCGGGACGATATTTTTCGCGGTTGGCCACGTCGATAGTGTCGATCAACTGGAAATTACTCCAGCATGCATCCTCCTTGGCTTCGCGCACGGTTGATCTGTTTTGCGATGTGACGATATTTAGAACCACTTCATGACCTTTGTAAGGGGAAAGGTCAAGGGGGACAGCATAGTCAACTTTGGACTTTGCCAAACGAACATAGATGGTGCGTTCAAGCTTTCCGTCCACCACAACATTGACCGTGGCGTCATCATAAGATTCCTGAACAGGCAGCATGAGATAATGTGCGTCACCATCTACCCGGACTAATGTGTTGTTGGTGCCAAGGTGTTCAATCCTGACCCCGTCAGCGGCATTTGCGGAGAACCCCAAGAGAGGGAGTGCAATCAGCCCCACAGCAAATTTTGATATTAGGTTCATTTTAATAATGGTATTTATTTTTCGGTCAAAAATTCAAGTGCAAATCTACAACTAAATGGATGTTGCGCGATATTAAAAACCGGTCATTATGTAGCAGATTTGTTGCATTGCACAAAAAATCATAGTAAATGCTCTGTTTTTCATAAATTTATAATTATCTTTGCAACCCCTGAATTGACCAATCTGAACCAATGATGAACAGAGTCGTATTATTTGCAATAGGATTTTTAATGCTGTTCCCTATTATTGGATGTAGGGAAGCGACGCATTATCGCATAGGTGTTTCGCAATGCAGTCAGGACGACTGGCGGCAAAAAATGAATGATGAAATCAATCGTGAAATAATGTTTCATCCAGAAGCCGAGGTTGAGATCCGTTCGGCTGACGACAGCAATGAGAAGCAGATTGCCGACATCCGTTATTTTATGGAGAATGATTTTGATATAATAATAGCGGCTCCCAACGAGGCAGATGCCATTACGCCTATAATAAAGGAGGTGTATGAATCGGGCACACCTGTCATTGTATTTGACCGTAATATCAACGGCGACACATACACGGCGGCACAAGGTGTGGATAATTACAGTATTGGCAAAGCGGCTGCACAGTATGCTCACAATCTAATAGGTGATAAAGGAAAAGTTATTGAAATTTACGGCTTGAAAGGTTCTACACCTGCTATTCAAAGGCATGAAGGATTTGTGGATGAAGCAGGGCTCCTCGGGCTGGAAGTTATAGGCTCGGCTCACGGCAACTGGAATTATGAAGACGCGGCCGTGGTGGCCGATTCATTGCTGAGGGCGCATCCAGATGTGGGCTTGATTTATGCCCATAATGACCGTATGGCAATAGCGGCTTCCGAGATGGCCAAGAAAAAGGGGATGGCAGTTAAAGTGATAGGCATAGATGCGGCCCCTGAAATAGGTATCAGGGCTGTGGCAGATGGTGTGATAGACGCAACATTTTTATATCCTACCGAAGGGTATGGATTGATACGTACGGCATTGGCCATATTGGAGGGCAAGCCTTATGAAAAGGAAACGCGGCTGCCTATGTCGTCGGCAGTGGATAAGTCGAATGCGGACATACTGCTTCTTCAGAATGAGTCGCTAAAGGAAGAAACTGCTAAAATCAAGCTGCTGAAATCACAGGTTGATGACTATTGGAACCGCCATTCAGCGCAAACCACGCTGTTTTACGCATCAATAGCCATAGCAGTACTTCTATTTGGCTTCCTCTTTATGATACTGAGGGCATTTTGGCTTCACAAACGTCATCAGAATGAACTTGTTGAACAGAATAAATTGCTTGCTCAACAGCGAGATACCGAGAAGCTTCTGAACGAACAAATCAACATGGCTACGCAATCGAAGCTGATGTTTTTCACGAATGTTTCACATGACCTGCGGACACCTCTGACACTGATTGCGGAACCGGTTGAGCAGCTCGTTAGCGCTGATTATCTTACGCCGCAGCATCACGCGCTGATGAAGATTGCGAATAAGAATGTGAAGATCTTAAAGCGTCTTATAAATCAAATTCTTGATTTTAGAAAATATGAAAATGGCAAGTTGCAGATAAATCTCGTTGAGGTTCATATAGCCGAACTCATTCATGATTGGACTGAGTCTTTCACCACTATAGCCCGAAAGAAAGAGATTAAATTGACTGTGGATGTGAAGATTGATTCATCTGTTACTTTGGCAGTCGATACTGAGAAAATTGAGCGGGTGTTTTTCAATTTGATGTCGAATGCATTTAAATATACATCCCCTAACGGTAAGATACATTTTACATGCTCATGCGATGACAGTCAGCTGGTGTTTTCGGTAGAAGATACAGGGCAGGGGATTGCAGTTGAGGACCTCGGGAATATTTTTGATAGATTCTATCAAGTAGACAAGGTGCACCCGAATGGCTCGGGTATAGGCCTCTCACTTGCCAAAGCTTTTGTAGAGCTTCATGGTGGTAACATCGAAGTTGAAAGTGCTTTGGGTAAAGGGAGCAAGTTTACCGTGCGGTTACCTGTGAGGCATGTTGAAACAACAGCTGTTTCGGATGTGGGATGCACAATCACAGATAATGATGTGGATGCCGAACTTGCGGAGATTGACCTTGAAACGGTTGAAGTGGGCAATGATAAGCCTCTGTTGTTGATTATAGATGATAATGCTGATATAAGAAAAATGGTCCGCGAACTGCTCTCTGACGGCTATGGAATCATAGAGACGCCGAATGGGAAGGAGGGCATTAGGCTTGCATCCAAATATGTGCCTGATTTGATTATCTGCGATGTCATGATGCCGATAATGGACGGGTTGGAGTGCTGCCGTCGCATCAAGCATGAGGTTTCCACGTCCCACATTCCTGTTCTCATGCTTACTGCTTGCAGCATGGATGAGCAGCGCATGCAAGGATATCAAAGCGGTGCGGATGGATATCTGTCTAAGCCTTTCAATTCCAAGATGCTGAAAATGCGCTGTGAGAATCTGGTGGAGAATCGCAAAAGGATAAAGAATGTGCTGAGTGCGAGCGGTCCCATTTCAGCCGAAACCGCAGTTACAAAAGAGCGGAAAACACCGTTGGTTGCGGGCTCCGATATAGACAATGAATTCTATGAACGGTTGCTAAATCTTATACATAAAGAAATGAGCAATCCTGAACTTAACATCGATACGCTGGCTTCAAAAATGGGATTTGGACGTTCTCAGCTTTATAGGAAGGTTAAAGCTCTGACAAATTATTCTCCGCTTGAGCTTTTGCGCAAAATCAGATTGAATAAAGCTCGAGAGTTGCTTTCTACAACTGATAAGCCGATAGGCGAAATTGCGTATGAAGTGGGATTCTCGGCGCCGGCATATTTTACAAGGGTGTTTCGTGAGATGTATGGTGAATCACCGTCGGACTTGAGGATAAGGTTGGGGATGAAAGAATAATAAATTCCAACACTTACATCTGCGTGAGAACTATATTTCTTAAGGGCCGGATCATGAAAAATGATGCGGCCCTTTGAATTGGCCGGCTTTTAAACACACTCTCATAGGTTCATTTATTCTTCTCAAGTTCTTATTAAAAATTGTGCATAATAGATTAAATCCTGACCATTGATCAAAAAATCATAGTCAATGCAACATAAGTCCTAACAGCTGAATCACAACCATTAATATCTTTGCGGCAGATTTTAAACCAACCAAAAACGAATAACATGAAAAAAGCAATTCTCAGTACTGTATTGCTCATTGTTATGGCAATCGCAGCACACGCGCAGAACCTTACTGTGCATGGGACCGTTGTTTCGGCGTCGGATGGCGAACCGCTAATCGGTGCAAGCGTTATTTCCGACATCAAAGGTTCGACCGGAGTGGCCACAGACCTCGATGGAAATTTCGTGATCACGGTGCCCGATGGATCTAATTTAACTGTATCTTATGTGGGTTACAAACCAAAAACTGTGAGAGCCCAGGCTCAATTGACAATTCGCCTTGATGAGGATTCGGAGTTGTTGGATGAAGTGGTAGTGGTGGGCTATCAGACCATGAAGAAAGCTGACCTTACCGGCTCTGTTTCAGTAGTGAATACTAAATCGCTGGAAACATCCGCTGATACGGACCCAATGCGAGCTTTGCAGGGTAAAGTTCCGGGAATGACTATCTCAGCCAACGGTTCGCCAAGCGGTACCGGATCAGTGCGGATCCGTGGTATCGGTTCATTCAATGCCTCACAGGATCCTCTCTTTGTTATAGATGGAGTCCCGACAACCGCCACTCTCAATTCATTGAACATGAATGACATCGAGAGTATGCAGGTTTTGAAGGACGCAGCGTCAGCTTCAATCTACGGTTCACGCGCGGCAAATGGTGTAATTATCATCACCACTAAAAAGGGTAAAGCCAACAGCGACAGGGTTAATGTAAGCTTTTCAGCTAATTTGACCGGACAATTCTACTCAGGGCAGTCCAAGATGAAATTGCTTGATTCGCCCGGCTATGCCACGGCTATGGCTCAGGCTGCTCTAAATGACGGTCTTGATCCGGTGGCGTACGCATCAAGTTACGGTCTCAACCTGAATTCTCCGGAGGGCTTTCCAATCTCAGTCTACGACATTGCAACCGGCCAGTACCGGAATTATACGGTAGGAGGTTATTATGACGGATATATCAATTCCAAGCGCACCATGTTGATGTCAAATACCGATTGGCTTAATGAAATATCGCGCACCGGTTTCTCTCAAAGTTATGATGCTTCGGTATCTAAAGCAACCGATGCCTTTTCGGCGCTGTTTTCTTTGGGCTATAAGAAGAATGAGGGTATTCTGAAATATACCAGTTTCGAAAACATATCGGCACGTATCAACACTTCTTTCAAAATTTCACCCGTGGTAACTGTAGGAGAGAATTTTACACTTACATACACAGATCAGGTGGATATGCAACCTTTGGAGAATGCGTTGAAGATGCCATCGATTGTGCCCGTGTTTGAAACGGATGGCAAAACATATGGCGGTCCGGTAGGAAGTATGGCAGACCGACAGAATCCTCTCCGCGAGCTTGCCTTCAATAAAAACAACGCGCTTAATGTGTGGCGTCTGTTCGGTAATGCTTATATTGACATCAAGCCTCTCAAGGGCCTTGTGCTCCGTTCAAACTTCGGTCTTGACTATGATGCTGCCTTTATCCACTCATATAATTATACATTCCATAGCGATATCGTAAACAACGATACAAACTCAACAACTCTGTCACAAGCCAACGATTCAAAATGGACTTGGAGCAATACCGCCAATTATAATTTCGCTGTGAAGGATGACCATAACTTCACTGTACTTGCCGGTATGGAAATGTTTCGCCAGAGTCGTATCGATTTTTCAGGTTATAATGAGAACTACGATATTGAAACGCCCGATTACATGTATCCCGACGCATCATCCGGTGTTGAACGTTCAACGGGAAATAAATCGGCCTATGCATTGGTGTCATTCTTCGGAAAGGTTGATTATAATTGGAAAAACCTTCTCTTGGCGTCGTTCACATTGCGCCATGACGGATCTTCACGATTTGGAAGCAATAACCGCTACGGAACTTTCCCGGCTGCCACTCTCGGCTACCGCATATCAGAGAACATAAGGAAGAATTGGCTTGATGATTTGAAAGTGAGACTATCGTGGGGTAAGACCGGTAATCAAGCTATTTCAAACACAGCTCGTTATGCCCTTTATGTTGCCGACTACGGGAGCGACCGCGTGACTTCAACCGCCTACGACCTTCTTCTTCAGCAGAGCGGTATTTTCCCCTCAGGCTATTATGCCAGTCAAACTGCTAATCCAAATTTGAAATGGGAAACTACTATCCAGTACAATGCAGGTGTTGATTTCGGTTTGTTCAGAAACAGGCTCACAGGTTCGCTGGATGCATATATCAAGGATGTGAAAGATATGCTTATCATTCCTGCTTATCTTGGTTCGATGGGTGAGGGTGGCGCTTCATGGCTCAACGGTCCTTCTCTCCGCAACTGGGGTATGGAGCTGCAGATTGGATGGAATGATGAACTTGCTTGCGGTCTTGGTTACCGTGCATCTTTGAATCTTGACTTCTTCCGCAACAAGGTGACCTATCTTCCTTCAACCACCACCGGATCTTACGCGCACACAACAACAGAAAATCTTGTTGAGGCAAAGCGCCCTTATGGCTCTATAGTAGGCTATGTGTTCGACGGACTTTTCCAGTCACAGGAGGAAGTGCAGTCCTACGGTCAGGATAATGCTCGCGTGGGAGGAATGAAGTATGCCGATATTAATGGCGACGGAAAGATTACCCCCGATGATCAGACTTGGATTTTCAATCCTGTTCCCGATTTGTCGTTTGGCCTTAATGTGGAATTGTTCTATAAGAACTTTGATTTTCAAATGTTCTGGCAGGGAGTGCTTGGCCAGGATGTTTATAACAACCAGAAGTTCCAAAACGACTTCTGGAGCGTGACCGACGCAGGAAGCAACAAGGGTGTGCGAGTTCTTGACGCGTGGTTGCCCAATGTCAACACTTCATCCACAATACCTATGCTCACAACAAACAACAAAGGTGATGAAGGTCGTGCGTCATCGTACTTTGTAGAGAACGGCTCGTATTCCAAGCTTCGCACACTCCAGGTGGGATACAATCTGCCATCAAAGATACTTTCTAAACTGCGGATGAGCAGAGCGCGTGTTTATCTCTCAGGACAAAATCTACTTACAATCAAAAGCAGCAGCCTTACATGCACAGACCCGGAGAATCCCAACTGGGCTTACCCAATCCCTACATCTGTATCTTTCGGCGTGCAGGTTGATTTCTAATTCTAAAAATCAAAAATCATGAAATCTACAAAAGTATTACTGATATCACTTCTGTCGCTGGGCTTGACAGCGTGTGACGACTTTATAAATGTTCCTCCCACGGGAGTGGTGGATGGTGACCTTGCTTATGCTCAGCCTGAAAAGATGGTTAACGCGGCGTATGCTTCCCTCGGTGATTGCTGGTACAGCTATCCATTCAACCTTTGGCCCTATGGCGACCTTAGTTCCGACGACTGTCTAAAAGGTGGTGGTGGAACTACCGATACAGGATATCATCCCATGGAAATATGGACCACTTTGACCTCCACTCCGGGTGAACTTGACGAGCTGTGGTACCGGTTGTACTGCAACATATCCCGATGCAACAGGGCATTGGTTGCGCTTGAGGAATCAGGGGTTGAAACTCTCGGGGAGAAAACGGCGGAGCAGCGTTTTGGTGAGGTACATTTCCTGCGTGGTCACAGCTATTTCAAGTTGCTCACAATGTTCCGACAGATTCCGTGGATAGATGAAGAGGTGTTCAAAAACAACACTCAGGAGCAGACTCCCAACAATCAGTACACTTATGAGCAGCTGTTCGGGAAAGTGATCCATGAGTTTGAACTTGCCTACGATGCACTCCCCGAAGAAGTGGAGGATGGCGGAGGCCGAGTGAACCGGATTGCCGCGGCAGCTTACCTTGCCAAGTGCTATCTGACGCTTGCATGGGGCGATGGCTATGAGGCTACAAACGGACTTGGCTTC
>CAJUSN010000075.1:11311-12155 GCA_910589095.1 uncultured Muribaculaceae bacterium
AATGAGGATTATATGAAAAAAGTGGTGGAATACACTGAGGTGGTCAAGAATTCGCGTTACGATTATCTTGCCGATTTCGGTGATATATTCCTCCCGGAGTACAAAAACAGTTCAGAATCGGTGTTTGCTGTTCAGACTTCGCAGTACACGGATGACAACACCCGCTTTGGCCGTGCCAACTGGTCAAACGTGCTCAACGGTTGCTGGGGCATGTGGTCATGCGGATGGGATTTCCACAAACCCTCGCAAGACCTGGTAAATGCTTATAAGACAAAAAACGGGTTGCCAATGTTTGATGACTATGACTCAACGGACAGCTATCCCGTAAACGGAGTGCCCTCTGACCAAAAGTGGGATCCTCGTTTGTTCCACACCGTTGGGATGCCCACCTTCCCCTATAAATATGAATCGGCCTATACCATGACCACTGAAAATTCGCGTACGCCCAACACCTATGGCTTCTATACCTCACTCAAGGATGTGCCTCAGCGCAGTGCCGGTGAAACATTCGACGGATCTTGGCAAGCTTTCGCCATGAACGACTATGTGTTCCGCTACACTGATGTGATGCTGATGCGTGCCGAGGCTCTCATTGAACTTGGTAAACTTGAAGAAGCGCGCTCAATCATTAACGATATCCGTCAGCGCGCCGCCAACTCCATTGAAAAGCATATTGGTTACGCAAAGGATTATTGCGAAATCGCACTCTACCCATCAACAGATTTCAGCGATAAGGACAAGGCACGCACACGCCTTCGTTGGGAACGCCGTCTTGAAATGGCAATGGAGAGCAGTAGGTATTTTGACCTTCGCCGGTGGGGTGTGGCTTCAACCGTGCTGAATG
>CAJUSN010000076.1 GCA_910589095.1 uncultured Muribaculaceae bacterium
ATACGAAAATACACTGAAAGATGGATTGACAGATGTCTTCCGACCACTATAACCCAGGGAGGCACCAACGTGGCTGTCCCCGGCTTGGGCAACCTTATAAAGACTATTCCGCAAACAATCAAAGTGGACAACATCACGGCCAAAGTACCCACCAACAAAGAGTTCACCTTTACGCTCGGATATGACTACAACCTGAACGTGGATTACAAAGCCATCGTACCCCTCGCTTTCGGTTCAGATCTGCAGTTTGTCTACACCACTGATCAAACCGGATGGGATGAGGACCTTGATAAATACAGCTTCAAGAAAGCCATCGCCACGGTTGACGTAAGCAACACAGTGCCCCTCGACATGACTCCCGAGGTAATTGCCCTTGACCGCAACGGAAACCCCATCAATGATGTAGAGGCAACCGTGGAAGGCACAGTAGCCGCAGGAACAATGGACAACCCCACCACCACCTCACTTAAAGTGACCCTCACATCTTCGGCTAAGAACATCGGCAATCTCGACGGAGTGCGCTTCACATTCCGCGCAACTTGCCCCGCCGATATGGCCGGTAAAGCGCTCAACGAAAATCAAGCGCTGCGTTTCACCAACATCAAATTCAAAATCTTAGGCGGCGTCGGTGTCGACCTCAACTAACCCTCTGAAAAATGAAGAATCTACATAAATCATTAGTCATTGCGGCTCTTCTCGGCGCCGCGCAGTGCGTGCAGGCACAGGAAGCTTCGCGCAGCGGTTACTTCATGGACGGGTACTCGTTCCGCCACGAATTGAACCCAGCCTTCGCAAACGACCACAACTATATCTCCATCCCCGCCCTGGGTAGTGTCAACGCATCACTCAACGGCAATGTTGGAGTCAACACATTCCTTTACAAACTCCCCTCCGGGCAGCTCACCACATTCATGAGCCCCACCGTTGGCAACGATGAGTTCCTCTCATCCATAAAGGACAATAACAAGGTAAGCGGAAATGTCAAGCTAACCCTGCTCTCGGCCGGGTTCCGTGCATTCGGCGGATTCAACACCATCAGCCTGTCGGCCCGCACCGACGTCGGTGTCAACTTGCCCCGCGGTCTTTTCGAATTCATGAAATTAGGCCAGCAAGGAGAGTCGTCCACCTATTCATTCTCCGATCTCCGCCTAAAGGCTTCAGCCATGGGAGAGATTGCCCTTGGCCACAGCCACGCCATAACCGACCAGATTGAAGTGGGCGCTAAAATCAAGTTCCTCCTCGGTGCCGGCAACGTCAATGCCCGCATTGACCACATGGATGTGACCCTCTCCGACGAGAAATGGATTGTTGATGCAACCGGTACCATCGACATGGCCGCAGGCTCAGGCCTGAAAGTGCCCACCAACCGTGAATCAGGCAAAGACCTTGACCGTCCCGCCGAAGCCAACCAGATTGACTGGAACGGTATTGATTATGATAAATTCTCCATGTCAGGCTTCGGACTCGGTTTTGACCTTGGTGCCGTGTACAAGAATGTAATCCCCGGCCTCACCGTGTCAGCCTCACTGCTTGACCTTGGTTTCGTCAAGTGGAGCCACAATGTCAAAGGTCAGACTCCAGGAACCTCTTGGGTTTTCGATGGATTCAACAACGTGGCCCTCGACAGCTCTCAGCCCGGATATGAAGAGAACAAGCTCCACACTCAGATCGACAATATGTGGGACGACCTCAAGGAGTGCGTCAATTTCAACCGCGTGGAAGCCGACGGTGGCAACACCCAAGCACTCGCTGCCACACTCCACCTCGCTGCCGAATATGAGATGCCCTTCTACAACAAGCTCACCGCAGGTTTCCTATTCACTCAGCGCTTCAACGGCCCCTTCTCATGGACCGAAGGTCGCCTATCGGCAAATGTGAAACCGGTAAAATGGTTCGACTGCAACCTCAACGTGGCTCAGTCAAGTTTCGGCACCTCCATGGGCTGGATGCTCAACTTCCATCCGCGTGGCTTCAACTTCTTCATTGGCAGTGACCACCAGTTCTTCAAGATCACGCCTCAATTCCTCCCCGTTGGAAACGCCAATATGAATCTCACCGTAGGTTTCAACGTAACTTTCGGATAACACAGGATTTCAACTGAACAATTCCGGGGCCGGATGCGCTTTATTATCATGAGCACATCCGGCCCTGATAATATATGCAGCGCATCCTCGCGCCACACCCATCCTGTCACCGCACTCGCACTACTGGTGACCCTCGGCATTGTATTCGGCGACATCGGCACATCGCCCCTTTATGTGATGAAAGCCATCACCGGAGCCACGTCGATGCCGGATGCCGATTACATCATTGGCGCTGTGAGCTGCGTGATATGGACACTCACACTGCAAACCACCCTGAAATATGTGGTTGTGGCGCTTCGGGCCGATAACCACGGCGAAGGGGGCATACTGGCTCTGTTCGCGCTTCTCAAACACATTTCACGCCCCAAGCTCTACATTGTGGCCGTCATTGGAGCTGCAGCCCTTATTGCCGACGGGGTCATCACACCGGCCATGACCGTGACTTCGGCCCTTGAAGGGCTATCTATTATCAGTCCTGACATTCCCGTGCTTCCGCTGGTGATCATCGTCATAACCGGCATTTTCCTCATGCAGCGCGCCGGAACGGCACGCATAGGCAAACTGTTCGGCCCGTTCATGCTTGTATGGTTCCTTATGTTGGGCGTGCTCGGTATCTGCTCGGTTGGCCTCG
The DNA here is from genome assembly GCA_910589095.1 of uncultured Muribaculaceae bacterium. GTDB lineage: Bacteria > Bacteroidota > Bacteroidia > Bacteroidales > Muribaculaceae > Paramuribaculum. The sequence goes on from CAJUSN010000076.1 coordinate 2,716, forward strand.
CCCCGCGAATTTTCCTTGCGTTCAACCCGTGGTATGCCGTGAAACTTCTGATACATTATCCCGGATGGTTCCTCATCCTGGGCGCAGTGTTTTTATGCACCACCGGAGCCGAAGCCCTCTATTCCGACCTCGGCCATTGCGGAAGGCGAAACATCACTATAAGCTGGATTTTCGTTAAAGCCATGCTCATCCTCAACTATCTGGGCCAAGGAGCTTGGATTATCGCCCACGCAGGCAACTTGCCGAGCGGTGCAAATCCATTTTACACCATCATGCCCTCGTGGATGGTTATTCCCGGAGTGATAATAAGCACCGGAGCAGCCATCATTGCCAGCCAGGCTCTGCTCTCGGGCTCCTTTACCATCTTTTCCGAAGCCATGAACCTCGGACTCTGGCCACGACAGCGCATCGTCTATTCCTCACCATTGAAAGGGCAGCTTTACATTCCGGCAGTCAACTGGTCGCTACTCGCTGGATGTCTGCTAACCGTCCTCATTTTCCGCACATCGTCGGGAATGGAAGCCGCTTACGGCCTGGCCATTACCGTCACCATGCTCATGACCACGGTGTTACTTTCGCTCTATCTCGTTCATCGCGGTGTTTCGCGATGGGTGGCCGGCTGCTTCGCGGCCTTTTTCATCATCATCGAGGGAGCGTTTTTCGTGGCCAACGCCTTCAAGTTCATGCATGGCGGATGGTTCACCATTCTGATTGCAGGAATTGTGGCCGCAGTGATGATGGTGTGGCGCGCAGCCTTAAATGTGCGCCGCGGCTTCATTGAATACCGCAGGCTTGATGAATTGGCTCCAATTCTGAGCGACATGCGCCATGACGACACCATTCCGCAATATGCATCCAATCTGATTTACTTCTCCAACTCGCCGGACACCGACCTTGTGGAGAGCAAATTGGCCTATTCTCTGCTCAACAAACGGCCCAAGCGAGCCGACCATTACTGGATTCTGCGTCCGCAGTTCACCGACGAGCCCGACACATTGACCTACTCCGTAAAAGTACTCGTACCCCAAACTGTGTTCGTCGTCACCCTCCGCATGGGTTTCCGCGTAATGCCGCGCATCAACGTTTATTTCCGACAGATTGTCAACCGAATGGTTGCCGATGGGTTGGTGGACATCACCAGCAGCCATCCATCGCTGCGCAGCCGCGGACTTCCGGGCGATTTCCACTTCATCATCCTGCACCGCATTTTCTCACCTTCAAGCGAATGCCACCCCTCTGTCCGGCGCCTGATGAACCTCCATTCATTACTCCGGCGGCTCGGCATCTCCGATGAAGAAGCCATGGGACTTGACACAAGCGGACTAACCGTGGAAACCGCGCCGCTCATCATCAACACAGCACCCGGACGCTGCATTGAGCCTGAGCCCCCGACCGGCTCATTAGGGTCAGATGACAAAAAATAATGGATTGGTGAGGTTAATTTCATCTTTATTATTTAACTTTGCGTGAAAATTCAAACTATTCAGAAATTGATTTAATTTGACAGATAATGAAACTTCTACACATCCTCCCCTTCGCCGCTTTGGCTATCCTTGCTTCATGCAACTCCAAATCCGCTTCAAATGCTGAAACCGACAATGCGGCTGACACTGCAACCGCAGCCATTGAAACCGTTGCCGCTGAAGCTGACTCAGCTATAGCCGTTACCGACACCACCAATGTTGTAATCACAGCCACACCATCCGATGATCCTGCTGCCACAGCCGACAAAGCCGTGGTCATAGACTTCTCCGCCACTTGGTGCGGCCCTTGCCAACAGTTCAAACCGGTGTTCCACAAAGTGGCAGGCGAGTTTGCATCTAAAGCAACTTTCTACACCGTGGATGTTGACGAGTGCAAGACTCTTGCTGAAAAATACAACGTATCCTCCATCCCCTGCGTGGTTGTTCTCAAAAACGGCGCCGAGCCTGTGACCCACGTTGGTTTCATGAACGAAGCTGAATTCAAAGCCCTTGTAGAAAAGAACATTTGATGCTCGCGCTTTACCGCATCTACCAGCTCTTTGTGATGGCCCCTCTGATGATTGTGGCCACCGTGCTTGCCGCACTGCTCACCATTGTGGGCTGCCTGCTTGGCGGAGGCCGATGGTGGGGCTATTACCCGGCTCATCTGTGGGGTAAGGTATTCTGCCTTCTCACTTTGGTCAGAGTCACCGTTAAAGGACGCGAGAATATCGATCCGCGTACGAGCTATGTGTTCGTGGCAAACCATCAAGGCGCGTATGACATTTTCAGCATCTACGGCTATCTCGGCCACACTTTTCGCTGGATGATGAAAGCGTCTCTGAGGAAAATTCCGCTCGTGGGATTGGCCTGCGAGATTTCGCATCAGATCTATGTTGACAACTCCAGCCCAAAAGCGCTGCGCCACACCATGCAGAGAGCTGAAGATGTTCTCCGTGGAGGAACGTCGCTTGTGGTATTCCCCGAAGGAGCCCGCACTTTCACTGGTAAGATGCGCTCATTAAAGCGCGGAGCGTTCATGCTCTCCACTGAATTTGGGTTGCCGGTAGTCCCCGTCACCATCGACGGAGCGTTTGAAGTGCTCCCGCGCACACGCAAAATACCTCGCTGGGGACACATCACACTCACAATCCATAAGCCCATCCCGGCGGCCAAATCTCAGCAGGAGCAAGCCGAACTCATTCAGCAGTGCTACGATTCAGTTCACTCCGCACTCCCGCCTCGGCATCAGTAACATACAATCAAAAGCTCACGCGGAGGATAGCAATCAATTGTTTTTTGCTATCCTCCGCGTTGTTTTTTTAAATCCAAGGTCGCCTTAATAAGCGTACAGGCATCTGTACACTTACGCTTTTCAGGTACTTAAGTCAGCGATTTTCATAATAATCCATAAACGCCCTCACCAGCAGCCGCACGCCACCCGGCGTGGGATAATCACCTGAAAAGTACCAGTCGCCCGGACAATCCGGCACTGCATCATGCAGCCCCTCTACGGATTGAAATATCAATTCCACATCGGCATCCACATCGTCCGGCGTGAACATACGGGCCATCTTATCGGCAACCTCACGGTCCGTGAATGGAGCGTAAACGGCCTTGACCGGATTGTAAAGCTCCTCATCAGCAGCATTTGCAAGCGATTTGCAATCCTCATAAACCTGCTTGAGCACATGTCCCATTCCACGCTCCTCAAGCAACGCCACAGCCGCCCTGAACGCGGCAAATTCGCTGAAATGGCTCATATCGATTCCATAATAGTCGGGGTATCGTACCTGCGGCGATGAACTCACCACCACAATCTTTTTGGGTTTCAACCGCGCAAGCATCCTCAAGATACTGCGGCTCAATGTGGTTCCGCGCACAATACTGTCGTCGATCACCACAAGATTATCGCTCCCGGGAGCTACCACACCGTAAGTTACATCATATACATGTGTGGCCAAATCATTGCGCACATCCCCTTCGGAAATAAACGTGCGCAACTTTATATCCTTTATCGCAACCTTTTCCACCCGCACCTTCCTGCGCATCAGTCGCTCCAGTCGTTCGGGAGTAAGGTCACCCCGGCCCGACAAGGCGGTAATCTCCTCCAGGCGGCGACGGTCCATACGGTTTTCCAACCCCTGTACAAGTCCGAGGAAAGCCACCTCCGCTGTGTTTGGAATGAAGGAAAACACCGTGTGATCAAGATCGCCATCTATGCTATCCATCACAGCGTCCACAAGATTGCGTCCCAGTTGCTTGCGCTCACGGTAAATATCCGCGTCGCTGCCACGCGAAAAATAAATGCGCTCGAAGGAACAGCGTTCATTGCGTCCTTCCTCAAGAACCGCACTCACCTCCACTCGTCCATGCTTGCTCACCGTTATGGCGTGGCCCGGTGTCAGCTCGTGAACATCTTCTATGGACGCGGCAAAAACAGTTTGAATAACCGGGCGTTCCGAGGCAACCACCACCACTTCATCGTCCATATAATAAAAAGCAGGGCGAATGCCATGAGGATCACGAACCACAAACATATCCCCCGACCCGGTTGCGCCACACATGGCATAACCGCCATCCCACATCGGAGCCGCCTCACCAATCACTCGGCGCAAATCAATATTATCTTCAATGGCAGTGGCAAGTTCCGGATCGCGAAGCCGGTCGCGGAACTCCCTGTACAGGCGATGATTCTCCTTGTCAAGACGGTAGCCGAGCTGTTCAAGGATAACTATAGTGTCGCTATAGAGCCGCGGATGCTGGCCTGAAGCCACAACCGAACGGAATATCTCATCCACATTTGTCATATTGAAATTTCCGCACATGAGCAGATTGCGCGAGCGCCAATTGTTGCGCCTAAGGAACGGATGCACATAACTTATCCCGCGCTTTCCAGTGGTGCTGTAACGCAGGTGACCCATATAGATCTCGCCTATAAAAGGAGCCAATGTCTCAGCCTTTTCGGCCGACATCCCCTCCCCTCCCTCAGCTTCAAAAGCGGGGAAAATGCGCCCGAACACTTCTGTTATGGCCTGGGAACCCATGGCTCGCTCACGCCACACATACTCATCGCCGGGATGAGCATGGAGTTTCACCACTCCAACTCCCGCTCCCTCCTGCCCGCGGTTATGCTGCTTCTCCATAAGCAGGTACAGCTTCTCAAGGCCATAGCAATAGGTCCCATACTTCTTTTTATAGTACTCTAAAGGCTTGCGCAGACGTATCATAGCAATGCCACATTCATGTTTCAGAGGTTCCATCCTTCAAGGTTTTGACGTAAGTGAAGTACAAAATTAGCTATTCTCTTCCTCTTATCCTCACCTACAACAAAAAAAATCCACATAGCGCGACTCTATTACTAACAATACCGATCCACAAGACATCTCACCCAACTATAAACAGCAAATATTATTTTAACTTTTTTTTTAGATTTTTAATTCCATTTTTTACTTATATTTGGGCGAACTCATCTTAAACCCTGACGCCATGAACCTAAAACACGTATTATCTGTCATGTTCGCCACCTTCATTGCGTTGTTTGTATCAACATCGTGTGGCAATTCATCCTCCATACCTGATGAACCTGATTATCCGCCACAAGTTGGCGCCGGACAATGGACCGATGAAGCTATATTCACTGTAGAAGCAAACGACACGCTGAACATCAATGAACGCACATACTCTATCCCCTCCACTGCTGATGAATTCATTATCGAGGTTTACTCTATAGGTCTCGGTCATGCCGAAGTGTGGAAGGTGCAGAAAGGGATGAATGTGGAGCTCGTTGACACCGTCAATATAAACTCCGACGGCCTATCGGATGCAGCCCCTGTTGAATGGGCCATGCCCTCGTGCATGACTGACGCTATCATCAAGGAGCGTCTGCGCCCCTACAACTTTTATAAACAACGCGTAAAAGTCACTATTGACAAATCAGTTGCAGCCCCACGAGAACTGAGAATATATCTGGAAGCTCTGTCGCATAAAGAATTCTTCGGATGTACATCATGTGTAAACTTCCGGCAAGAATAAACAAATCGGAACGGTAAGAACGTTAAGTTAAGGCATGTTAAATTTTTGGAAATACAGAAAAATAATTATAACTTTGTAATGATTTCAAATTTGACATGATTAAAAGCATCGACGACATACGCACACTTTTGATTGAAGCCGGGGTGAAACCCTCGCATCAGCGGATGGTTGTGGCGCATTTTTTAAACGAACACCACATTCACCCCACCGTTGATGAAATCTACACCGCGCTTCAACCAATGTACCCGACACTGTCGCGTACCACGGTCTACAACACCGTGAAGTTGCTCACCGATGCCGGATGCATCCGGGCCTTGAATCTCGACGGCGACAGCACGAGATATGACTTTGACACATCGCCCCACGGACATTTCCTGTGTCAGGAATGTGGAATGGTTTTTGATGTTCCGTTCTCCAATTTCCCGCCACCACCCGAGGGTTTCGATGTGCGCTCCACCCAGCTTTCTTACAAAGGAGTATGCCCCGCATGTCTTGAAAAATGATCTTAACCAAACAACCAAATATTCAACAACGTAAAAATTATCAAATCATTATGAAGAAGAAATTCATCTGCACCGTATGCGGTTATGTTCACGAAGGTAACGAAGCTCCTGAAAAGTGCCCCCTCTGTGGCGCTCCCAAAAGCAAGTTCAAAGAAATGGACGAAACAGCTGAGCTCGAATTCGTGACCGAACACGAAATCGGTGTTGCCCGCGATACCGACGACGAAATGCGCGCCGACCTCCTCGCTCACTTCAATGGCGAATGTACCGAAGTGGGTATGTATCTGGCAATGTCCCGTCAGGCCGATCGCGAAGGATATCCTGAAATCGCTGATGCTTTCAAGCGCTACGCTTTCGAAGAAGCTGAACACGCCTCCAAATTTGCCGAACTCCTTGGCGAATGTGTATGGGACACCAAGACCAACCTTGAAAAGCGCATGGCTGCTGAAGCCGGTGCAAATGCCGACAAGATGCGCATAGCACGTCGCGCCAAAGAGCTCAACCTCGACGCCATCCACGACACCGTTCACGAAATGGCCAAAGATGAGGCTCGCCACGGACAGGGTTTCCAGGGTCTTTACAACCGCTTCTTCAAGAAGTAAGAACTTTTCGCGAGAAAAACACCCGCAAAATAATCTTGATGTCATCGTCCCGTCAACGGGGACGATGACATCTTTTTTTTTGCATAAACTGTTGGCATGTTAGACTGATTTATCGTATATTTGCACAAATGCAACAACTGATGAAAAAGCTACTCGTTTTGATGGTTGCTATCCTCGCTTGCTCCCATCTGTCGATCAAGGCCGATCCACTTTTCCCCTTTTTCGTTGACTTGGTGATGGACTTCACCGAGCAACAGGCTCCATATACCCATTACAAGGGGAAAACAGACGGAGGCGGACTTGCGCAAGCAAATGCGTTCTTGAAATCCGTGGTGCCTGCCTCATACAAAATGCAGGTATCGGATCTCAACTGGCCCGACGGACGGAAAGTGCGCGCTTTCAGCTCCTCGATGCTCGGCAACAAAATGTCGGTTATCTATTTCATCACCGCCGACAACGGTGATTTTTCCATTGAATATGCCGAGGGGCTCCCGTCTGAATTACCTTCCCACACAGCCGAATGAACCTTCTCGCGGAATCAGGTCCAAATTCATCATCCTGCTCCCGCCTGCTTGAGAGGGCCGGATTGATGCTCATGGCACAGCTCTTCGCAGCCTATGCCATAGCCTCGGTTTCGTTTCTTTTCGGAGCTACGATCTCCGCACTCATTCTCCCCGCTGCTCTTATCACAGGATGGGCCGTAGCGGCCATCGGAGCCTCTGCCGGAAGCCGTGTGCGACTCCTCCTCATATTTGTCTCAGTTTGGGCTATGGCCATAGTTTTTGGTTGGAACTTATGGGATTACTCTTACGATGGCAATGCCTATCATCAGGAAATAATTGCCGCTCTCTGCGACGGCTGGAATCCCACCGCACCCCCGGGACCATTCTCTGATTTGACACTATGGTCTCTTCACTATGCAAAGGGTATTGAAATAATTGAAAGTACCGTAGTGGCTCTCACCGGAAACCTTGAATCAGGAAAGGCTGTGAATATCATCCTTGCTTGCGCTTCCGGAGCTATCCTCGCGGGAGTTCTCCGCCAATGGTTTCCGACTGTGCGCCCTGCCATGGTTGCCGCTATCACCGCACTGGCCATCTGCAATCCTGTGTTTGTCACCCAGGCTCCAACGTTCTATATCGATTACGCCAAGTATTTCTATACGCTTCTCACCATTATCAGCTTAATCTCCATTATCCGTGCCCCCCGCCGCCTGCAACCGTGGATGCTGCTATTCATGACCATTCAGTTGGCTGTGGCCACAAAATTCAATGCATTCTTCGAAGAAGGACTTGTCATTGCACTGGCACTGGCGTGGCTTTTGTTCCACCGCCGGGCCAAACTCTCGGTCCGCATAGCCTTCATTTCGCTTGTGGCGGCGGCAGCCGGCGTCCTCATCCTGGCCTACCATCCTTATGTAACAAACACTCTCACAGCCGGCCATCCGCTCTACCCCCTCATGGGCGAAGGGAGCGTTGATATAATGGGATACAACACTCCTGAAATATATGCCCGTGGAAATCGGTTCACCAATTTCTTCATCTCCATGTTCCATCCCCTGGTACTGCATTATGATTCTCGCCTTGGTGGGTTCGGGCCGTTGTTTCTGGTGATGTTGGCGGTGAGCCTGGCGGTACTTTGGCGCGTACGGTCGCCCTGGCGAAGAGAGGCTATCTATATTGCTGTCTGCACCCTTGCATCATGTTTCATTTTCGATCAGTCTTGGTGGGCACGCTACATCTGTCAGGCATGGCTTTTGTTTCCTTTGGCTGCCATAATGGCTGCTGACTCACCCAAGGAGCGCCCGGCAGCATGGTGGATTCTCGGCTGTGGCTTTATCACACTCCTTCTAAGCATACCCTCTTACGTAGGATGCATCAGGGTGCGTGAATTCCGAACATCAGTTTATGAAACGTTACGCAACGATGGTATAATAATGTCCAATCCCAATCGAGCGCATCTCCGCCAGTGTGCCGAACATGGCATCACCGTTTATGTGAACGAAAATCCCCCCGACAGCCTCAACAGAGTGCCCTACTTCGGAAAACTCAGCGGCCCGGGCATCTATCCCATAATGTACCTTACACCGGAACAGAAACGCGATCTGCGCAATCGCATCAGTGAATTACCGGTCCCGCTCCGAGAGATAGAAGGACTTTCCACCCAATGACCATAACATTACAATTCAATAACTAACTTCATATCATGACACGTAAACTCACACTTCTTTTTGCATTGGCCTTCAGCTTGATGGCTCATGCCATTACCGAGCATGATGTTCCTTCCAACTACATCACCTCGCCCGCCAAAATCACCGTGGCCGTACCCGATGATTACAATACCGACACCTCACAAACCTATCCTGTGGTGTATTTACTCAATGGCCATGGAGGCAACCACAAATCGTGGTCCACAGTGATCAATCTTGACAGCCTCGCCACCGTCAACCGCATGATCTTGGTTTGTCCCGACGGTCGCAACTCATGGTACTGGGATTCACCAATCGATCCTACCATGCAGATGGAAAGCTACATCGTCAAGGAACTCGTGCCGTGGGTCGATGCCAACTACCGAACCCGTCCCACCGCTGCTAACCGCGCCATCACCGGTCTGAGCATGGGAGGACACGGCGGTCT
>CAJUSN010000077.1 GCA_910589095.1 uncultured Muribaculaceae bacterium
CGCGGTCATGTCGATGAGGGTACTCTTTCTTTTAATTTTTACTTTTCCCATATTACTTAATTATAAATAGGTTGGTTGAAATTAGGTAATAAGGGATTAGTGAGTAGCTGCGAATGTTTGAACAATCGAGAAGCCGATTTCGTCGATAGCGTAAGTAAGGTTATCGATTTTGTTGGTGTAGAAGTTGTAAGAGATAACAGCGAACGCACCGGTTGCGATACCGAAGGCGGTATTGATAAGTGCCTCAGAGATACCGGTTGAAAGTTCAGTTGAGTCAGGAGCACCAGAAGCTGCAAGAGCCTGGAACGACTTGATCATACCGATTACAGTACCGAGAAGACCGACGAGAGTACCGAGAGTGGTCATGGTTGCAACGATGGGGAGGTTCTGCTGAAGAGCGGGCATTTCAAGAGCGGTAGCTTCTTCAACTTCTTTCTGAAGCATGGCAACTTTCTGTTCTTTGGTAAGAACGGTGTTCTTATCCATTTCTTCGTACTTAACGAGGGCAGCGGCAACAACGGCAGCTACTGAACCTTTCTGCTTGTCGCAAAGAACCTTGGCACCGGCGATGTCACCTTTCTGGAGGCAAGCCTTAACACCAGCAACGAATTTAGTGATGTTACCTTTACCTTTGGCAGACTTCATGGCGATGAAGCGCTCAACAGAAAGTACGATAACGGTGAGGAACAAAGTCTGGAGGATAGGCACGATCACACCACCTTTATAGATAGTACCCCAAAGGTCGATGGGGTGACCTTCTTCGAAGTGAGATTCATGTCCGAACCAGAAGGCGAACAAACATACGGCTACAATGAAGCAGGCGATGATAACCAAGAAGGCATTCTTGATACCAGTAACATTGCTACCAGATTTTGCAGCTTTTTTTGCGGCGGCTTTGGCCTGCGGCTGCTGAGTGGGCTTTTGAGCTTCCATAATAGATAATTACTAAATTTTGATGATTTAAGTGGTTATAGTTTTAAGTTAATTATTTTATTTTCAATATTTTAAACCCACAAACAGCTGCAACAAGGCAAATTTTCATGGTCCGTTTGGAGGGATTGATGGTTATGGTTTTACGTTTGGATTACGCAAAATTATTGATTTTTTTTCAACTTCCAAACTTTTTCACCCTAAAATCGTACTTTTCTTTTTTTCTTTGATTTTTTTTAGAAAAATCCGTAACATGGCCGTGTGCGACGGTTATCTCAATAGTCAAGAACTGTTACTGAATGTAAAAACAGGATTTTGCCTGTCGCCCACCGATGATTCTCACGTTCCTCATCTCAAAAAATCGGCCTATCTGGATTCCCTCATCGGCTGCGGCCGGCCTTCTCCCCCGACAGGTACTCTGCAAGGTTGATAACCCACAGAAGACGAGCGTTGATTCCAATTGAAGAAAAATTTCAATAATTGGAGAAAATCTTTAAAAATGTCAAAAAATATCAATAACTTTGCACACTTCTTTATCTCATCAATTTTTCAAGCTTTCACCAATGAGCAAAACAATAAAAATCAATCGGGGACTTGACCTGAGACTCAAGGGAGAATTACCTGCCGATGCAACCGCCTCGCCGGTAAAGGCCTCCATTGTGGCCATATATCCCGACGATTATCCCGGATTCACTCCGAAACCGGCAGTTCACGAAGGTGACAAAGTGAACTGCGGCGATGTGTTGCTGTTCGACAAACTCACACCAGGTGTGAAGTTGGTCAGCCCCGTCAGTGGGATTGTCAAGGCGATCGTAAGAGGCGAACGCCGAAAAATCATCCGCGTGGAGGTTGAAGCCGACAAGGACGCGACAACACTTGCCAAGAATGCTACCCCAAAGACCGACGCCACTGCCAATGCAATAATGGCAAGCGGTTTATGGTGCTTGATGCGCCAGCGTCCTTACGACATTATCCCCTCCCCTGACGTTACTCCGGTCAACATCTTTGTCACCGGATTCGATTCTGCCCCGCTGGCACCATCTTTGTCCTCAATGGTCAAGGGGATGGACAAAGAACTTGAAGCCGGCGCACAAGCACTCGCCAAGCTTACATCAGGCAAAGTGTTTGTCTCTACACGTCCCGACTCACAGATTAATGTTCCGGCATGTGCCGAACATGTAATAATAGAGGGTGCGCACCCTGCTGGAAACCCAGGAGTGCAGGCTGCCAATATTCAGCCGGTAAATAAAGGGGAGACAATCTGGACTCTCGACATTGTAACAATGGCCCGCATCGGACGCCTCGTCCTGGATGGCACCGTTGATTGGAACACAACAGTTGCGCTCGTTGGTTCTGAGGTCAAGACACCTCGTCTGATAACCACAGCAACCGGAGCTTGCATCACACCTATTATAAAAGGTGACGTAGATGCTTCGTCCCACCACATCCGCGTTATCTCCGGCAACGTACTTACCGGCGAGAATGTGGGTGCCGACGGTTTCCTACGCTACCCCTATCGTCAGGTAACCGTTATCCCGGAAGGCGACGACGTGGATGAATTCATGGGTTGGGCCTCAATGAGCCCCTCTAAAATGAGTGCGAGCCGGTCGTTCCTGTCAAGCCTTCTCAAAGGCAAACGTTTTGCTCCTGATGCTCGCCTCAATGGCGGACGCCGTGCAATGATCATGTCCGAGCAATATGATAAGGTGATGCCCATGGACATATTGCCCGAATATCTTATCAAAGCCATACTCGCCCGCGACATTGACCAGATGGAACGTCTCGGCATCTACGAAGTGGCTCCCGAGGACTTCGCATTATGCGAATATGTGGATCCATCGAAACTTGAGCTCCAAAAGATTGTGCGCGAAGGTCTCGACTACCTCCGCAAGGAACTTGCCTAATTTCACCCGTAACAAACAAGCTACATAATGCTACGTAAATATCTTGATAAAATTAAGCCCAATTTTGAACCGGGAGGCAAATTGCAATCGTTCCGCTCGGTTTTTGACGGCTTCGAGACTTTTCTCTACACACCCAAAAGCACCTCCGCTTCGGGCGTGCACGTGCATGACAGTATCGACTCCAAGCGCGTGATGATCATAGTGGTGGCCGCGCTTATCCCCTGCCTGCTCTTCGGCATGTATAACACCGGCTACCAGAACTTTATAGGATCCGGAATCACCGACCTCAACTTCTGGAGCATAATGCTCTACGGATTCCTTGCAATTCTACCCAAAATCATTGTCACCTACGTGGTTGGTCTCGGCATAGAGTTCGTGGTTGCGCAATGGCGAGGCGAAGAGATTCAGGAAGGATTCCTCGTCACCGGCATCCTCGTACCCCTCATTTGCCCCGTCACCACTCCATTGTGGATGCTTGCAGTGGCCACCGCCTTCTCAGTCATATTCGTCAAGGAAGTGTTTGGCGGCACAGGCTTCAACATCTTCAATGTTGCTCTCGTGACCCGCGCAGTGCTCTTTTTCGGCTATCCTGCAAGCATGAGCGGCGACCGTGCATTCATATCATCCGAACCCATTTGCGGTGTTGGCGGCACAGTTACCTACAGCGATGCCTTTACCGGAGCAACGCCCCTTGGCCAGATAGCCAACGGTGCCGATGCTGCTACTGACGCCGCAGGCCACATCCTCTCCACGTGGGATGCATTCCTGGGCCTATATCCCGGATCGTTCGGAGAAACATCCACTCTTTGTGTGCTGATTGGAGCTGCGTTACTACTCATCACCGGCATAGCAAGCTGGAAAATCATGGCATCCGTGTTTGCCGGCGGTCTATTCATGGGCTGGATCGCCTACACATTCCAGTCGCCTCTCTACCCCGGCTCGCACATGCTCCCTATTGATCAGTTGGTATATGGAGGCTTTGCCTTCGCAGCTGTGTTCATGGCCACTGACCCTGTCACGGCGGCACGTACCGGACTTGGCAAATACATCTACGGATTCCTTGTGGGGGTTGTTGCCATCATCATCCGCGTTTACAACAACGGTTACCCCGAAGGCGCAATGCTCGCAGTGCTGCTCATGAACGCCCTTGCACCGCTCATCGACTACTGCGTGGTTCAAGCCAACATATCGCGCCGCATGCGCCGTTTGCGCGTCTAATCATAAGTCATCACTTAATCCGATAGATGAATCATGAATAAACAAAGTAACGTTTATACAACGATCTACATAATTGTTCTGGTGCTTGTAGTGGGCACTGCGCTTGCAGCCATCTCATTGGCCCTCAAACCGCGCCAACAACAGAATGAGGACAACGACAAACGTCGCCAAATTCTGGCTGCCGTTCACCTCACCCCTGCTGCCGACGAAGTGGCTGCCGATTTTGAGAAATACATCGTGGAGCAACTCGTGGTGAATTCCAAAGGCGAACCCATAGAAGGCGATGCTTTCACTGTAAATATGGCCGAGCAGATCAAACTGCCGGATGCCGAACGACAGCTCCCCGTGTTCGTTTGCCGCATGACAGACGGTTCCGACAAATATATCCTTCCCGCCTACGGAGCAGGTTTGTGGGGCCCAATCTGGGGCTATATAGCGATTGATTCCGATGGCTCAACGATTTACGGAGCATACTTCGCCCATGAAGGCGAGACTCCGGGACTCGGAGCGGAGATAGAAAAACCCGCTTTCACCGACCAGTTCAATCAGAACCTTCACCTTTTCAAGGATGGCAAATTCCTCCCTGTGGAAGTGGTGAAAGGCGGTGTAGCACCGGCCAATGGCGCCGATTATGTGAACGGCATCTCGGGGGGCACCATCACCAGCAAGGGCGTTAGCACCATGCTCGACAACTGTCTAACCCCCTATAAATCCTATCTTGAAAAATTAAGCAACGAATAATAGCCATGGCTGAAAAAATCAATAACAAAAGCGTATTTTTCAATCCGTTTTCAAAAGACAATCCTGTCATTGTACAGGTGCTGGGCATTTGCTCGGTTCTTGCCGTAACGGCTAAGCTCGAGCCTGCAATCGTGATGGGCATCTCGGTTATAGCTGTGCTGGCATTTTCAAACGTTATCATCTCGTTGCTGCGCAACACCATTCCAACCAACATCCGTATCATTGTGCAGTTGGTGGTTGTGGCCGGTCTGGTGGTCATTGTCAACCAGCTACTCAAAGCGTATACCTACGATGTGAGCAAGCAACTCTCAGTGTTCATAGGCCTTATCATCACCAACTGTATCCTCATGGGTCGTCTCGAGGCATTTGCCATGGCCAACAAACCGTGGCCTTCGTTCCTCGACGGAATAGGCAATGGCATAGGCTACACCATAATCCTCGTTATAGTGGGCTTTTTCCGCGAACTTCTCGGAAGCGGCACTCTGCTCGGTTATCAGGTGGTTCCTCAATGGTGCTACGATCATGGCTATGTCAACAACGGCCTTATGATTCTCCCCCCCATGGCACTCATTGTGGTGGCCTGCATTATATGGGTTCACCGTCTGTGTAACAAGGACCTTCAGGAGGATTGAGCCAAAGGATAAAAACTGTATAAGCAATTTTCACACTCGAGAAAACAGAAGATGGAAAATCTCAATTTATTCATACGCTCGATATTCGTCGACAATATGATCTTTGCCTACTTCCTTGGCATGTGCTCATTTCTGGCGGTATCTAAAAACGTAAAGACTGCTTTAGGGCTCGGTGTAGCTGTGACATTCATGCTCGTAGTCACACTCCCTATCAATTACCTGCTCAACACCTATGTGCTCTCTGCCGGTGCCTTAACATGGCTCGGACCGGAGTATGCCGACGTTGATCTCAGCTTCCTTTCGCTCATCATGTTCATTGCCGTGATTGCATCCATGACTCAGCTTGTGGAGATGGCCGTGGAGAAATTCTCACCATCGCTCTATGCATCCCTCGGCATTTTCCTCCCGCTTATAGCAGTGAATTGCGCCATCCTTGGAGGGTCGCTCTTCATGCAGCAGCGCGGATTCGGAAGCGTCTGGACAGCCGTGTGTGCCGGCGGTGGCTGGGGGTTAGGCTGGCTGCTCGCCATCACAGCCATAGCCGCCATCCGCGAACGCCTCGCCACTTATTCCAACATTCCCCGCCCACTCCGAGGCATAGGCATAACTTTCATTCTCACCGCCCTCATGGGAATTGCCTTCATGAGTTTCCTGGGCATCAAACTTTGAAATCAAGTTCACTATTATGATTGCATATCCAATGATGTTAATGTCACAGCAAGCCACACTGACCATACTTGCCGGTGTGGGCATATTTCTGCTTATAACGTTGCTGCTCGTGGCCATTCTGCTCACGGCAAAGCATTTCCTTGTCCACTCGGGCAAAGTGAACATCACGGTCAATAACGACACAGTGATAGAAGCCGACTCCGGCAAAGCGTTGCTCTCCACTATGGCTGACAACAATGTGTTTCTCCCTTCTGCGTGCGGTGGTAAGGGCAGCTGCGGCCAGTGCAAGGTACAAGTGCTTGAAGGTGGAGGCGACATCCTCCCCACCGAGGCCGTTCACTTCACCCGCAAACAGGTGAAGGACCACTGGCGACTTGCATGCCAGGTAAAAGTGAAAGAGGACATGAAGCTGGCCGTGCCCGCATCGGTGCTTGATGTAAAAGAATGGGAATGTACGGTGGTTTCCAACAAAAACGTGGCCACATTTATCAAGGAGTTCATCGTGGCACTCCCCGAAGGAGCGCACATGGACTTTATCCCCGGTTCATATGCTCAGATAAAGATTCCGGCTTTCGAGATGGACTACGACAAGGATATCGACAAGGAATCCATCGGTGCGGAATATCTTCCGGCATGGGAAAAATTCGGTCTCTTCTCTCTCAAGTGCCGCAATGAAGAGGCCACCGTGCGAGCCTACTCCATGGCCAACTACCCGGCCGAGGGCGACCGATTCATGCTCACGGTTCGTATTGCCACCCCGCCCTTCAAACCGAAACCCGAGGTTGGTTTCATGGATGTGATGCCCGGTATAGCATCCAGCTATATCTTCACGCTCAAACCCGGTGACAAGGTGCTGATGAGTGGCCCCTATGGTGATTTCCATCCCATCTTCGATTCCAAGAAAGAGATGATGTGGATTGGTGGTGGTGCGGGTATGGCTCCCCTGCGTGCTCAGATCATGCACATGACCAAAACCCTGAACACCCGCGACCGCGAAATGCACTACTTCTACGGTGCGAGAGCCCTCAATGAAGTGTTCTATCTTGACGACTTCCTGCAGTTGGAAAAGGAATTCCCCAACTTCCACTTCCACCTCGCGCTTGACCGCCCCGACCCCGCGGCCGATGCTGCAGGAGTGAAATACACCCCAGGATTTGTACATCAGGTTATCTACAACACCTACCTCAAGGATCATGAGAATCCTGAAGATATAGAATACTACATGTGCGGCCCCGGTCCGATGAGCAATGCTGTGAACGGTATGCTTGACTCCCTTGGCGTTGATCCGGAAAACATCCACTACGACAACTTCGGAGGTTGATCTCCAGACTCATTCCGGAATACAACTTTCACAGAAATATCCAGCGGTGCGTTACTCGAGGTGACGCACCGCTTGTTTTATCTATATGCAACCTGATACGTCTGTTCCTAAAAGAATTTGAGCAAATAAAAACAAATGTAAAAAAATTTGTGTGCATGGAAGATTTGTGGTAATTTAGCCGTTGACACCGGTATGGTACAGAATTTTTTCACTGCAACTGAACAAAAACAAACTACCGGCGTTTTAATCACAGAAACTAACTTTTAAGAAATAAAAATTCATAATCCAAGTATCTATTTTTAACCGACATGAAACCATTACAGATTGTATTAGCCGCCCTTGGCGGAGCGTTCGTAGGCGCAGCAGCCGGTCTTCTTTTCGCACCCGACAAAGGTGAAAACACACGTGCCGACATCGTGAAATTCCTTAACGAAAAAGGCATCCGCTTGAAAAAAAGCAAAGTTGAGCAGCTTGCCGACGCTATTGCCGAGGATCTCGAATCAAAATAATTGATTTAGCAAACCGTATAAAACCTAAAGGGAGAGGAAATGCCTTAGCGAGGATTTCCCCGCCCTTTAAGGCTTAATTGAAAGAGCTTCGGAGTGACACAGCCCCGCAAGTTTTCCTATAATTGAATTTTCACCTCACAAACACTGATAATCAGTCATGAACAACAGTCTCAGCATCCTCTACGCTTTCATTGGCGGAGCTCTCATCGGGGCCTCTGCCGCAGTGCTATTCGCCCCCTCAAAGGGCACCGATCTCCGCGCAAAAATCAAGGAGACCCTCCAGAAAAAAGGCATAATCTGCACACAGAGTGAAATTGACGCTCTCGTGGAACAGCTCACTGCCGATATTGACGACTGATCCTCCCCTTACACTTCTCCCCTGACGCACGGAACCGGTGGACCATTGTCAGTAATCATCCTGTGCGGATGAAGCAATACAGCTCTCTGCCGGGTTTTCCGTGTGCCATATTCTCCAACCCATTACTCCCTCCTCAAAAACTTATTCCTATCAATCCCCACAAAATGAGCGAAGAAAAATCTCAATTCAAACAGTTTATCGACGAGGGAAAAGATTATATCAAATTCCGCCTCGAATATGGCAAACTCACACTGACGGAAAAACTCGTCATGCTGCTGTCAAGTCTCGCCGTGGGGCTGATATGTGTGTTCCTGGGCGTACTCGTCATCTTTTTCCTTTCGGTTTCAGCCATGGACTGGATAGCCCTGTATCTGGGTCATGCTTGGGCGGCTCTGATTATTTGCGGAGCATATATTCTGCTGATCATTCTGCTAATAGCCCTGCGCAAGCCTCTTGTGGTCAACCCCATGTCACGTCTCATCTCACGTATAATCCTCAAATAAGCCGCACTCATGAATTCCACACCTGAAACCGATTACAACGACCTCCCCGCCAACACCTGGAAAGGCTACGATATAGACCAGCTACGCTACCGACGGGCTTATCTCCTGGCCCGTTGTGAGATCGAAAAGATGAAACTGATGTCGCGCTACGAGGGGATGCGCGACAACATGCCATCTTTCAAAGGGTCCGGGGTTGCCTCACGAATGCTCAAGGGATTGAACTACATGGACTATGCTTACCTTGCATACCGAACCGCAACAAAACTCGTGAAAATTGTAGGCAAATTCCGCCGTCACAAAAAATAACCTATTCAATTCGCAACCAATCATCACATGAACGATTACACTGAAGTGCGCGTGGATTTTTCCCCGTGCTCCGAAGACTTGACCGATATTGCCGCTGCATTGCTCGCTGATGCAGGTTTTGAAACTTTCGTACCTGATGCAGCAGGCCTTACAGCCTACATACCAGCGTCCAAATATACACCCGCACTCCGGCAAACACTCGACACCCCTATTTTCACCGATGTGGACGTCACCTGGAATGCCAAACTGATAGAAGGGCAAGATTGGAACAGCGAATGGGAAAAACACTATTTCAAGCCCATTGTAATCGAAGGACGATGCGTGATCCACTCATCGTTCCACACTGATGTACCTTCGGCTGAATTCGATATTGTCATAGATCCCAAAATGGCATTCGGCACAGGCCATCACTCCACCACCACCCTCATTCTCCAGCAACTGCTGCAACTCCCACTGGAAGGAAAAGCTGTTATTGACATGGGCACCGGCACGGGCATTCTCGCCATTCTTGCACGCATGCGCGGCGCAAGTCCGGTGTCAGGAATCGAAATCGATCTCCCCGCATGGGAAAACGCAATCGACAACTGTCGGCTAAACGGCTGTGAAGAGATAACCATGCTTCACGGGGATGCCTCAGCCCTTTCACAAATCGGTTATGCAGCCGACCTCCTGCTCGCCAATATTAACCGTAACGTCATAACGGCCGATATTCCCGACTATGCCAAGAAGCTTAAGCCGGGGGCCACAGTTCTGCTCAGCGGATTCTATGTCCATGATATACCCATTGTAAGCGAAGCGGCAGCAAAAGCGGGCCTTGAAACCATGGGCCACACCGAGCTGAACGCCTGGGCATGCGTCAAGTTGCGCAAACCAGAGTAAAGAATCTGCACCTACTTAGCCGATTCATCAGCAAACCACGGTTCCACCATAAGGAACACAATGGAACAGAAGAGGCCGAAACATATTGCCATCATGGTGATATTCCCCACAGTCACATATCCTGTGTTCCACACCCCCGCGCCATAAATCACGGCGTATATCACCGTGGCCAAGGCCGCCATCAGATAAACCGCATATTCTATCCATGCTGCCGTACGCACTCTCTTTTCTGGCAAGCGGTTCATTACCTTACGTGTGAACCATGGCGATGGAGGAGCCTGCAAAGCCGCTGACTTTAGCAGTGAGCGGAGGGCCTCATCAGTCATTCCGGTTTCTTTCTTTTCTATATTATTATTTTTCATCGTTTTTCAGCATTTCAGCCATCTTATTTTTGGCTCGTGAGAGATAACTTTTAATTGTTCCGGAGGGAAGAGATGTGATGCGCGAAATATCCTTTATGGGAAGATCGTCAAGATAGAACAGCACCACCACCGTCCGTTCCTTGGGGGTGAGCGAAGCCAATGCCACGTTAATGTCATGACGCATCTCGCTCAACTTCGCACCATGGTCACTGAGGCCCTCACCAGCCGGTGGCACATACTCCTCAGGCATCCGCTCTTCGCGTTGGCGCCTGGTAAAGCTCACAAACTCATTATAGGCTATTGAAAAGAGCCATGTTCGGAGACGTGCGGCAGCCCTGAACGACTTCAGTCCTGACCATGCCTTGACAAAAGTGTCCTGCGAAAGATCGTCGGTCAGCGCGGCATCCCCACCCGTGAGACGGAACAGAAAGTTCCTCACGGCAGGAGCATACTCGTTGACAATCCGTGCAAACGCACGGCGGTCGTCCGAAGCCACGCATCGCGCAACAAGTGCTATTTCCTCGATCTTACTGAGCATCGTCAGTTGTGTCGCTATCTGATTTTGAGGAAACTGTGTTTTTGCGCTGCTCCAGGAAATAGACAGCCAGGCGCGATATTCCGATAAAGAGCGGAATCATACCTATAGCCACCCAACCATGGCCCATATCGGCCAATGTAAGAATCACGCAGGCAACACCCCAGCCTATCCACACAATACCTGATTGCAATTTGTTCTTGGGCTTAGGCGAGTCTGTAAGATAGAATTCCGGAGGCAGCGGATGTCCATACTCAGCAGCTTTAGCAATTGTGTCATACTTCATCCGTTTTCTCTGAACCAAAGCACGACACACAAAATATATCACCAGAACAAAGGCTGCAAACGGAACTGTTATGCCAAACACAATTCCGAAAATAGGAATAAGAAGCGCGCTGCTCACAGCTGTTTTGCCCACATCGGACAGAATTGCATTTGTGTCGACATCCTGATCAATGCTTTCAGATGGGGTATTCTCCGTCCCGACCTCTTCAACCGTACTGTCGGACTCCTGCGGAATTTTCATCACAACCATGGAAGCCACACTGTCGGCATCCATCGATGATATGCGCTCTTTCACATTCTCCACCATTCCGGAAGTGGACTTGGACAGTTCGCGCGCCCGCTGAAGATTAGAGTTACCATGTGCAGCCATTGCAGGCACAATTGATGCAGCCAAAGCAACCGTCATGGTCACAGTTCTTAAAACTTTATTGATTCTATTTGTCATAATCTTATATTTTTTCTTGAGGTTTCAAATGGTTTTCGTAAGGTTTGACGCATCATCAGCTCCAAAAGGTTGCAAGCAACGAAGAAAAACACGAAAAAGTTTACAACACAAAATTAATATTAATTTCTTAAGTAAAATCAATGGACATATGAATGTGTGATCAGTATGGAAGATTAGATTTGTTTATGGAGGCGCATTGTTGTTGCACTTCAACGGAATAAACAAGTCCCAGGTCGCCCTAATAAGCGCGTACAGACGT
>CAJUSN010000078.1 GCA_910589095.1 uncultured Muribaculaceae bacterium
ATCGTGACCGATGAGACTTGGCGGCAGACGCGCAAAAGCCACCGAAAGAAACATTGACGGAGTAAGCCACTGAATATATTAAAGCATTTATTTGAGACACTTAACAACAGATTATGAATATAGGTGACAAACTTCCCGAATCATTCGGACTTGATGAAACCGGCCGTGAGGTGAAGCTCAGCGACTTTGCCGGTAAAAAACTAGTGCTCTACTTCTATCCTAAGGACAACACTTCCGGCTGTACGGCCGAGGCTTGTTCCCTTCGCGATAACATGGACGCTCTGCGTGCTAAAGGTTATGAAGTGCTCGGTGTGAGCATCAATACCGCCGACTCACACAAAAAATTCATTGCCAAGCATGAGCTACCCTTCCATCTAATTGCCGATACTGAGCATAAGCTCACCGAAGAGATGGGGGCATGGGGTGAAAAATCCATGTGCGGACGCAAGTATATGGGCACCCTCCGCACCACTGTCCTTGCCGATGAGAACGGTGTGATAACCCACATCTTTACTCCCAAGCAAATCAAAACCAAAGAGCATGGCGAGCAGATTCTGAAAGTGATCTGACTTTCATGACTTGATAAGCTGACCGCAGCGGCGCCTCGGGGAAAACCCGTAGCGCCGCTGCTTACATTCATGCTGTATGTGCTGCGAATAAACTTTTCCTTGCTGAGAGTGTTATGAAAGTAAACCTTAATATTCATCAAAGAATAACATAAACTTAGAAATATTATGAATACCGCACCTCTACAAGGAATCAAGGTGGTTGATTTCACCGAAGTTCAGTCAGGCCCTTCATGTACACAGATGCTTGCATGGCTCGGCGCTGAAGTAATCAAAATCGAACGTCCCGGCGTTGGCGATGCCACACGTAAGGAACTTCAGTTCAATCCCGATCTTCCTTCTTACTACTTCCTCCAGCTTAACTCCGACAAGAAGTCGCTTACTCTTGATGCCAAAACCCCCGATGGCAAAGAGATTCTTACCAAACTAATCAAGGAGTGTGATATCTTTGTTGAAAATCTCCACCCTGGAGCCATGGATAAGCTTGGTTTTGGGTGGGAAGCCGTACACCAGCTTAACCCCAAGTGTATCTACGGTACCATCAAGGGTTTCCCTCTTTCATCCAAATATAAGGATTTGAAGGCTTACGAACCTGTGGCTCAGGTGACAGCAGCTGCTGCTTCAACAACCGGTTGGTATTCCGGCGATTACAATATCCCTACACAGTCAGGCGCTGCACTTGGTGATTCCAACACCGGTATGCACCTCCTCATCGGGTTGCTCGCAGCTCTTCAGCAGCGTAATCGCACGGGCGAAGGTTCTTTCGTTTATCAGTCCATGCACAACGCTTGTCTTAACCTTTGCCGTATAAAGACACGTGACCAGTTAACACTTGACAAAATCGGTTATCTTACACAGTTCCCCCAGTATCCCAACGGCAAGTTCGGCGATTGCGTTCCACGTTCGGGCAACATTGAAGGTGGTGGCGTGTTAGGTTGGACCTATAAGTGCAAACCGGCCGGCGGTTATGACACCGAAGTGGATGCCAACAACTATGTATACATCATTCTCCAGCGAGGTGCCAAGGACTTCGAGCTCTTCTGCAAGGCGGTAGGTTTCGAGGATTGGCTTACCAATCCTGATTTCAACACTGCCGATGCGCGTGACCGTCACAAAGAGGAAATTTATCAGCGAATTGGCCAGTGGACAGCCGATAAGACTAAATTCGAGGTTACCTCGATCTTAGGTCCTGCGGGAGTGCCTGTCGGTCCTGTGCTCTCAACCAAAGAGGTGATGACTGATGAATCACTTTATGATGGCAACACCCTTGTCCGCATCAACCAAGGCGGTGAAATCGGTGAGTTCGTCACCGTGGGTTGTCCTTTCACCATCTCCAATTATCAGCCTGTGTATGGTCCATGTCCGTCACTTGGCGGCAACACCGATGAGGTGCTCGCATCGCTTGGTTACACTCCGGAGCAAATTGCTTCGTTTGCAGCCAACGGAACAACCAAACCTTTGCCTGACGGCAAGATGTAATTGAACAACACTTCTATACCGGGGGCGAGAAAAGCTCGCCCCCTTTCCTCATTTTCCTTTTCCCTCGCTTCACTCCTTCATAACCAACTTTTACAGTTAATCTTATTATGGCTAATTCAACACAACAAACACCCGCACCCGGTGCTCAAAAGGCTCCTCAGTTTCCCGAACAGGTGACGGGTATGTATATTCTTGCTGAGTCACTCCGCCGTCTCGGGCTCATGGATGTTTACGGACTTGTGGGCATTCCTGTAACCGAGGCTGCTTTTGCAATGCAGAAACTCGGCATTAATTATTATGGATTCCGCTTTGAACAGCAGGCCGGCATGGCTGCAGCCACTCACGGTTTCCTCACAAAGAAGCCCGGTGTGCTGCTCACAGTGTCATCCCTCGGTTTCATGAATGGTTTGACTGCAACGGCCAACGCTACAGTCAACTGCTATCCTATGATTCAGATTTCAGGTGCGTCGGATCCAACTATGGTCGACATGAACATGGGCACATACGAGCAGCTTGACCAGTTGAACACGGCCCGTCCGCTCGTCAAGGCCGCTTTCCGTTGCTCTTACGCCAAGGATATACCGGCAGCTGTGGCGCGCGCTTACCGGGTAGCTGTCAGCGGCCGTCCCGGTGGAGTATATATCGACATGACCACTCCCGCCCTTGGCGAAATTATGGATGCTTCCGAAGCCGAGAAACTTTTCTATGAACCTGTTGATATCGCCTCGACCGTGGCCCCCACAAAAGCGTCTGTTGACAGGGCTGTAGAGATGATTCTCGCCGCCAAGCGTCCCGCTATCCTTCTGGGCAAAGGGGCTGCCTACGCGCAGGTTGACGAAAAGATAAAGACTCTGGTGGAAACCTATAAGATTCCTTATCTGGCAATGTCAATGGCTAAAGGTTTGATGCCTGATGCCGGCGAGTACAGCGCACTGAGTTGCCGCTCCACCATTATGGAGAAGGCCGACGTGGTCATTGTAATTGGTGCACGTATCAACTGGATGCTCTCATTTGGCCGAGGCAAGTGGAATCCTGAGGGCAAGTTCGTACAGCTTGAAGTGGAGCCTTCCGAAATTGACCGCAATGTTCCCATCGCTGCCCCGGTTGTGGGAGATATGGGCCAGTCGCTTGATATGATATTGGAAGCCATGAATGGCAAGAGCATGAGTGCCGACCCGGGATGGCTCACCTCTCTTCAGGAAGAGTCAAAGGTCAAGAATGCCAAGTTCCAGACCCGTTTGGCCGATGCTGCAAAGGTGTCGCCCATGACACATTGGAGCGCACTTTCGGTAATCAAACCTGTGCTTGAGTCCAATCCCGATGTAGTTCTTATCAACGAGGGTGCAAATACACTTGATGATACCCGCGACTCTGTGGATATGTCATTGCCGCGTCATCGTGTTGACTGTGCTTCATGGTCCATCATGGGCATGGGTATGGGATCGGCCATCGGTGCAGCGGTTGCCACCGGCAAGAGCGTGGTAGCCGTGGAGGGCGACTCGGCATTTGGTTTCTCCGGCATGGATTTCGCTACAATCTGCCGTTATAAACTCCCTGTCACCGTGGTGATTTTCAATAATGGCGGTATCTACAACGGTATTGGAGTCAATCCCTCGGGAGGTGATGCGCCTGCGCCCACAACCCTCGACATCAACGCCAAGTACAATCTCATTGGCGAGGCATTCGGAGCGGACAATTATCGTGTGGACAACATCGCTGACCTCCGCAAAGCTCTTGAGGCAGCCATTGCTTCCAAGCGTCCTTGCATGATCGATGTTCAGCTTGCTGCCGATTCCGGCAAAGAGTCGGGTCACATAGGTTATCTCAATCCAGCCCCCCTCATTCAGTACACCGTATGATGCCCGGGTGCGTTCAAAACTACCTGATTTTCTAACTTAACAATCTTACAATCATGGGTCTGTCTCATATTATACTTTACGCCATTGTCCCTATCATTGTGGTGATGCTTGCGGGCTTCATCTCGGGCAAGAAGGGCGTGTTCAGCGGCGATGACTCCAAGAAGTTCAACAAGGTTGTGCTTGACTACGCATTGCCGGCCGCCTTGTTCGTGTCGATTGTACAATCAACGCGTGCCGATCTGGCCAAGGACCTCAAGGTCACGTTGGTTTCAACAGTGGGCATAATGCTCTGTTTCATGCTCGTTTATTTCGTGTTTAAATATTGCTTCAAAAAGAATACCGGAGCTGATGCCGCCATCTCGGCTTTGATCAGCGGCTCGCCCACAATCGGTTTCCTCGGGTTTGCGGTACTGGAGCCAATCTTCGGTACCTCTCCATCCGTGGCACTTATCGTGGCCATTGTCAGCATCGTGGTCAATGCCATCGGTATTCCTGTGGGTCTTTCACTGATGAATGCCTCTCTTGAGAAGCAGAATCCCGGTTCTACAAAAAAGGAGAGTCCGTGGAAGCCGGTGCTTCACGCATTGGAGCAACCGGTGGCATGGGCGCCTATCCTGGCAGTTGTGTGGGTTCTCATCGGAATTCCATGGCCAAAAGAGCTGAGCCCTTCATTCAATCTTATAGCTAAGGCAAATGCTTCAATGGCAGTGTTCTCCGCCGGTATCACCCTGTCGGCAGTGAAAATCTCCATCAATTGGCAAGCCATATTGGGCTCTATCATGAAAATGGTCATGATGCCTGCCGTGGTTCTGATAATGGGTCTGCTTTGCCACATGGATCCCCTCAACTTGAAGATGCTTGTTGTGGCAGCAGCACTTCCCCCGGCATTCTCAGGCATTATCATTGCCGATGAATATGACACTTATGTTGCCACCGGTACTTCATCGCTGACATTGAGTGTGATACTCTTCGTCGGGTTCTGTCCTCTTTGGATTTGGCTGACTGACCTGGCACTGACCACTTTTGCATAACACATTCCATTGAATAGAATAAATCCCGATATGTTGATTTAATCTGTCCTGCTCTCCGGTGGGCTAAGCGAAGCCGGGGAGCGGGATTTTTACCTGACAGATATGAACGCACAGCAAAACACCGGTCGTCGGCCTAACTTGAAGAGCATGGATGGCTGCACGGCCGCTACCTATGTGGCGTATGCCTTTAGTGAAGTTGCCACTATTTATCCCATAACGCCTGTGGCTTCTATGGGTGAGGTTGCCGACAAGTGGGCTCTATCCGGTCGCAAAAATCTTTTCGGTTCCGAAATGGAAGTGAAGGAGATGGAGAGTGAACTCGGGGCTGCCGCTGCCACTCATGGCGCATTGGCAGCCGGAGCTTTGGCAACAACATTCACCGCCTCACAGGGACTCATGCTCATGATACCCAACATGTACAAGATAGCGGGCGAGCAATTGCCGGGCGTGTTTCATGTAGGGTGTCGGTCATTGGCATCTCACGCATTGAGCATATTCGGCGACCATCAGGATGTGATGGCCTGCCGCGCCACCGGTTTCGTTATGCTCGCTTCTTCCTCTGTGCAAGAAACATTGGATTTGGCGATTGTGGCTCATGTGGCTGCCATTGAGGGCTCGCTCCCAGTGTTGCATTTCTTTGACGGATGGCGCACATCCAACGAGCGCGCAACCATAGATGTGTTATCCTATGAGGATATGGTGCCGCTTCTTGACGGTGATAAAGTGGAGGCTTTCCGTCGTCGGTCCATGAATCCGGAGCATCCAACGTTGAGAGGCACTTCGCAAGGAAGCGATGTCTATTTCCAGTGCAGGGAAGCTTGTAATCCGGCCTATGATGCAATTCCCGGGATAGTGGGCCGGGCCATGGAGCGCGTCAGCGCATTGACCGGCCGAAATTATCATGCTGTGGATTACCATGGTGCAGAGGATGCGGAGTTCGTGTTGATTTCAATGGGTTCGTCCGCGCAGGTAATTGCTGAAACGGTAGATTATCTTAATCGTAACGGTTACCGGACGGGGTGTATTAATGTGCGCCTTTACCGTCCTTTCCCTGCCGAGGCACTGTTGGCGGCACTTCCTCCAACTGTGAAACATGTGGCGGCCCTTGACCGCACCAAGGAGCCGGGGGCCTTTGGCGAACCACTGTATCTTGATGTGGCTGCCGCACTTCAGTCGGTCGGAAGTGAGGTGAAACTGTCGGGAGGCCGCTACGGATTGTCAAGCAAGGAGTTTGATCCTGCAATGGTGAAATCTATTTTCGATCACATGGCTTCGGAGCGGCTTGCACGGCAATTCACCGTTGGTATAGATGATGATGTCACACACCTGTCCATTGATGTTCCTGCATTTATCATTCCCGAGGCGCAGAATGGCGTGACGCAAGCCATTTTCTATGGAATGGGATCGGACGGGACCGTTGGTGCCACACGTCAACTGGCCGATATCATTGCCGGCTTGACCGATGGATATTCGCAGGCCTATTTCAATTATTCGGCTAAGAAATCAGGGGGCTACACCATCTCGCAGCTCCGCTTTGGGAAAAGTCCTATCCGCGCGGAGTATTCGATTGATGAGGCCGACTATGTGGGCTGTAACAAGGATGTCTACGTGAGGCGGTTCGAACTTCTGGCGAAGCTCCGTAGGGGAGGGGTGTTTGTGTTGAATTCTCCATGGGATGAGGCTGCTATGGAGAAGCATCTCCCGGCTGCACTCAAGCGTGCCATTGCCAGTAGAAGTGCCAAATTCTATAATGTGAATGCCAATGCCATTGCTCAGGCCGGCGGACTGGGCGTGAGAATAAATACAATTATGGCTGCGGTGTTCATTCATCTTATGTCAGAACACTTACCTGCCACGGCCGCCATCGCGGCTTTCAAAGAGCAGGTAAAGGAAGCTTATATGCATGAAGGTGGCGAAGTTGTAAGTCGCAATCTTGCCGTAATTGATGCTGCGGCTTCAGCTATCAAAGAAATATCCTATCCTTCCTCATGGGCCGATGCCCGGGATGCTGAAGAGCCATCGGAGACGGAGTTACCGGTTTTTGTGAAAGATGTGGCGCAGCCATGTCTGAAATTGTTGGGTAATGAATTACCGGTATCGAAATTCGCGGCCGACGGTACTTTGCCGATGGGCACCGCGGCCTATGAGAAGCGAAGGATAGCCATAAACATCCCCCGTTGGGATGCTGATAAATGTGTGGAGTGTACGGAGTGTTCACTCGTGTGCCCCCACGCTGCCATAAGGCCTTATCTTCTTGACGCAGACGAGGAAGCATCTAAACCGGCCGTAATGACCACTGTGCCTGCCCGCGGCGCAGGTCTGCAGGGACTCAGCTATCGCATTCAGGTTTATCCTGCCGACTGCCTTGGATGCGGGTCGTGTGCCGTGATCTGTCCTGGAAAAGCGCTGGAGATGGTGCCGGTGGATTCCATTTTCAATAATGAGAAGCAGTGCCTTGATTATTTGTCCTCGCATGTGTCAATCAAGGATAATCTGCTGCAACGTGACACTGTGAGGGGCTCGCAGCTTCACCAACCGCTGCTTGAATTCTCAGGCGCATGCGCCGGATGTGGCGAAACTCCTTATGTGAAACTGCTCACACAGCTCTTTGGCGAGCGCATGGTTGTGGCCAATGCCACCGGATGCTCATCAATATGGGGCGCGAGCTATCCCAGCAATCCATACTGCACTGACAGGCATGGTCACGGACCGGCCTGGGGCAATTCGCTTTTCGAGGACAATGCCGAGTACGGTTATGGAATGTTGTGTGCCTTGGCAGCACGTCGCAGGCGATTGCGTGATGAGATTGAGAATCTGATGGCTTCTGCAACTGAGGGCGATGAGGTGAAATCGGCAGCCTCCGACTGGCTGTCGGCCTACAGCTCAGGTGATGGCTCGGCAAAGGCCGCCACGAAATTGCTGGCAGCGGCCAAAGCGGCTCCTAAAAGCCGGTTGACTGATGCGATTGAGGAAGGCGCCGACTTGTTGGTCAAGAAGTCCGTTTGGGCCATTGGTGGCGACGGATGGGCCTATGATATCGATTTTGGCGGACTGGATCATGTGCTCGCTCAGGATGTTGACATCAATATACTCGTGATGGACACCGAATGTTATTCAAACACCGGCGGACAAACATCAAAAGCAACTCCATTGGGTGCTGTGATGAAATATTCAGCCGATGGAAAACGTACATATAAAAAAGATCTCGGCCGAATGATGATGACCTACGGAAATATCTATGTGGCCTCCATTGCTCTCGGAGCCAGTTATCAGCAGGCGGTTACAGCGCTTGCCGAAGCCGAGGCCTACCCGGGCCCGTCGCTCGTGATTGCCTATTGTCCGTGTATCAATCATGGAATCCGTTCGGGTATGAGTCACAGCATTGTGGAGGAACGGCTCGCGGTGAAAGCCGGATATTGGCCCCTCTACAGGTTTAATCCGGCATTGCCTCAGCCTCTCACAGTGGATGCGCCGGCACCTGACGGATCGCTCATAACGTTCATAAACGGTGAGGACCGCTATGCCGACCTCAAAATGACCGACCCTGCCGAGGCATCTATACTTCAACCTGATTTGCAGAACCGATGCGACCACATCTACGCTTTGCTCGCCGGACTGGCGCATCAAAAAAATGATAATGAAAAATGACACATCAGAATGTTTTTTCAACCTCCCGTTGGATGCCCGACAATGAGATGGGCCACGGTTATGAAATGATGATATTTGACCAGGGTGAGGATTATTCCGGCAAGGTGAACTGTACAGTGATACGCAAACCCTCACACAAAGCTTCAACCCGAGGAATCCTTTACATCCATGGCTTTTCCGACTATTTTTTCCAAAAGGAGATGGCCGAGACATTTGCCAAGCATGGATGGAATTTCTATGCGGTGGATCTCCGCCGCTATGGTCGCAGTCTGCGTGAGGGGCAGCGCCCGTTTGAGGTGAGGGATCTTCGCGAATATTTCGATGATATCCGTGCCGGACTGGCGGCCATGGAACGTGACGGCGTGGATGAGGTGGTGCTCATGGGCCATTCCACAGGTGGACTCACCTGCTCGCTTTACATGCAGTGCGACCCCGATGAACGCATCAAAGGATTGATACTCAATTCTCCGTTTCTTACCTGGAACGTACAAGGCCTTAAAGGCGCTTTGGGCATTCCCTTGATGAGCGCTCTGGGCCGCGTGGCTCCACATGTTAAAGCAAGTAATGGACCGGATGAGAGCTACGGACATTCACTCTCGGCTGAAAATCGCGGTGAATGGACCTATCGCAAGGACTGGAAGCCTGACCGCTTGCCGGATGTTGATGCGGCATGGGTGCGCGCCGTCGACATAGCTCAGAAGGCGTTGAAGGATGGGCAGGTGAAAGTGCCGGTGTTGTTGCTCCACTCCGATAAATCGGCATATCCCGGCGACTCGCCCGAAGAATTTGCAAAGGCCGATGGAGTGCTTGACGCCATGGCTATCTCAAAGGCAGGAAGCACGCTTGGCCCTGATGTGACGGACTTTACTGTTTACGATGGGTTGCACGATGTTGTGCTGTCGCGCCCCGACGTCCGTGCCGTGGTCTACACCGCCATCTTTGACTGGCTTGCCGCCCGCAATCTCGGATAATGAAGCCATTAAACATACTCTTAGAAACTGTTTAAATTTATTTTCAGAGAATTTTGAGAAGGATTTTCGAGGTGTTTCAGCAAGTTGAAAAAGGAGCGATGCGGGCATCGTGACTGATGAAACTTGGCTGAAACAACCGGAAAGACGCTCAAAATTACTGAAAAGAAGTATTAAAAATTTTTTTAGAATAAATTTAAACAGTTTCTTAGAATGTTGCTCCTGTCGGTGATGAAAAATAGATGGTTAAGGCATTGAAATTCCAAAAAATTACGTAAATTTGCAACCAAAAGTGGCACACTGCATCCTGTGGTGAGCCTTTTAACGTGTTAAAACATTAACCATCAATGATAAATATTACATTTCCCGACAAATCGGTAAAGCAATTTGAAAGTGGCGTGACTCCTCTTCAAATAGCCGAGAGCATCAGCTCCCGACTTGCGCAGGACGTGCTCGCCGCATCGGTCAACGAACAGGAATGGGATCTTACCCGTCCCATCACCGAGGATGCCTCGCTCAAGCTTTTCAAATGGGACGATCCTGAAGGCAAGCATGCTTTCTGGCACAGTTCGGCCCACCTCTTGGCCGAAGCCCTTCAGGAGCTTTATCCCGGCGTTAAATTCGGTATCGGTCCGGCCATTGAAAATGGTTTCTATTATGATATTGATCCGGGCGAACATGTGCTGACTGCGGCTGATTTCTCCAAAATCGAGAAAAAGATGCTGGAACTGGCACGCGAAAAGCAAGCTATAGTACGCAAGGATATCTCCAAAGCCGATGCTTTGAAAATGTTTGGTGATCGTGGCGAGGAATACAAGTGTGAGCTCATCAGCGAGCTTGAGGACGGCCATATCACCACTTACACGCAGGGCGCATTCACCGACCTTTGCCGCGGTCCGCATATACCCACCACAGCTCCCATCAAGGCTGTGAAGGTGATGTCGCTTGCCGGCGCATACTGGCGTGGAGATGAAAAACGCAATCAGCTTGTGCGCGTTTACGGTATCTCTTTCCCCAAGCAGAAGATGCTTGATGAGTATCTCAAGCTCCTTGAAGAAGCAAAGAAGCGCGACCACCGCAAACTTGGAAAAGAGATGGAACTCTTTGCATTCTCGCAGAATGTAGGTGCCGGTCTACCTCTGTGGCTCCCCAAAGGTGCCGCTCTCCGCGACCGTCTTGAGCAGTTCCTCCGCAAAATACAGAAACAATACGGTTATCAGCAGGTGATCACTCCCCACATCGGTAACAAGATGCTCTATGTCACCTCGGGCCACTATGCAAAATATGGCAAGGATTCCTTCCAGCCCATCCATACACCTGAAGAGGGCGAGGAATACCTGCTCAAACCCATGAACTGCCCTCACCACTGCGAGATTTTCCGCGCTCTGCCCCGCAGTTACCGCGACCTGCCTCTGCGTCTGGCTGAGTTCGGAACGGTATACCGTTATGAGCAGAGCGGTGAGCTCCATGGTCTGACCCGAGTGCGCGGCTTTACGCAGGACGACGCTCACATCTATTGTGCTCCCGATCAGATCAAGGATGAGTTTCTGAAAGTGATGGATATCATTTTCTTCATCTTCAAGGCTCTCAAATTTGAAAACTTCGAAGCTCAGATTTCACTCCGCGACCCCAAGAACAAGGAAAAATATATCGGTAGCGACGAAAACTGGCACCTTGCCGAGCAGGCCATCATTGAAGCTTGCGAGGAAAAAGGCCTCAAGGCCCGCAAGGAACTTGGTGAAGCCGCTTTCTACGGACCCAAACTTGACTTTATGGTGAAGGATGCACTGGGTCGCCGCTGGCAGTTGGGTACCATTCAGGTGGACTACAACCTTCCCGAACGCTTCCAGCTCGAATACACCGGCTCAGATAACCAGAAACACCGTCCGGTGATGATTCACCGTGCTCCTTTCGGATCAATGGAACGTTTCGTGGCTGTGCTGCTTGAGCACACTGCCGGACGCTTCCCATTGTGGTTGGCCCCGGATCAAGCTGTGGTGCTCCCCATCTCGGAAAAATACAACGATTACGCACGCCAGGTGGCCAACCAGCTCAACATGGCCGATGTGCGCACCATCGTTGACGACCGAAATGAGAAAATTGGCAAGAAAATCCGCGACAATGAGCTCAAACGCATACCCTATTTGCTTATAGTTGGTGAAAAAGAAGCCAATAATGGCGAAATTTCTGTAAGAAAACAGGGCGAAGGTGATAAAGGTACGATGAAAA
>CAJUSN010000079.1 GCA_910589095.1 uncultured Muribaculaceae bacterium
GCGTTACATCCTTGATCAGTTCCTTTCCTTTGGCAATGGGTTGCACGAGCACTTGGTGAGTCACAGTTTCAGGGCCACAATATGCAACGCGGGTGTTGTATTCGCTTGTCACCGGTATTTCGTAAGCCGCCACGTCGACTTTCCCGGAATCAAGCATTGCCACAAGTGCATTGAGGTTAGGGGCCGTGATGAGCTCTACCGTAATGCCTCGGTCTTCGGCAAAACGCGTGATGAGGTCATAATCGTAGCCCATTGGCGTTTCGCGATAAATAAAATATGATGTTGGACTGTAAAGAGTGCCAACCTTGAGTGTATCGGGAAAGGTGTGGTGCTCGTTCTGAGAGCTGTCGGCCTCAGTTGCGTGTGGTGTGCTCTCTTTCTTCACTCCCGAGGAGGAGCAAGAACCGATGGCCGCACTTAAAGTAAATGCGGCCAAGGTTATTGCGTATATTTTCCGCGGAGGTTTCAGACGTATTCGTATGTGCCGTTTTCAGAAATTATGGTCAATTTGTTGGCTGGGGCTTCTTCCACTCGGCCCACAATGCGAGCTTCAATGCCATATTTGCGCGAAATAGCCATGACATCCTCGGCATATTCCGGTTTGAGATATATTTCCATTCGGTGGCCCATATTGAACACCTTGTACATCTCTTTCCAGTCTGTTCCTGACTGTTCCTGAATAAGACGGAAGAGGGGAGGGATGGGGAAGAGATTGTCTTTGATCACGTGTTTGTTTTCCACGAAGTGCATCACTTTGGTCTGGGCTCCCCCCGAGCAGTGGACCATTCCATGGATTTTGTCGCGCATGCAGTCAAGAATGGCCTTTATTACCGGAGCATATGTACGTGTGGGCGAGAGCACGAGTTTGCCTGCATCCAGCGGTGAGTCGGCAACCTCAGAGGTCAAGCCCATTGCTCCGCTGTAGATCAGTTCGGCCGGTACTGCGGCATCGAAGCTTTCGGGGTATT
The DNA here is from genome assembly GCA_910589095.1 of uncultured Muribaculaceae bacterium. Lineage (GTDB taxonomy): Bacteria > Bacteroidota > Bacteroidia > Bacteroidales > Muribaculaceae > Paramuribaculum. The sequence continues at coordinate 969 of CAJUSN010000079.1, forward strand.
TCTCTGCAATATCATGAGCGAACACGTCGTGGCGAGCCGATGTGAGACCGTTGCTGCCCATACCGCCGTTATATTCCGATTCGTAGGTAGCTTGTCCGTAGGAAGAGAGCCCTACAATGACATCGCCGGCAGCTATATTGGCATTATTGATGACGTCGGAGCGCTTCATGCGACAAGTTACTGTGCTGTCTACGATAATCGTGCGTACGAGGTCGCCAACGTCGGCAGTTTCTCCTCCTGTGCTGATTGCGTTTACACCAAGTTCGCGAAGACGTGCGAGCAATTCTTCAGTTCCGTTAATTATGGCTGAGATTACTTCGCCGGGAATGAGCAACTTGTTGCGCCCAATTGTGGAGCTTACGAGAATATTGTCAGTTGCTCCCACACACAGCAGGTCATCGATGTTCATTATCAGAGCATCCTGCGCAATGCCTTTCCATACGCTTAGGTCGCCTGTCTCGCGCCAATAGATATATGCGAGCGAGGACTTGGTGCCGGCACCGTCGGCGTGCATGATGTTGCAATACTCGCTGTCGCCCCCTAACACGTCGGGGATAATCTTACAGAATGCCTTGGGATAAAGGCCTTTATCCACATTCTTTATGGCAGCGTGGACATCTTCTTTCGATGCTGAAACACCGCGTAGGTCATAGCGTTGATCCTTCATTGATTGTTAATGGCTTGTTGGTTTATTATCTATGTGAGTGTTGCGTGGGGTGGGTTGTGGAGAGTATGAGCCCCACCATCATTAGTCCTGTCAATTGCTGAGAAGAGTGATAAAGTAGAGGTAAACGGCCGATGCCGGAAATACAAAAAGAAGTGAGTCTATGCGATCAAGCATACCTCCGTGACCCGGGAGAATGTTGCCGCTGTCTTTTACTCCGACAGCGCGCTTGATCATCGATTCGAAAAGGTCGCCAAGCGTAGAGAATACGCTGACCACTGCGCCCAATGCTAAATATACACCAATATTTCCGCCGTAAAACTCGGGGAGAAGAATATTGGCTGCCGCTCCGGTGAGTAGGCAGAAGATGAATCCGCCCCAGAAACCTTCCCATGATTTTTTTGGGGAGAGGCGTTCAAAGAGTTTGTGACGTCCTATGAGTGATCCCACGAGGAATGCGCCGGTGTCATTGAGCCAAATCATAATAAATATGAGCAGCACACATTCAGGTCCTACAAAATAGTCCATGCAGCATGCCGTGGCCAATGGTAATGCAACGTATCCAATGGCCATTGCCGAAGTCGAGATCTCCTTTATTGGGGACGAGGTGTGAAGATAAAGCTGAAGAACGCCTCGCAGAAGTATCAGGAACGTCACTTCGGCCCCAACAGTCATCAGAACCGAAGGTCTGCCTCCTGAGAGTGCCATAGCAGCAACGATTGAAATGCCGGTCAAGAGGTCGAGTAGTGTGGCCGGAGTCATTCGGGCAGTCTCCCCCTTGAACATCCTGATCATCTCCCACATTCCAGCCAACGCGAATAAACAGCAGAGCAGGCTGAACCATGTAAGACCACCCCATAATAAAGAGGCAACAATCAGGCCAACATAAATAGCACCGGTGAGAGTGCGAACGAGTAATTTTTTCATTATTCGGTCCGGGTTCTTTGAGTTTACGCAAAATTACTCCAAAACTGATGGTTTTCCAAATCTACATGCATAAACTTTCTTTCACAACCCGAAATATCTCCCGATATTGTTACCTTTATTCACGAAAGAGGTATGAACAAAAACTGCCGGGATCCATAGTGTGGATTCCGGCAGAATGAAATTTTGTAGGACGCGTTTTTAGAGGGCGTTGTAGATCTCTTTGATCTGCTGGTCATCGGGGTCAAGCTCAAGGTATTTTCCGAAACATTCCTTAGCTTTGGCATTGTCCTTAATCGAGGCATAGTATGCGCCGAGGTTGCGGTAAGCTGTTGCGAAGTCGGATTTATATGTATCCATGAGTGAGGGCTCTTCGGCCAGGCGGGTCAGCATCTGCTCGTAGATTGCAGTGGATTCAGGATTGAGCTGATTCTTGGAGCGGGTTAGGTAGAGACGGGCTTTTGCAGCAAGGAGCTGGGGATTGCCGGGCGCTTTTTCAAGAGCCATGTCCATGTATTTGATGGCTTTGTCGGCATTGGCGGTGCGCTCAGCATCATTGTCGAAGTTGTCCTTGGCAAGGTTGGCGTAGCGGTTTGACATTGCATAGAGGTCGTTCAAGCCGCCATTGCCGGAATTGAGATACTCTTCAAGGATTTCAACGCTCTTGGCATTGTCGCCTGCAGCAGCATAAGCGGCTGAAAGACGTGGCTTGAGAGAAGCGTCATCAGGATTTTCCTTGATGGCTTTTTCATATACGGTCACAGCTTCTGCACCACGGTCGTTCTGAATGAGGGCTTCACCATAGAGCTTATAGTCATTGGGTACGAGGGTAGTGTTGGAGTTGAACAGTTTCTGGGCAGCTTCAAGAGCTTCGGGCCATTTCTTGAGGGCCTCATAGTTTAGGGTCAGGATTCGGTACATGGGATATACGGTAGCATCGGAAGCGAGCACCTTGTTGGCCCATTCAATTGACTGGTCATACTCGCCTGCAGAGTAGAGTAGACCGGCGTAGCGCTGTTCGTCACGGCGGAAGTGGTTGGGGTTCTGTACGTATTTCTCATACTGCTTCCACGCGCGTCCGAGCTGTTCGTTTTCATAATATTTTTCAGCGAGTTCACGCTGTGCTAGGGCCGACTGGGGATAACGTTCGTTGAACTCTTCAAGACGCTGGATAGCATAATCACGACCAATGGGAACCTGGAAATAGGTCTGTGCATATTTCACGTAGGCTTCGCGGTTGATTTCGCCTTTTTCCTTTGACTGCTCGATGGCCATTTCGTAGAGACCTGATGCTTTGTTGGGGTCACCGGCTTCCATATCACCCTGAAGCACGTAAACGGCAGGTTCAGTGTTTTTAGATTCCTTGAATGCTTTCTTGATATAGTTGTCGATCTCCTTTTTGTAAGCTACGGGATCAGCATTCCAATAAGCGCGAGCCACGTAGGCCATCACTTCGGTATCCTTCTTGTTGATGTTGAGCGCTTCCTTGAAATATTTTTCAGCTTCGGACTTGTTGCCTGACTTGAGCGCGAGCTCACCAAGGCCCACATAGTTGAGGGCATATTTGGGATTAGCGGCGATTCCTGCGTCGAAGCGCTGTTTAGCGGCAGCGGCATTGTTGTTTTTAATGTCGATGCAACCAAGATAGTAGCTGGAGATGGCTTTGTCGGTGGAAGGATCATTGAATGTGTTGTCCAAAATGATCTTGGCTTCTTCCATACGTCCGGCGTTGAAGTTGTCAACACCGTCCTGATAGCCCTGAGCCGAAGCTGTCAGTGCAGCTCCGGCCACGAGTGAAAACAAAAGTTTCTTTTTCATTTTACGCTGTTTATTATTTTTTGGTATTATATTTTTAGATTAAAAATTTCTTGTCTGTCTAATGGATTGACCGAAATGGCAAGTGCAGGTTTAATTGAGCTGTACAGCCGTTGTGCTTTGCACCACTTTGGGCAGCACTCCTGAAACCTGAATAAGTTTCTGGCCCTGGAAACCTGTAACGAAACTGTAGAAACCATGGGCAAGCGAACCGTTCACGCCTGTGCTGATGAGATAAATCTGTCGGAAGAGCGGATAATCGCCATTGAAAATGTAGATCTGGTAAGGCTTGTAGGCAGTCATGCTGTGGGGCGACTGCACTTTGAGAACCTTCACATTGGTCTTGAATTTCTGGTCTATAGTGTCGTTACGTTCAATTACTTTGGTGAGTTCTTCGGCGGAGAGATGGCGGCCTTCCATGTCGTCATTGATCCAGCTCACACCAATGATTCCAATGGCGTTTTTATTCTTTTCCACTGCTTCAAAAACAGCGGGAGGAGTTTTCTGCGCATAGCAGTTGGGGCCAAGTTCGCCACCGTTGAGAAGAGAGTCACGCATGTATTTAACGGTGGATGAACCTTGATGGTCAAAAACCACACTGATTTTGCCAAGCTTAGACCCGGGAACTACTTTGTCCCATTCGGTAAGTTTGCCCGAGAGGATGTCACGCAAATCGGTCAGGTCCATTATTTCCATGGAATTTTCCGGGTTTACGATCAACGCAAGCGCGTCGACTGCAATTTGACTTTGACGCACCTGTTTTTTGTGACTCTTGAGATATTTCACTTCCTCGTCAGTGAGCTTGCGTGTGGTCACGGCAAGCTTCGCGCTGAAATTGAGCAGGGAGTCTATTGCAGCGTTTTCATCAACATAGTAGGGCATGATGTTGGCGTTTGGATAGATGTACTCATAAACATCTATCTCCTGAGAAATGATGTCCTCGAATGATGCGTCGCATGCAATTTCAGTGATGCCCGAGGCGATAGTGGTGGATTTTCCACCTTTATCCTCGCTGTTGCCACATGAACTTGCCAAAGCGGTCAGTGCGACAGCTCCGGCAAGAAAGAGTTTGGAGATGGGCTTTTTCATACCAATTTAAAATCCGGTGGGAACGATGTTAGCAGATGCTTAAGAAGGATTAAGTGTGTCGTTGAGGCTATTCGTAGCGGGTGGTAACGTCTTCGTCAATTCCTTTAAACTGACGGAACGCGCGCCATCCACCATAAATGATGAACAGGATGCCACCAACCCAACGCAACCATTCCCAGTTTCCGCTAAGTTGCGGGAAGAATCCACAAAGGAACAGAACGCCCATGGCAAGGTATATCACAATCATGATGATTCCAAACACATTGCGCATTGTGCGGGGCATATTAGATTTCTTCTTTTCAGTTTCCATAACTTTAGTTATTAAACGGTTACACATCTTTGAATGAGGGATGGCCGAATGGGGGTGTCCTTGCCGAGCCTCTTTTATAACTTTAACACTTTCCGGAGCGGATTGTTCGGGCTCGACGGCTACTGTCAAAGATGCTCTCACCGGCGACGGAAGTTTTTCTGCGTGTAAAGTTAACGAAAAATGTTAACACTTTCATGATTTCCCGAGATATTATATTCTATTAACATCCCGTTTCGGCCAAATTTTGTAATTTTGTCTCTGACGCAAACCTCAAGTGCATATTATGAACCAACCACTCGCTGAGCGACTCAGACCAAAAACTATAGATGAATATGTAGGGCAAACCCACATAGTGGGCCCCGGTGCAATTGTACGACGCATGATTGAGTCGGGCAATATTGCATCATTTATCCTTTGGGGGCCTCCCGGAGTGGGGAAGACAACATTGGCACGGATCATAGCAAATACCACCAATGCACCGTTTCATACATTGAGCGCTGTGAACGCAGGAGTCAAAGATGTTAGAGAAGTACTGCTTCAGTGTAAATCAGAAGCAGGAAGTATGTTTGCGCGCCATCGGCCGATACTATTTATTGATGAAATACATCGCTTCAACAAATCTCAGCAAGATAGTCTGTTGGGTGCAGTTGAGGATGGAACGGTCACATTGATAGGAGCAACTACGGAGAATCCTTCATTTGAGGTGATACGTCCGTTGCTCTCTCGCGCGCAGGTTTATACTCTCAAGCCGCTTTCCGACATTGAACTCAATCAGCTTTTTCAACGGGCCATATCCTCCGATGATGTAATTCTTTCGCACGGAGTGAATGTGGAGTCAACCTCGGCGTTATTTCGCTTTGCGGGAGGCGATGCACGAAAATTGCTCAATATTCTTGATTTGCTTGAGCAGTCCACGCCCCAGGATGCTCCAATACAGATCGATGATGCAACGGTCACAGCCTCGCTGCAGCGTAATCCGGCGGCTTACGACAAGAACGGAGAGATGCACTATGATATCATATCAGCATTCATCAAATCGCTCCGCGGGTCAGATCCGGACGCAGCCATATATTGGATGGCTCGGATGATCGAAGGCGGAGAAGAGCCGGAGTTCATAGCACGCAGGATGGTGATTTTTGCAGCTGAAGATGTAGGTTTGGCGAATCCGAACGCTTTGCTGCTTGCCAACGCCACCTTCGACACCATACATAAGATTGGTTGGCCAGAGGGTAGAATTCCAATGGCTGAGTGCGCTATTTATCTTGCCACCTCACCTAAAAGCAACACGGCATATTGTGCAATTGATGCAGCACTGGACTATGTGCGATCAACCGGGAATATGCCTGTGCCGCTGCATTTGCGCAATGCCCCAACCAAATTGATGAAAGATATGGGGTACGGGCACAATTATCTTTATCCTCACAATTACCCCGGAAATTTTGTCAAGCAACAATACTTTCCGGATGCTGCCGGGCATCCTGTTTTCTGGCATCCGGGAGCTAATGCAGCCGAGCAGCGTTCCGCGCAGTTGCAAGCTCACCGCTGGAGCGAGTCTACAGAAGAGTAGCAGCCGGCGCAAAATGTAATAAAAAAAGGAGCTGCGTTGTAACGCAAGTGTCATTTCCTACGTCATATTATCAGACAACATGACGCGCAAGGAGTTTCAACAGCAAGTGGCCTCGCAATATGCGAGGATGTATCGGGTGGCATATACGCTTACCTCCGATGAGGATGAGGCATGCGATATTGTCCAAGATACATTGATGAAGCTGTGGGATAAGCGGTCAAAGCTTGATGATGTGAAGAATCTGCCTGCTTGCTGTATGGGAGCGTTGCGCAACCAGTTTGTTGACAGTCGTAGGAAGCTTTGCTTAAATCCGGTTAAGCGACCTGTCTCGGAAGCTGATGAAGCAGTTTCGGATGAGACTATGCGCGCCGTTGAAGCCGGATCATCGATGGAACTTGTGAACAGAATAATTCAAGAGTTACCGGAGAACCAGTCGTTAGTGATTAAACTCAGTTGCATATCCGATTGCTCCAATGAGGAGATTGCTGCTATAACGGGACTTTCAATGGCAAACGTCCGCACGCTGCTTTCCCGAGGAAGAAAGCGATTAAAGGAACTATATATTAAGAATCTATAACTTATGGATGAAAACCGCTACATATACAAGCTCATAGAGGATTTTTATGATGGAAAAACCTCTCCTGAAGATGTTGAGCGGATTACGGATTTTTTCCGTTCAGCCGCTTCGCTTCCGGATGAATTGAAACAGGAAGCAGCGTTCTTTCTCGCAATGCACCAAAGAGGTGAAATAGAAGTGCCAGAGAGATTGAAAGAGAGCGTTGCGATGATAGGACGCACGGCGCGTGGCTTGAGGTTGTTATATGTTGCTTCGGCTTCGGTGGCGGCAATCGTGCTGGCTGTAATGCTTGGAGTAGCACTTTTCAGAAGTGAGGTTACTATTGGCGATAGCGCAAAATATGCGCATGTAGAAAGGACCGTACCACAAAATATTGAGACGGATACGTTATGTCACACTGATTCGGGTATAGATGCTCAGGCCGACGCCAACGCTGTTCTTCAATCATCGCAACCAAGGGAGGCCCGGCGAGCAGTTAAAACTCCGAATCGGAGGCGTCAAAATGGTAATTCCGCGCCTCGATCATCAGATGAAGAAATACGGCAACGCAAAGCTGCCAATCGTACGGTAGAGCTGCTGAACCGCACGCTCTCAAAAGTAACACTTGCGTGCGCCAATTTGGATGATTCGTTTCAAGAAGTTGATAATTCACTAAATGATATACAAAAATGAAAACAAAGATTTTTAAGATTTTCTTGCCGGTATTGCTTTTTGCGTGCAGTGCGCCGGCGGTTTACGCAGGAGATATGTTTCCAGAGCTGGAGGATCGTAATGATGTTGAAACTGTTTTTGTTTCCAAAAGTCTTATTTCCGGAGCAACGGCACCACTCGGCGCCGCGCGACGGTTTATTGGCAACTCACTGGCAAATGTTGAAAGTGTGAGTGTCTATCAATCCGACAGTAAGTCGGGAATGAAAGCCTGCAAGGATGCCATGAGAGATTACCAAAAACAAAACCCCGGGCTTGAGGTGTTGATGCGATCACGTGACGGAGGCGATCTCACACTTCTATGTGGCGAGCCTATTGAAGGGTCAGATGCTTATTCACGTCTTATAATTTACACGGTAGATGATGAAGATGTGTGTATTGTGGTCCTTACGGGGCGCATAACTCTTAGCGTCAATGGGTAGAGCTTTCTAATTAGCTTGTTGAAAATAAAAAGAGACATCCAAAATTTTTGGATGTCTCTTTTTTGGAGGTACCAAGCAGAATCGAACTGCTGTGGACGGTTTTGCAGACCGTTGCCTAACCACTCGGCCATGGTACCATTTCGGTTTTGCGATTGCAAAGTTATGTAAAATTTTGAAACCGCGCAAATATTTTTATTGATATTTTTTCAGCCATTCACCAATTCTTCTGAATGTCAGGAGAAACCGATAAACTTAGAAACTGAAGCCAAGATGACTTTAATTTCTTAAAAAAGAGTTGCAGCGAGCGACGGATTGTCACGGCGAAGTGCGTCGCTGAGGCCCCGGATATAATCCTGTTCAGCTTCCGCTCCAATACGGTTTCGGATGTTTGTAATGCGGGCGTTGATATCAAGAAGGCAATCGTTTAGACGCGAAGTGTCGGTGGCGACTTGACTCAGTTCGCGGGCGTGTTTCTGTCCGAGTTGATAGGGGGCTGAGCCTGAACCGTTTCTGGAATCATCAACCGTAAGCCGCGACGACTGTCGGGCTTCAACTCCCTTTTCAGGCCTTTCAGCAGGGGCCGCGTCGGTATTATCGGCGGGGGTAGCGGTGATTTCGTAAGTAACTGCATCGGATGAGTTTTCACAAGACCAAAATGAGGTCAAAGTGAATGTTAGAAGTGTGAAAATGGCGAGAGATAAGTATCTACGTCTCATAATATTGCAATTGCTATTTTTGCGCATGCCTCTGCATCGGCTATGGCGCAGTGATGGTTGTCAAACGGAATTCCCAAAAAGTGGGCAAGATGAGGAAGGCTGAAGGACGGGCAAATCTGGCGAGGGAAAGTTGTTCGGGCTTTTCGGAGCGTGCATAAAAAATCATTGTCCGGAAACTCAATTCCGTAGGTCTTGGCCGCTGCTCTAAGGCATGCGCGGTCAAATGGCATGTTGTGGGCTACGAGAGGGAAACCGTTGATGAATTTACTGAGCTCGGGCCAAATGCCGGCAAAAGTTGGTTCGTGGTCAGTGTACGTGCGGCTTATACCGTGAATTTCATCGGTGAAACGTTGCAGGTAGTAGTTAGGGTAGGGGCGCACCAGACGGTAAAAGCGGTCGGTTATCACCCCATTTTCAACCTTTACGGCACCGACGGCGCAAACACTGGAACGTGAAGCATTGGCGGTCTCAACGTCTATCGCTACAAATCTGTCCATTCAAGAAGCGTCGGTTGGGTTGACTTAATTCATTTGTAATAAGTGGCAAGTCGTTGTAAGCTAATCCTCACTGACAATACTGCACGCTGCATCGCGAACCTCTTCCATGAGCCATCGGGGTGTGGATGTGGCACCACATACACCGATACTGCTTGCGCCGTCAAGCCATCGGGGATCTATTTCAGATGAATTGGAAATAAGATATGTGTGGGGGTTGGCGCGAAGACAGCAATTGTACAGCACTCGACCATTGCTGCTTTTTTTCCCACACACGAACAGAACTACTGAATGGGCTTTGGCAAATAGGGCAAGTCCTTCCGCGCGATTGGCAACCTGGCGGCAAATTGTGTCGTGGCATGTAACACATTGACTGCCCAGAAGGTGCTTTATGCGATCATGCATCCTTTCATAGCCTTCAAGTGATTGAGTAGTTTGAGAGTACAGTGCTACGGGACGGGAAGGATCTATTTCTGCGAGTGAAGAACTGTCGTCGACCACCACGGCGTTGCCTCCGGTCTGTCCGACAAGTCCGTTTACCTCTGCATGGCCGGCTTTGCCGTAAATCACAATCTGAGGGGGCGCGGGATGAGTGAAGGCGTCCTTGATGCGTTTTTGGAGGCGAAGCACCACCGGACAAGTTGCATCGATTACCCGGATGCCATTGCGTCGGGCCGTATCGTAGGTAGATGGTGGTTCTCCATGTGCTCGCAGTAACACGTTGACATTATGCAGGTCGGCGAGTTCAGCGTGGGTTATGGTGACAAGACCTTTTGACCGCAGTCGCTCTACCTCGTCGGAATTATGCACAATGTCACCAAGGCAATAAAGAACCGGATTGATGGCAAGCTCTTTCTCAGCTTTTTGAATGGCTGCAGTCACTCCGAAGCAGAATCCGGAATTATCGTCTATTTCAATCTTTACTTTGCTGCTCATCGCGATGATTCTGCGGCTTTTTCATATTGTGACATGAGCCAAGAGTCTTGCTCTTCAAGTGTCATTGTGGAATTATCGAGGGCTATCGCGTCGTCGGCACGTCGCAATGGGCTTTCCGCACGAGTTTCATCTATGTGGTCGCGGGAAACCACATTCGCCAACACTTCTTCAAAACTCGTGGCAATTCCTTTTTCAATCATTTCCGACAGACGGCGTTGTGCACGCGTTTGGGCGGAGGCATTGACAAATATCTTTAGTTCTGCATGCGGGAACACCGTGGTGCCTATGTCACGTC
>CAJUSN010000080.1 GCA_910589095.1 uncultured Muribaculaceae bacterium
CAGATACTTTAAGACTAAAATACAAAACGGATTACGGGGGCGGTGAAGAACCTTTTTATATACGATATTCAAACCGATGCCCAATATTAATAAATTTGAAGCACCGATAGCAAATGAAGCGCCTATCGCGCCATATTTTGGTGCTAAAAACACTCCACATATCACTGTTGTTACAGCTGTTGCAACAGTTAAAAGAGCTTTGTATTTCAATTTGTTGGTAGCAAACAGCTCCGTGGATTCAATAGGTTGACAGAATGTGATTATTGCCGGAATCAGAAGAATCCAGGCCACAGTGTAAGATGAATTAAAATCGGGTCCTACCCATAAATTTATAAATTCTTCACCTATGCAAACAATACCCATGATAAAGAAACCTACAACAAACATTTGAAATCCGGAAGCTATGCTTGAGATTCTCAGTACACCTTCTTTATCCTTCTCTTTTTTCAACTTATATACACGAGGGAGAAAAAAACCATTAATCGCACCTGCAAAGGAATACACATAATTGTACAATGTCAGGCCAATCGCAAAAATAGCAATCTGAGTTGTATTCGCATAGCGAGCTAAAACAGAAGGCGCAATATTTATAATAAACATCTCACCCACAACAACAAGGAACAGCCAAAGAGATAGCCCTAAAATAGCTCGTGCACTATCTTTATCAATTCTTACCGGTCTAATGCGAAACCCTTTCTTCCAAAGAAATACGTATTCAGCTATGCAGACCATTAATGGTACAATACCGAAAGCTATCACTAAAGATACCACTCCAAAATCACATAACAGCAGAATAACTGTAATTGCGATAACGCCGAGTCGCTTGGCTATATCAAAATATTTTGTTTGAACAAAGAACTCACGACCCATAAACACACCTTTTAAAAAGATAAATGGGAACGAAGCCAATGCAAAGCCTGAAGCTATAATAAACAGCTTCTTAAACAGAGAGCTCTCATCGCTACTTAAATTTGAATATACGTCATCTATATAAAAGAACATTACCAGCAGTACTGCAGCAACACATACATCTATAATTAAATAAATGGAAGATGCAACATTAACCACATGATGTTCTCGCTTAAAGTCTCCATTGGAATGATACTCAACCACTAACTTGTTAACGGCTTGCCACAATCCATAATCTACGGTAAAATATGCAAGAAATGACGTTACAAGAACATACAGGCCATAATCAGCACGCCCTATATGTCTTATCATCCACGGTGTATAGATCAATCCTGCCACAATATTGAATATTATGACAAAATAAGACAATGCGACTCCTGACTTTATGGCTCTTGAACTTGACATAATGAATTCAAAAGATCTCGTTCCCTATCCAATTCATATATTCTTCTGACATTGGTTCTTAATAATTTAGCGGGAATACCGCCAATCAAAGAATATGAAGGAATAGACGAGGTGTAGTCTTTATTTAACAGAGAGTTTGATGTAACAATGACTCTATCAGGCAATTTTGTACCCGGCATAACCGTCGTTCTATTGCCAATCCAACAATAATCACCAATAGCGACCTCTTTTACTATAGGATAAATCTGATTGGTATTACAGTCTTCTATGAAATGAGAATTAAAATCGGTTGTTTGAGTTTCCCAGGTTAATCCGGAATGCTTGCCGATTTTTATATGCCTGTAACATATAATTTTCGCATTGTCACCAAGCGTGGAGTATTCCCCCACCTCCAAACATGCACCTTTACAAATACAAACATTACTACCCTGCGAGAACTTCACTTCGTTCCCAACCCGTAGCGTTGCACCATCTGCTATATATAACCGTCCCGGAGCTGTATTAACATAACCGGCTATGTTTCTTCCAATATCCAATCGAACGTTTTTTGCATGAGCTGTTATTTCAATTCTCCCGTTCAGATTAGTAAGCATGACTCTACCATAAATCCGCACCGGAAAATGTAAAGCCTGCTTGAATGGAAGCAATCTTAGATTGGCATACAATGTACGCCAAATGCTTAACCGTGGACGCCCGAATTTTGCTTCCAAATAACTGAAAAGTTTTACAAACGGATTCATATTATTTTATGCAGGTCTTGTATAAATTTACAGTTGAGCTTCTCAATTATTTCCCGATTGTTATTTTTATTTCTTGCGGAAATTATCGTTTTAGCAATTTCCTCAGGAGTTTGCTCCTGATAAAAATTTAAGTATTCGCCAATCGATGCCGTTTTTATTGCCGGTATATCTATTGATACTACTGATAAACCGTTAGCCATGTAAGATAATATCTTCGATGGAAAAGAAGTCGCATTAAAAGCAGCTGATGGATCCTGTGTACTCAAACCAATATGGCACTTTTGAATGAATTCTATAAAATCACGCCCTTTCTTCAGCCCTTCGAACGTTATAGCGGCCTCAGAACTGCGTTGCAGATCTTCAATCTGCGACTTTATAGCATTTGTGTCTATCTCGGAGCCGAAACCACATATATGCACATGATAGTTTTCAGGCAAAAACGCTGCTGAAGCTGCAGCAGTTGCGCCCCCTTTGCGTGGATCAAAGGTCCCCGCATACACCACATGAATCTTACCATCATTGAACTTATCAACGCATTGTGGCTCCACTGTATAGGTGCCATAAATGATTACGTATGGCTTACTTGCCGCATTTATCTTTTCATTCAGTAGCTCTGTGGGGAAGATATAAGCGTCGGCTGCCTTTATCATTTCATTCTCATATCGGGCCATGCGTTTGAATTTCGGAGCAGCAACATCCTGATAAATCTCCTCTACTTCAAGAATAAGCTTGAATTTCTTAAGTTTCTTGGCCCATAAAATAACATTGAAGTAACCCAAAGAATGATAGACTATGACGGGCTCGTTTTTGGAGGTATGAGTGAGAAGAAAGAAAAACAAGGCCACAAGATGCCAAATCATTCTTATTTGGTGCAATAATTTGCCATTCCCACCCCATGATAAGAACAGCTTCAATTTTAAGTGGCTGTTTCGCAATACGGTGCAACCTTTATATATCTTGAACTTTGGCTCAGTAACGTTAGATGCTGATATAATTTCAACATCGTATCCAGCTTGATTCAAGGCCTCACATATGGATTCCATTTTATTAGTGGCAGAAGTTACGTAGCCTCGTCGCACAGGAGAATCTTGAAAATCAAAAAATGATATATATTTTATACATTTATTCTTCATATTCCTATTGTTGACACATTGATAATGTAGTTGCTTCCGAGGTCCATTTGGCTCCAAAAAAATTCATAAGGTGGAATCGTTTTTATAAATAAAAAACCTACAGCCGCAACATATCCCGCCACTATGTACTTTCGGATAGCTTTATCAGGAACAAGTGAAATGCAATCAGCCATAATAACAGGAAGAAAGCAACTGAAATAAAGAAGGATGCGCATGAAGTCCAGGACCACCCATGTGACAGGACATAACCCTACAGTCAAAAATATCGTGTTTGTAAAGAAATGATGCTTTGGAAATGCCTTATTTAAATTATTTATCATGCACAGATACATTATGAAGCACCCTATAAGCAGGGCCGTGAACGTTGGCGTTCCCGCTTCCTTATTTTGACCGAGATACAATGCATATTGCTCGCTGCCACTAACATCCACAAGAATGGATGTCAAGCTTCTTGCTGCTATAAAAAGTGTTGGAATCAGTACAACTGAAATTACAGCAAGTATTTTTACTCTCGTAATATTTGCGATCCAATAATAAGGGATAAAAATCAAAACAGATTTATGCAAAGTCGAGGCGATAAGGATAAGTATAAGGAATGGTAAGAGGCGTCTTTCTTTGATGAACCTATAGGACAACATCACACATCCCAAGGCGAAATCTTGTCGTACTGCCGAAAATGCATACACTTGAAAGAGCGTTATGAACAGAATTATACTTAAGAATGCCTGAACGAGTGTGCGAGTGTTGCATTTGATTATATAAGCCACTCCACTATAAAAAACAATTGCATTGAAAATCAAGAATAAGCGAAATGACGGAAACACGCATTGGAACAATTTCATCAAAAGAGGGAAGCCAGCATCCTTACCCACACCGTCTCTGTAATACACAATAAGTGCATCCCAAATAGCCTGAAACGATTGACTTTCTGCGCTGAGAAATTTTAAATAATAAGCATACGTGTCGGGGCCAACAGCAATGTTCCTAAGAGCAGCCATAGCTCCAAAGAAAACACACATCACATTTATATAACTATCTTTAATGGTATGCCGTCGATCTGCTTTACAAGACGACTTCCACTTACCATAAAAGATATATATACAAGTGATAACAAATAAGAGTGTTATTGCTGCAAGCATTTTATCGTTGCATTTTTTGCATTATCACGTTGAGCAGGAGGTAATACGGCTTGATTTTGATGGGTAAACCTATGAGTGTGTTAATAAGATTTTTGAGGCCATGTTTCAGCGTTATACGCTCCCAAGTAATATATTGTCCGAGTACCCCTTTATCTTTAAGATTATCCCACACCTCAAGACAACGCGTTCGGGGAAAGCGGACGGCTGACATCAATATATTATCAACTGTCCAGCGAATACGAGCTTGAATATTTTTAATTTTCGTGTCTGGATACTTATCACTATATCTGATCAATGCTTCCGAATATACGTCAAGCATTAGCATCATACTGCTGAGATGCTTATCGTTTGAGCGATTTTGCATAGCCGATCCAGGACGCTGTCGGTAGAGGTATAAAATTTCGCCAATTGATTCAATCGGATTATTATAGTGAAAGTGGATCCAAAAACACCACAGTGTATCTTCTCCGTATGCCACTCCCGGCTTAAAGTTAATTTGATGAGAGATGAGATAATCACGATGAACTACGTAATTGCAGGCCGTATAGGCACTAACTTGAGGGCGATGCAGTTTTTGAATTTCAAGTGCAGATTCAATAGAGTATCTATACGTAGCTGGTACATAATTTTTTTCAAAACTTACAATTTCTCTATTTGAGAAAATAAGGAATTGGTCAATGAGTTTCAACGCGTTAGGAGCAATACAATCATCGGAGTCAACAAACCAAATATATTCTCCTCGGGAATGTTCAAGCCCTGTGTTACGCGCTATGGAAACACCACTATTACACTGATTAACAACTAAATACCCCCCCCCTACTAACTTCGGGTAATTGCGCCCCTATTCGCTCTGCAACTTCCTGCGAACGATCAGTAGAGCCATCGTTAACAAGGATAATCTCATAATCCTTGCCAAGAGTCATGTCCTCTTGTTCAAGGCAACTTGCCAAGCAGTCGGGCAAGTATTCGGCAACGTTGTAAACAGGGAGTATTATTGAAAATTTCATGGGGTGGCTATTTTGATATTCGTTTATATATTTCAGTTTGGGTATACAGATTTCTTGACATCTCAAAGAGTTCGGTAGCTCTGTTGCGACAAGCATCGGCCATGAAGGGAGATTCAAGCACTTCGTGGATAGCAGTTGCAACCCCATTAATATTACCAGGCTCAACCACTCGCCCAGTAGCATCATCAACAATCTCAGGCATTGCTGTAGAATTATACACCACAGCGGGAGTACCGCAAGCTAAGGCTTCGGCAATCACTTTGCCGAAAGTTTCTTCTTTTGAAAGGTGAACGAACACATCGGCGGCCGAGTATAGCTGCGCAAGTTGATCAACGTTTTCTGTAGAGCCAACTGCAATGATGTTGGGAGCGAGATCCACATTCTCAGGCATCTTGCCTACCAATACTATTTTTACGTTCGGCAAACGAGTAGCTAATTTGCTGAAATCATCAAGTCCTTTAGACGCACCCCAACCAGAAGACACTCCAAGTATCATGGGTTGATTTGACGCTCCAAGACGTCTTTTGATGGCTGTGTTTTCCTCGCTGGATAGCGGTTTGAATGTCTCAAGGTCTATCCAGTTGTAGACATGTGTAATTATTTTTGCGTTGGCAAAGACGGGTGAGCGTCGTGCTTCGTTTTCAGTCCACTGCGACACGCCACACACGGCCAAGCGTGGTATAGCATTGAAGAGATCCTTTTTGCGTTGCAGATTGTGGCCGGCACGGTTAGAAAAAATGTAATTTTTACCTCTACGCAGATATTGACAATTCTCACAATTGTCAAGCCATTTGAAGCATTGATTAGAGGTGTAATGCATGCAGCCACCTGTAAAGAAGAAGCAATCATGAAGAGAGATCACGGTAGGCACGTCAGCATCAGCAAGGTAGCGCAGAAGCATAGGTATGTGGACAAAGTTACCGTGGAGATTTTGTAGGTGCACGACATCAGGATTATATTCTTTTATAAAACTTATCAACCGCCGTGTAGCACTCCATGAGCCTATGCCTGCTTCACCGGTAAGTCGGGCACTAATAGCATGGACTTTATGAGAAAGGTCTGAGCCCATAAAGACAGTGTTTTCATAATTTCCTCGGCTCTCACCATAAAATGAAATACACTCATGTCCTTGAGAACGCAGAAACGCAGAGATTTGTTGCGTGTTACGTCCTGTACTCATTATGCCGTACACGGCATTTATTTGTAATATTCGCATCAACCGAATCTGTCTGTTTGGTGTAAAAAAAGCAATTGAAGCTGCTGTTTAGTTGTTCTTGCTACGATGATTGATGTAGTATCCCAATGCCCTTACAGTGAGATTATAACCAAGAAGACTATATAGTTTTTTGACCTTGGCAACTTTTGGATTGAGATCGTATTTCAATAGCCCACGATATTTTTTGTATTTGCTTCGATATTCTCCCTGCATTTTGTTCGGCATCAACGCTATTGAGCCAAGGCTACAGCAATAGATATATGCAAGGAATCCATAATATGATTCCGCCACTTCATTTAGCAACGAGTCTGTTTCAAGGCGTTTGGTCCATTTTTCTAAAATGTAAAGTATATCATCGGCGTGTTTAGGACTGAAACTTTGTGTGATTGAGCCTTCACGTTTGCGGTAGCCATAGAAATTCTCATTGACCGCTGTAAAACTCTTAATCAAACTATATAACTGCAAACTCCAATCATAATCCTCACTTAGTAATCCCGATTTAAAAAACAAACTGTTTTCAATCAGCAAACTGCGACGTATCAATTTTTGACATGCCGACGGAATAAAATCTGCATCTCTCAACAATACCTCTAAACTATGCGTCTTGTCATTTATATTAATCTTGTTTGCATAGTCGGCTGATTGTTCAAAGATCTTATTAGAAGAAAATGTTGTACGACCAAAAAAAACTAAATCACATTGAAATGATCGCGTGCGACTATTGACTAATTTTTCAATTAATTTCTTTATCGCATTCTTATCAATCCAATAGTCGTCGCTATCTATAAAAAGAATATATTCGCCTGTAGCTGCCTTCAACCCGGTATTTCGGGCATCACTGAGGCCTCCATTAGGTTTGTGTATTACTTTTATTCTGTTGTCAGTGACTGCATATCTGTCGCATATCTCCGGACATGAGTCCGGTGAACCGTCATCAACAAGTATAACCTCGAGATTCTCGTAGCTCTGTTGAAGAATACTGTCGACACACTCAGATAGGTACTGTTCAACTTTATAAATAGGGACTATGACACTTATGAGTGGTTGCATATGGCTTGTTCTAATCTCTGCTTTATACCGGACTGGATGGTATTGATGTTTCTGTATTTGTTGAGGTACTGTATGGCAGGAGCAGGATTAAATTTGGCCCTCATGACTGAAATCACCGCTTGAGGTATCTCCTCATCAGACTTAGCGACTTCGGCGAGTTCATTCTGTTCAAGTACCTTAATAGAATTGATTTCCGCCGGACCTATAGCGAGTATGGGGCGCATGGCCATAAGATAGTCAATGATCTTAGTGGAGAAAGATAGACGTGTCTCGTAAATGGACTTGGAGCTGAATCCTTCAACATGTACCAAGCAATCGGCCGTTCGTTGTATATGGCCAATTTCTGATGCGCCAACCGCTCCCGCAAGGTCAACGACACCGGTTTCGGCAAGTTTACGGTCTGTTTCTGCATCGGCACGTGAAGTAGAATAAATACATAAGCGGGCCGGGCTGGGCTGAGCTGCTATAGCTTGAGCAAGAGCTATGAGAGCTTGGCCTCGTTCTCCCCCGTAATTACCTGTAAAGACAAATGTAAATACTTTTGAAACGGACCAGTCGCGATTGGCCTGTAGAGCTGAAATGTCCACACCTTTTCCGATAAGATAAAATGGGATGGAAAATGCTTGTTGATATTCTTGCACCATATCTTCGGCAAAAGCTTCGCCATATTTCGCTTTCTTGATAAGCCTTTGAAGTTTACCTCTAAGCCACATATGATAAAGGCTTTTCATGGGTGTGGACCATGGATGCGGCGGATATGCGTAAAGTTCATCGGTGATGTGCACAACCACCGGCACCTTGGTGCGTTTTATAACGTAGCGTTGCACATCTATCATATATCCGGAGTGATAAACCGGTAAATAAAGGATATCCGGCTTAATCTCATCCAAGAATTTGGCTATAGCATTAGATCTCCATCTGCCTATCTTCCAAATCAAATCACGACACATGTAAAAAAATGTGTGGCGCTTCTTAGGCATGTTAAATGGCAAATCGGCGTTCACTGTTGCAGTTGAGGATGATTCACCCGCAGAAATTTCATGCCCGGAAGGAGCGCCGAAGATACTGCGTAGCACGGAAGAATCAGTCATCTGATAGGCTCTGACAACAATGTCATTATTGTTAGCGCCTGATTGACAGCTAACATTGTATATCTCAACGTTTTCCATTCCGCCAAACAGATTGGAAAATGTATTTCCAAAACTGTTTGAATTATCCCATGGAGTGCGTGAAACTATGAGAATCCTCATCTTGGTGAGAGTATCAGTTTATTTACAGGCGGGCGTCGACTTCGGCGGCGGGGCGGGTGGCTTTGACGTCGAAGATGACGTGGGCGGGTTTAAGGACGGTTGTGATGTCCAGGTCGGTGAATTCGCGGTGGGCTACGGCGGCGATGGCGGCATCGAATTTTTCGTTGGCCGGGAGTTCGTTGACCACTTCAAGTCCGTATTCGTGACGCACGGCTGCGGGGTTGGCCCAGGGGTCGTAGATGGTGATGTTGAGGTTGTATTCCTGCAGTGCTTTGACTATATCAACCACCTTGGTGTTGCGCACGTCGGGGCAGTTTTCCTTGAAGGTGAATCCGAGGATAATGATGTGGCTGCCGAGTACCTGGATGCCTTTTTTGAGCATGAGCTTGATGACGCGATCAGCAACGTAGGCACCCATTCCATCGTTCATGCGGCGTCCGGCAAGGATGATTTCGGGATTGTAACCGTGGCGTTGTGCACATTGAGCGAGGTAGTATGGATCGACTCCAATGCAGTGACCGCCAACGAGGCCGGGCTTGAATGGGAGGAAGTTCCATTTGGTTGATGCTGCATCAAGAACGTCCATTGTGTCAATGCCCATGAGGGTGAAGATTTTAGAAAGTTCGTTGACGAAGGCAATGTTGATGTCGCGCTGCGAGTTTTCAATAACTTTGGCGGCTTCGGCTACTTTGATGGTGGGTGCGAGGTGAGTTCCGGCTGTTATGACGGATGAGTACACGTCGTTGACGAGCTTGCCAATCTCGGGAGTGGAACCTGAGGTAACTTTCTTGATTTTCTCAACTGTGTGGAGTTTGTCGCCGGGGTTGATGCGCTCGGGTGAGTAGCCAGCGAAGAAGTCTTCATTGAATTTCAGGCCACTGACTTTTTCAACGACGGGTATGCACTCGTCTTCGGTCACACCGGGATAGACTGTCGACTCGTAAACCACGATATCGCCAGGCTTGATTACCTTGCCTACGGTGGTGGAGGCTCCATAGAGGGGCGTGAGGTCGGGGTTGTTGTTCTCGTCAACGGGGGTAGGCACAGCCACTACGTAGAAGTTGCAGTCGCGAATGTCGTCGATGTTGGCAGTGCACTTGAAGTTGTGGTTTTTGATTGCGTCCTGAAGAAGCTCGTCGCTCACTTCAAGGGTTGCGTCGTGTCCGGCCATCAGAGCTTCGCAGCGCTTGGCATTCATGTCGAAGCCAACCGTGGGGTATTTGGTGGAGAACAGACGGGCGAGTGGCAGGCCTACATAGCCGAGGCCAATGACACAGATTTTGATGTCCTGATTCATGTATGTGATTTTGAAATTTAGAGATTGTCCCAATACCAGTTCACGGCTTCTTTGAGGCCGAGGCGCATGGAGAATTCCGGATTGTAGCCCAGGAGATTGCGGGCTTTGTCGATAGAGGCGAGCGAATGAGGTATGTCGCCCGCGCGGTTGGGGCCGTGGGTAGGTTCTATGCCGAGGATTTCGCCATCTTTTTGGCCAAGGAATTCGCGCAGGTAGTTCACGAGTTGGTTCAGGGTGGTTCGTTCGCCGAAGGCAGTGTTGTAGATCTGATTGACAGCCGTGGGGTTGGTGGTGGTCATGGCCAGCATGTTCATCTGGATGACGTTGTCGATATAGGTGAAGTCGCGGCTATATTCGCCATCGCCGTTGATATTTGGCGCTTCATGGTTCATGAATTTCTTGACAAAAAGAGGGATTACGGCTGCGTATGCTCCGTGTGGGTCCTGGCGACGTCCGAAAACGTTGAAGTAGCGCAGACCGATGTATTCGGTGCCGTAAGTGCGGGCAAACACATCGGCGTAAAGTTCATCCACATACTTCGTGATGGCGTAGGGCGACAGCGGCTTGCCAATCACATCTTCCACTTTGGGAAGTGAGGCTGAATCGCCGTAGGTCGACGATGAGGCTGCAAAGATGAAACGTTTCACACAGGCATCGCGCGAGGCAACGAGCATGTTGAGGAAGCCGCCGATGTTCACGTCGTTGGTGGTGATTGGGTCATTTATGGAGCGAGGCACGGAACCAAGGGCTGCTTCGTGCATCACGAAATCCACGCCTTCAGTGGCTTTGCGGCAATCTTCAAGGTTTCTGATGTCGCCTACCTGCATTTCAAATGTTTCAGGGAAGCGGTTGATCAAAGGAATTATGTTTTGCCACTTGCCGGTGGCGAAATTGTCGAGACATCTGACACGATAACCGTTTTCGAGCAGATGCTCGCATAGATTTGAACCGATGAAGCCTGCGCCTCCGGTCACTAACACTTTGGTTGACATATTTTTTGCTTTATGGATTATTTCAGGGGTGTAAACGCCCTGTCACTCTCATTAAGAGTGTTATGGCTGCTGGTTATTAGCGCGGTGGATAGTGCCACCAGTGAACTTATATTGTTGCAATGTGGTATCAGATATTCCGAGTGGCAATTGGGCGGAGGAGGCGGGGGTCGGTGTCGACGGTCCACTCGATGCCGGTGGCGCCGAGCAGGCGCAGGCGGTAGATGGTGCGCCCGGGCATGGCGGGGTCGGTGGCAGAGGCCGGGGCGGGTCGCGTGATGGCGTGGGCCACGGTGGCGCTGTAGCCGGCAAAGTCGCCGCCTATCACTTCCACGCGGTC
>CAJUSN010000081.1:0-1497 GCA_910589095.1 uncultured Muribaculaceae bacterium
GTTGTGAATTGCTCTCATTTTTTGTAACTTTGCTTCATAAGCCACAACACGACATATATATCTTACAATTATTCAACGTGTTACAACCTATGAAGCAAAATAAAAAAATCAACCATGTGGTTGATTTTTTTATCTCATATGTCTTATTTCCCTATCTGATTCAATATAAGATGCCTCTAAAACAGCTCCAGTTGATGATATCCTATGGGCAATGTCGTTTTTCTTGATCCATAAAAAAGCTCCATGGATCCGAATTGTTTATCTGTCACACAAAGAATTCCCACCTTACCTTCCTTAGGTAACAGGCCTCTCACTCGCTGGGCGTGCACATCGGCATTTTCCTTACTCGGACAGTTTCGAATATAAATTGAAAATTGAAACATCATGAAACCATCCGCCAGCAAGCGTTTGCGAAACATTGCCGATGCTTTACGCTGCTGCTTTGTATCCGTAGGTAAATCAAAAAACACCATCAGCCACATAAATCTATATTTATTGAAACTTGTATTGTTCTCTCCCATTTTTACAAACTTTATTATCATACACCGAACTCCGGATACAATATTTTCCTGCGTTTCCCGGCAAAACAGGCTGACAAACTTACGGCTGTCGCTTCCATTGCATTCATCAACGGACGTGTTTTCCCATCGATTTTCACATCTGCAACCGGCAATGACAACACTCGCTGCTTAATGTTCCGGTCACGTAGCGAAATAGACCCCAAATCACCTCCAAATTCCTTGACCATCCCAACCACAATGGCATCTGCATAAGGCCTGTATGGCTCCATTATATCATCTGCCAAACAATACGCATTATAACGATTCCGATGATGGATGCCAAACGTAGGCAACAATCCGGCACCAACAAGTGCTCGAGCTGTTACTGCTCGTATTACTGCATAGGAATAATTAAGCAATTGATTCGGTGTTTCCCCATCGGGCCGACGCCTGAATCCCTCTATCTCGGGAAATATGTTCCCCCAATAATACACCGCAGCACGTGCTTCCATATTATCCGGGTCTCCACTTCTTACACTCCTGCTCCACGCCCGCATATTTCCGGTTTCAATCCCTCGCAGCTCCGAAAGCAGTTTTGCCTGATTATTTATCTTGCATTGTACAGTTTGTTGCCACAACTGCTTCTTTAGCGGTAGAGAGGCTGCTTGCTGCTGTGAAAATCGCTCGCTTTGCAAGGTGTTTCCCTCCAATGGCATATGCAATCCAATTGGCATATGTGATGAATTGCAGGTCACCACTGCTACATTATTATTTATCAATGCAACCATCAATCCATGCGAAATCGTGATCCGGTTGTTATCAAGGATCACAACACCCAAATCCTCTATCGGTATGCTCGCAAATTCACCACATTCATCAGGTTTGCGGGCTGTAAGCTGCCCATTCTTCATTGACAGATAGACAGGATTTGAAAAAGAAACCACGCGCTTTATCATTCTTATCTAAGGGGGAAAGTGATTATTGTTATTTATAGTGC
>CAJUSN010000081.1:1507-11314 GCA_910589095.1 uncultured Muribaculaceae bacterium
GTGCTGTATATTTGCACGGTCAAATGTCCGCAAATTTCTGAAACTGAAGCCATTATGAATTCAGTCTCATAGTTTCTGAACTCGTGCGTGCATGTCTAATAGATTTTGAGCTTTACGAAAAATTTGCATCGGCATCCTTAATAACAGATTACCCGAACATCAATCAGCCTAAAACTCAATATTCACCAACATCCACAATTCGCCCCGTGCAATCCAGTCTCACCTTCACGGCCTCCTTCATTAGGCAGATATTGGTTATACGCTTCCAGGTTATATCCCTAAGTTCTTTAGGTTCTTCAACATTCGTTTCCAAATGGTGTCGGAACATATAATCTCTTTGCGTAAGTTTCTGCACTCTGAACAGATTCGGGCTTATTATTTCATAATTGGCCTCGTTCTTCAAATCCAAATCTTTGGGATCGAACGTTTTTATTCGCTCACCTGTTCCGGCCGGATTATCTTCATATCGCGGAAACACAAAGAATTCATTTCGCTTAAGCGTGAACAGTAGTTCCCAACCATCGCTACTTCTAAAAGATCGGTCAATTATCGGCAGCGGTGGCACAGCTGTTGCGCGGGCCGCAGCCTCAAGATACGACACCATTACCTCTTCTACCGAACCGTCAGGCGTTACAAAGAGTGCCGCATGATGATTTCCGGAGGTGGAAACGTAGTCCGCAGGCCTGCTTGTACCCTCCTCATCCGTTATCGTGACCCCATGATGGTCATGCGCATCGTGAAGCGCAACAACATCAACCGGCCCCCTCATTCGTACTCTTTTTATGGTTATTCCTCTTTCCCGATTCAAATATATAGGGGCAGCATCAAGATTCGAGAAAGCCTCCTTGGCATTTCCCCCAAACTCCGCGAGTCGTCGCTCAAGCGCATCTCTAATCCCTTTATCCATCACTTTATCAAGACGCAGATCCGGACTGACCGGTTTTCTTACTGAATATACTGGTTCTAGCGTCACAAGCTTAACTCTTGCGGGAACCTGCTCACCGCAACCGCCCTCTGTGTAAAGCGGAGTTTTCTCCAAACTGTTCTTGCCCGTAAACGCTTTTTTGGGATTTCCCGAAAACTCATCAAGTCTCCGTTGCAAAGCCTCACGAGATCGCTTAGTAGCTACAGTTGCAATACGTTTCGCATCCATTTTTCCATCCACCTTGACTTCTTGCGTTTCATAACGCATAGTCCGGGCATAAACAGTTTCATTATGAAGTTGGGCCCGCGGATTCAAACGCTTAACCGTTACCCGCTCGTTACCACGCTTAGTCACATTCTTGCTAAGCGTAACCGCCCTGTTTTTCGCTTTCACCGAGATGAGCGCACCCGCAAGCACACGCTTCACCTCACTTCGCATCTCTCCAAGAGGCATGGGCGGTATAAAGCGCAGGTTGCCGTTGTTGTCTCTGTGAAGATACTTTTTCTTTATCGCACTTATCGACACTCCTTTATGGCTCTCTGCCGATACATTGTTTAAATACTGAATATACTCTGGGCGAGTAAATGCTATCGTAATGGCGTCCATAGCGTGATGACGATGATCGTTGCGCTTGGTCCAGCCCACTATGCGTTTCACCACATTTCCATCTCTTCCCTCATACGTTTCCACACTTCCAACCCGGGCATATTTATCCCAGTTTAGTTCTTTCATCACATCAACAAGCTGCCAATCGGTGCGTAATCTATCCGTAACGGCTCCTGTAGTAGCAACTACCCTTGGCACCATCATTTCCAACAGCTCTACGGCCTTTCGTGCTATGTATTGTGTGGTGGACAAGTCTCTGTTGAGAAAATCAACAGGTATTTCACTGCGGGTCCTTAGTAAATTCTTTGTCTTTGCCGGAGTGATGGCCTTGATTTTCTCTAATTCCATCACTTTTGCTTTGTATCTCTCCGCTCCAACTTCTCCATATTTGGATGTCACAAAATCAAATGCCGTCATGCTGCCCTTGGCGATATTAACATCTGTAGCTTCAAGCGTCTTGTTACTCATTGAATCATCAAACACAACAGCCTTAGGTAATATATGCTCAATATTGAACTTTTTACTAAACAACTCTCCAGGCGAAATATAGGTATCAGAATATAGAGTACGGTATCCGTTGCTCTTCAATTCATCATACAGTCGGTATCTGATTATGTCATTCCGACTCGGATGGCTGATGTTGAACGGTGCCTCTCCGAGCAGCCTCACAATGGCTTCATTACGTTTCTTTCCCGCGTCAATACCCATCTTCATTTTCTCTCGCTCTTTAGCCGACTTTTTTAGCTCGCGAGCCATCTCGACTCTAATCTCATCTGGAGCGCCATAACGACTCACAAGCATATTCACCACATGAATCATCTGATTGAGAATCTTCTCCACAACCGGATTGCGAAGAGAGTTCTTCTCTACCAATTCAAGTTTAGTGCAATAATTTCGCGAGCTCAATTCATCTTTGCTCCTTGAACGTGCAGAATGTTTGTATCCGGCTGCGGTGCAAGCTTCACTATACACCATTCCTTCCATCATCTTTGGCACAATACGCTTCATGGCTTTAGCACTCAGCGAACCATAGTCTGGCGGAAATGCCAGGGCGGTGAAACATTGCGCCTGATCATCCGTCATGCCGAATTTTTCCAACACCAGCCGCCTCAGATTCTCATCTCCGCTTCGCGAGTTATCGGCTTCCGTGGCGTAAAGGAGATGCCACAAACGATATGAAGCCTGATTCTCAAATTCTTCATCGTCAAGCATTGGATCAAAGCTAAGTATGTCGGAATCTATACCGCTCTCCTTAAGGAAGCGCCTTACAATACGGGCTCTTTCTGCTCCCGGCAACCCGGCAACATCTTCCATCGAATATCCAGTGTTAGCCAAAGCATTTTCCGCCGCCGACAGAAGCGAGCTCATTGTCCGATTACCCTCTAGCTCACTATAGTTCAATCGACTTGATTTATTTCTTGGGCACAAGAGATTTATCACGTCTTTATTCTTCATCACTGCGCAGAATTCCAAATGTTGCGCAAGCACCTGTTTTTGATTATCTGAAAGTGGCACCCCGTCTATCGTTAGATTATTGATCGTTTGCCACATTCTGAACACTTGAAATATAGGGGATGACTTCGGGCACACCTTCGGCCCTACTATCTTTTTACATTTCTTTCCATCTCTTTCTATTTCAATTGTTCTGCCTTCCAGCTCACACACCGACACTTGTGATTTTTGAGATTTCAACGGACGTTGATAAAAAATCACCTTATCCCGTATCTTATCTCTCAGATCCGGTGTCAAGATTAAATGAAACTTCGATTGAGTATCCCAAATCTTGTCAAATTCATCCTCGTAATCCTTTCGGTAAAACGACTCATTTCTAAATGAATAATGCGGATTTTCTCCCAATATACGCATTTTATACTCCCCGATGGTTTCATTATTCATTATAAGCTCCTTGCTTCTATCGCTCATTGCGCTAAGCAGCCCGCTCGCGGCCGATACCGAACCGTTTATCTTCGATATTACCACACCCAGTTGCTCTCCATCCAAGCACTCGGTCAATGCTTTTGCTCTCCAGTGGCTTTCTTCAAGCTTGGCTTCCGAAGAGCGCCGGCTCTGTCGCTTTGCCCCTTTTAACCCCAAAATAGATGCTATCACTCCCCACGTCTGCTTTTCATTCTTTCCCTCGATCTTCTGCAACAGGTCATCAGGCAATTCTTCATGGAACCGACGTTGGTTCTCAACAATCTGCTCCAACTCTCGCTTAAGATCCGACTTATAAAACTGAGGAGACCGTCTGCCACCCTTTTTATAAAATTCCACAAGATATTGACCGGGCGTCATCTCTCGTTCCTTCAACATCAAAGCCACATCTAAACCGCCCACACTCTCCCCCTCTCCCTCATCCTTTACTTTGCGGTTGCTTTTATAGCCTCTTTTTTTATTGAGCATCATGAGTATGCGGCCAAAATCCTCAAGACTAACCTTTTCCGAGGCGGCCTTCGCCCGCAACTTCAGCAGACTATGGGTTGAACCCAACCCATCCTCGCAAAATTCAGTACGTTCGTTCACAATTCCGCTCTCGCGCAATATTTTCAACAGCTCATTTCGTCGAAGTTTGAATCGGTGATTGTTAAGGCGAGCGGAATGTTTCATGCGCCTGGTGGCATTTGTGGTTATGCTCTTTCCTTCAGAAAACTCCTTTGTTTCATCAACTGACAGAGGATATACTCTGCTACCCGCTGATACGATTCTTGATTTCTCTGAAAAATCGTCCGTCTCGTGCACTACAGCCCAACCTACACTCGTTGTCCCTAAATCAAGTCCGAATATTTTTTTCATGGCGCTTTTATTAATGTTCATCCGCAAATATAATATTTTTTTGTGTATCTCAACTATTTTTCTTATATTTGCCATTACAAAAAATGAGCAATTCACAATAAGGATTATTCCGTTGTGAAAACATTCAGGGCGGCGCAAGTCGCCCTTTCTTTTTAAGCATCGTTTGTGAATAGTTGTAAATATGTGGGGCTTTTTGGATAAAAGTGTAAAAGATTTTGGAAAGTGCAGGCAAATAGACTAACTTTGCGTGAGAGTGTGTTTGAATTTAAATGGTTTCAGCACAAAGCGGAAATTCGGGATTCATTCCATGACTAATCCATAAGTTGAATTCGGTTTAAATACAAATTCATTCTTCCGCACTCTCCATTTCTACTTGCTTCAATCCGTTATAACCTATTCTAAATTTACTTTTAAAACCAGAATATTTTTCCTGTTAAGTGGCTCGAATAAACATGAATCCAAAAAGCCACTGAAAACATTAAATCATTTATTTGAGACGCCTAATACCCTATGAACTTTTTCAAGAAATTTACCCTGGTGACCACTTTCGCCGCAGCGTGCTCACTCTACGCTGCAGCTGCCGATGACTATGCCGCTTCCGTCAATCCATTCATCGGAACCACTAATTTCGGAACCACAAACCCCGGTGCCGTAATGCCAAACGGCATGATGTCCGTTGTGCCATTCAACGTCATGGGCTCCGATACAAATGTCTATGACAAAGACGCCCGTTGGTGGTCCACCCCCTACGAATACCACAATAAATTCTTCACAGGCTACGCTCATGTAGCTCTCAGCGGTGTAGGATGCCCCGAACTCTCATCACTCCTGACAATGGCCACTACAGGCGACCTCGAACCCGACTATAAGAAATATGGCTCCCCCTACGACCGCGAGTCAGCATCGCCCGGTTATTACACAAACCACCTCACTAACTACGACATCCTGACCGAAGTCACTGCCACAACCCGCTCTTCCGCCGAACGTTTCACTTTCCCCGGAGGCAAAAGCAACATAATCATCAACCTCGGTCAAGGCCTCACAAACGAGAGCGGAGCCACTGTGCGCCGTGTTAGCGACACCGAAATCGAAGGCTCTAAACTCCTCGGAACGTTCTGCTATAACTCTCAGGCCGTATTCCCTATCTACTTCGTCATGCGCGTCAACAAAAAAGCCTCTTCATGCGGCTTCTGGAAAATGCAACCCGAAATGACCGGCGTAGAAGCCGAATGGACCGTAGACGACGGAACTTACAAAATATACCGTAAATACGGACGCGAACTCTCCGGCGACGACATAGGCGCATGGTGGACCTACGACAGCCTCGCCCCCGGCGAACAGGTTGAAGTCAGAATGGGCGTTTCATTTGTCTCTTGCGACAACGCTCGTGAAAACCTCGACAAAGAACAAGCCTCGCTAACATTCGACCAGATTCGCCAAAACGCACGAAACGAATGGAACTCTCAGCTCGGCCGAATCCGCGTCACCGGTGGCACCCCCGATCAGCGCGAAGTGTTCTACACCGCTCTTTACCATGCCCTCATCCACCCCAACATCCTCTCCGACGTAAACGGACAATATCCTCTCATGGAAGGTTGGGGCAACGGAAATGTTTCCTATGATGGCGACCGCTACACCGTTTTCTCTCTCTGGGACACTTACCGAAACGTTCACCAGCTCCTCACTATGGTCTACCCCGAAAAACAACTCGACATGGTGCGCTCCATGATCGACATGTCCAAAGAATGGGGATGGCTCCCGAAATGGGAACTCTACGGACGCGAAACTTTCACAATGGAGGGCGACCCTGCAATTCCTGTCATTGTCGACACCTGGCGTAAAGGTCTGCGCGACTTCGACATGGACGCTGCCTACCAGGCAATGGTTAAATCCGCCACAACCCCCGGCGACAAAAACCCCATGCGCCCCGACATTGATCCCTACATCCAGCTTGGCTATGTGCCTCTCGGCTGGCATGCCAATGACCTTTCAGGCGACAATTCCGTGAGCCACGCTTTGGAATACTACGTAGCCGACAACGCCCTCGCTTGGCTCGCAGCCGAACGTGGCGACAAAGCTCTCTCCAAGGAACTATACAAACGCGCCCAAGGCTATAAAAACTACTATTCCAAAGAGAGCGGCACTCTCCGCCCCATAACCAAGGACGGTAAATTCCTCTCTCCGTTCAATCCCCGCCAAGGCGAAAACTTTGAACCCGTTCCCGGATTCCATGAAGGATCCGCTTGGAACTACACCTTCTTTGTGCCTCACGATGTGGAAGGTCTCGCAAAACTCATGGGCGGTAAACGCAAGTTTGTCGATAAGCTCCAGATGGTCATGGACTCCGCTCTCTATGATCCCGCCAACGAACCGGACATAGCCTACCCCTACCTCTTCAGCCGTTTCGCCGGCGAAGAATGGCGCACTCAGGAACAAGTCAACAAACTCCTCGCTAAATACTTCACCACCAAGCCCGATGGCATACCCGGCAACGACGACACCGGCACAATGTCATCATGGGCCGTATTCTCAATGATGGGTTTCTATCCTGATGCTCCCGGCGAACCTTTCTACACTCTCACATCGCCCGTTTTCGACAAGGTTGAAATCGACACCCCCTCCGGAACCATCACCATTGATGCACCTCACTCCTCCCCCGCCGACATCTACATCAATTCAATGACGCTCGGCGACAAACCCCTGAAAAGCTACCGTATCAGCCACGACCAGCTCATACAGGGCAAAAACCTAAAATTCAATCTTTCCGACAAAAAATAAATAAATCGTACAAATAAATTCAATGAAACTCAAACTGATTCTTCCTGTAGCGGCTTCTCTTTTAACATCCGCAGCCATGGCTCAGGACAGCGCTGAGGCGTTGACCAATTATGTTGACATGAATATCGGCACCGGCGGTCACGGCCACGTCTTCATGGGTGCTAACGTACCCTTCGGCATGGTGCAGCTCGGCCCAACATCCATCCCACAGACATGGGACTGGTGTTCCGGCTACCACGTGAGCGACTCTACCGTTATTGGATTCTCTCACACTCACCTTGAAGGCACCGGCATCGGCGACCTCTTTGACGTTACCGTTATGCCGGTCATGGGCGACGTAACTTACGCACGCGGCACCGAGGACGATCCCGCTTCCGGGCTTTGGAGCTATGCCGAACGCTCTCAGCAAGTTTCTTCTCCCGGCTATTTCTCCGTGCCTCTCAAGCGTTACGGCATTCTCGCCGAACTCACTTCCACTAATCGTGTGGGCGTTCACCGCTACACTTTCCCCAAAGGCAAGGACGCGGCCATTGTAATCGACCTTGAAAACGGTGGTTGCTGGGACAAATCCACCGAAACCGAAATGAAAGCTGTTGGCAAAACACGCATCGTGGGCTACCGCTACTCCTCCGGATGGGCCAAAAACCAACGCATATACTTTGTGGCCGAATTCTCCAAGCCTTTCAAATCGTTCCAGCTCAAAGGCAAGGACAACATGTATGGCCGCGTCAACTTCGGCAAAACCAAGGATGGCGAGCAAATACTCATGAAAGTGGCCATTAGCCCCGTTTCAATCGAGGGTGCAGAAGCAAACCTTGCTGCCGAAATGCCCGGTTGGGACTTCGACGGAACAGTTGCAAATGCATCCGCACAATGGAACAAGGAGCTCGGTAAAATCAAAGTGCAGACCGACAACATGGACGACCTCACCAAGTTCTACACAGCCATGTTCCACACCATGATCGTCCCCGCAACCTTCTCCGATGTCAACGGCAACTATCGTGGGGCCGACGACAAGGTTTACCACAGCGACTCAATGACCCCCTACACCATCTATTCGCTCTGGGACACCTACCGCGCGCAGATGCCCCTCATGAGCATTGTTCATCCTGACCGCAACGCCGACATGACCAACAACATGGTTGCCATAGCCGATGAACAGGGTCGCCTCCCCGTTTGGCACCTCTGGGGCAATGAAACCGACTGTATGGTCGGAAATCCCGGCATTATTGCCGTTGCCGATGCAATTGTCAAGAACCAGCCCGGTATTGACCGCGAGAAAGCCTATAAAGCGCTCCTGAAAACTGCTGCCGACACTGCCCGCGGCGGCGCTCTCCGTCAGCAATACGGATTCATCCCCTCCGACAAGATGCTCGAAAGCATTGCCTACGACATGGAATATGCCATTGCCGACGGCGCTATCGCTCGCGCTGCCGATGCCATGGGCGACACCACTAACGTCCGCATATTCACTGACCGCAGCCACTCTTACCGCAATTACTTCGACCCCACAACCGGCTACATGCGCGGTCGCATGGCCGACGGTTCATGGCGCACCCCTTTCGACCCCAACGCCACAACTCACCGTGAGGACGACTATTGCGAAGGAAACGCCTGGCAGTACACTTGGCTCGTTCCTCAGGACCTTGATGGCCTTGTGAAGCTCTTCGGTTCTCGCGAAGCTACCGTTTCTCGCCTTGACTCCCTCTTCAACACTTCTTCTCAGCTCACCGGCGACAACGCTTCGCCCGACATCACCGGTCTCATCGGACAGTATGCCCACGGCAACGAACCCTCTCACCACGTTATCTACTTCTACACCATGCTCGGCGAACCCGACAAGGCAGCTGACCGTGTGCGTCAGGTCCTCGACGAGTTCTACACCGTCATCCCCGATGGTCTCGCTGGTAATGAAGACGCCGGACAGATGTCCGCCTGGTACATCCTTTCATCGCTCGGCTTCTATCAAGTTGAACCTGCAAGTGGCCGTTACTGGTTCGGTTCACCCATCTTCAATGAAGCTCAGGTGGAAGTGCCCGGTGGCAAATTCGTGGTCAAGACCGTCAACAATTCCGACAAAAACCGCTACATCCGTGGCGTCAAACTCAACGGCCAACCCTACGACAAAATGTTCATCACCCACGACGACATCATGAAAGGTGGCGAACTCATCTTTGAAATGGGTCCGGCTAAGTAAGAAACTGTTTAAATTTATTTTCAGAGAATTTTGAGATGGATTTTCAAGGTGTTTCAGCAAGTTGAAAAAGGAGCGATGCGGGCATCGTAACTGATGAAACTTGGCTGAAACAACCGGAAAGGCGCTCAAAATTACTGAAATAAAGTATTAAAATATTTTTTAGAATAAATTTAAACAGTTTCTAAATCCTCTTCGCCCCCACTCTCCCGGGTAATCCTTTTCACAACAACATGAATATTCAACGAATATTGACTCTTACCCTGCTGTCGGGCCTCGCTCTTTTTGCCGAAGCCCGACAGCTCGCTAATGAGTATCGCCTCAAGGAAGTCATTGAAATTCCCGGCCGGCAAGGTGTGGCCTGCGACGGTCAATTCTATTACATCTCCGATACCCGCGCACTCTACAAACTCGACAAGTCCGGCAATATCGTTACCGTTAACTCCAGCCCGTTCATACACCCCGAAGTAGCCAACCATTTCGGAGATATCGATTATCATGACGGCAATCT
>CAJUSN010000082.1 GCA_910589095.1 uncultured Muribaculaceae bacterium
ATGTAGACCCGAACAACAACCGCTTTAACGTTTTCTCCAATCTCTCGGTCACACCCAAATCTTCAGCCTCAAACCGATATATTGTACTCATAATAGATGGTGCAAGCGGACAAACTTGCAACGTGTACAGCTACTCAAGTACCAAAGCCATCACTTTCGTACGCAACAACCTCACCGGCTACTCGGCCGGCTCACCGGCTAATTCTATCAACTGCGGTGCGTGTGGCGAGAATATCCTTTCCGTAGGCTCATACACCACCCGAAATGTGTGGCCTGTACTCGGGGCGAATGACGCCGGATCGGCCTATCAATTCTCCGGTTCATTCCCGGTTGACGGAATATCGCCATTTTCATCCTACGGAACTGCTTTCAACGGCACCAAGCTCCCACTTGTTTGCGCTCCGGGAGCCGGCATAATTGCCAGCATCAGCAGTTACACCGTCAGCAATCCAGCAGATGCATCTGCACGCGTCACCTCAGGCAACCGTACAGACTACTGGGGCGAAATGCAGGGTACATCCATGGCTTGTCCTTATGTTACGGGAACTGTGGCGCTTTGGCTGCAGGCGTGTCCGACACTTGACTATGAAGGGGTGATGGAGGTGATAAACAACACCTCCACCTATAGTCCGCTGCTCATGCGACCCAAGGACCGTTGGGGAGCGGGTACTATAAACGCCCAGAAAGGGATAGAGTACATTCTGACCAACCATGCTGCAATAGGCAGCGTGTGGGAGGACGATGAGGCCCGCTTCTTGGTTACGCCCAACGGCGCCGGCTATGACGTGACGCTTGCCGGCGAGGCTCAGTTTGAAGTGAAGGTCGTTGACCTCCAGGGACGCGCCGTTGCCTCGGCCCGCGGTGCTGATGGCTCTGCATCAGTTGAAACTTCAACCCTCACCCCCGGCATCTACATCATCACCGTAAATGCTCCCTCGGCCACCCTCTCCCGCAAAATCCAAGTGCGCTGAAAATCTTCCCGGCATTCATCCAAAAGCTGCAAAGTGGCGTCACTTTGCAGCTTTTTTTCATTTTTTATTACTAAATTTGTGGCTCCAATCATTCAACATTCAAAAATGACCAACAGAACACTCATAGCCGCACTTATGGCTATGGCTGCTGCCACAGGCCTCAGCCAAAACAAAATATCTATGGACGGTCTGAAGTATATGGACCGTTACCGTCAACAGTCGGCGTCGGCAATAAAGCCGCTCGGCACTTCCGAAATTTCAAATGAAATAGCCGTCATTGCAACCCTCTGCCCAGGATATACAGCCTCTGATATAGAGGAAGCCGGCTACAGGGTGACCAACTCATTCGGACAGTCAGTTATAGTAAGCATGACGATTGATGAAGTGGAGCGCTTCGCTGAATTGGAAGCTGTGCAGTCGCTCACCTTCGGCGGCAAGAAGAAGATGAAACTGGACGGTGCCCGACAGCTTACCGGCGTCGATGCCGCCCACAATGGCATAGAACTCAACGGCACCACACGATCATTCACCGGCAAAGGGGTAATTGTGGGTATGTTCGACGGAGGACTTGAACCCAACCACCTCAATTTTTTGGACGATAGCGGTGCTTCTCGCATTGAGCGTCTGTGGGTTTATTCCGGCCAATACGGACGTTCGTCGGAGTACTATGCCTCCACTCTCAAATCATTCGAATCGGACGATAAGGACGAAAGCCACGCAACACACGTGGCAGGCATCCTAACCGGTTCCTACAAAGGCAACGGTACCTATGCCTACACCTCCAATACCCAGCTGACCGGAACTTCAACCACCCGCACTGACCAACCCATCCCCTACTATGGTGTGGCCTACGATGCTACACCGGTGTTCAGCGTTGGTACATTCTACGATCCTAACATCCTTGACGGTGTTGGGAAAATAGTGGATTATGCCAAGCAGGAAGGCAAACCCTGTGTGGTAAACCTCAGCCTTGGCAGCAACGTGGGGCCCCACGATGGCACCGACGATTTCACCTCTGCCCTCAACGAATTGGGTCGCGATGCCATAATAGTACTTTCGTCAGGCAACGAAGGCGACATGGACATGTCTGTCACCAAGACCTTCACGGCCAATGAAACATCACTCTCAACATTCCTTATGCCGGATGCCACGGTGACCACCTCTATTGAAGGCGACATCGACATCTGGGCATCTGACTGGCAACCTCTAACCGTAACCCTCCTCACCTACAACAAGAACACCAAAACCACAACAACCTTGGCCACAAGCTCTCGCACAGGTACCACCGCCTTCACCACCAAGACCGGCCTTTCATCCGGACGCGGCACCATATATGCCGAAGTCAACGGTGCCAACGACCGATACAACGTGTGCATCTCACCATCCACCGCATTGCGACTCTCGGCCAACTATTATCTTATGATAAAGATCGAAGGCACACCGGGTCAGAAAGTGAATATGTACTATAGCGACTATGGCAACTTCACCTCCAACAATGTTGCCGGCTTCACCTCCGGTTCGGCATCGGAATCAATCAACGCCATCGGTACAGCCGACAACCTCATCACCGTGGGGTCATTTGTCTCACGCACCGGCTTCGGCGTACTCAAGGAGTCATCTCTTTATTCCAGCTGGGGAGAACCGGTTGGACAGATCTCCTCCTTCTCAAGCTACGGTACACTGCCCGACGGAACCAAACTGCCTTATGTGCTTGCTCCCGGCTCGTCAATTATCTCATCCTACAGCAAATACTATGTTGAAGGCGCGGGCGCAAGTTCTTACGAGGGGAAAGACATGATGACCGGAAAGGCCACCAACCCCAACTTCAATAATTACACCGACTATTGGGGCGCCATGGACGGCACCTCGATGGCCGCGCCTTTCGCCTCCGGAGTTATCGCCCTGTGGCTCGAGGCCGATCCCACCCTCGACGTGGAGGGAATCAAGGATGTACTTGCCCACAGCTCCACCTCCGACATCTACACCCGTCGCAAACCGGCTGCCGCTGGCTACGGAAAAATCAACGCCGAGGCCGGACTGAAATACATCCTCAGCAATGTTGCCTCTACCGGCACAGTGACCGATGACCCCGAACGCCGCCTGCTCATCACCCCCGGCACTGATGGTTTCGATATTGTTATGGGAGGCGAAGCCTCATTCACCGCAACAATGTTTGACCTTCAAGGCCGTCCGGTGGCACGCACCACCTCATCAGGCGCCTGCGCCACTCTTTCCACCTCCGCGGTAGCCCCGGGCATCTACGTGATAGCAGTCGAGGGCAAAGGAGCAAGCATAGCCCGAAAGGTGACAGTGAAGTAACGCTGCATCAACATACCTTATCGCTGACCCGACCGTGTTTTCGGCCGGGTCAGTTTTTAGAAACTGAAGTGATTTAAACTTTTTTCAAATGCAAGATTTATTAATATTTTGAGCAGATTTGTCTCCTTGATGAGGGAATGATGCGGGCATCATGACCGAAGAAAGGGGACGAAGATGCCGAAATAGTAATGAATATTGCTTTTGAAGAAAACATTTTTAAGCAATTCTTTACTTTTCGCAAAAAGTTTAAATCACTTCACTGTTTAATTTTAATCGTAATGCACAAAAAAGTGACTATTTATTGCGCAAAACTAACATTTTATGTGTAAATGTTTGCACAATCGCCCTTTAAAGTTTAAATTTGCAACATACCTTACATCGGACTTTCACCATGAATCATGCAGCGAACACCTTCGCGGCATGCATTGTTGTAATGAAAGCCGATATTTTTATATATACCGGAACCGTAACAGTTCATCACTTCCTCTGAAATGCCACAAAACGATACTGAATACAAAATCCCGTTGCGCAGCGACACCGCCCGCCGCGGTCGCCGCATGGCCGGCGCACGCGCTCTTTGGCGTGCCAACGGCATGACCGACGAGCAAATGCACCGTCCGGTCATAGCCATAGTCAACTCCTTCACGCAGTTCGTTCCCGGCCACACACATCTCCACGAGATAGGACAGGAAGTGAAGCGCGAAATAGAATGCATGGGGTGTTTTGCAGCCGAATTCAACACCATAGCCGTTGACGACGGGATCGCCATGGGCCACGACGGAATGTTATACTCACTCCCCTCGCGCGACCTCATAGCCGACTCTGTGGAATATATGGTCAACGCACATCGCGCCGATGCAATGGTATGCATAAGCAATTGCGACAAGGTGACCCCCGGAATGTTAATGGCAGCCATGCGTCTCAACATCCCCGCCATATTTGTCAGCGGCGGCCCCATGGAAGCCGGACAGGTAGGGGGTAAAGCCGTGGATTTGGTGGATGTTATGGTTCAGGCTGCCGACGACACTGTTGACGATGCAACTGTTGAAGCCATGGAACGCGGCGGATGTCCCACTTGCGGTTCATGTTCGGGAATGTTCACCGCCAATTCCATGAACTCGCTCACCGAGGCTCTTGGCCTTTCGCTCCCGGGCAATGGCACCATCGTGGCAACGCACATAAACCGCCGCGAGCTTTTCCGCCAAGCAGCCCGCACCATTGTGGAAAACGCCTACAGCTATTACCGCGACGGCGACACTTCGGTACTGCCCCGCTCCATAGCGTCGCGCCCTGCCCTGCTGAATGCCATGACACTGGACATAGCCATGGGCGGAAGCACCAACACGGTTCTTCACCTGCTGGCCGTGGCAACGGAAGCAGGCGCCGACTTCTCGCTCGATGACATTGACCGCCTGTCACGCGTCACTCCGGTGCTATGCAAAGTAGCCCCCAACTCCTCTTATCATATAGAAGATGTGAACCGCGCCGGCGGAATACTCACCATAATGAAGCAACTTGCCGACGCCGATCTTGTGGACACATCGGCCTTGCGCGTCGACCGCCATCCCCTTGGCGAAGCGATTGACCTCTACGCCATAGGGGGCAGCCAATACACTGACCGAGCCGATGAGCTGTGGCGCAGTGCCCCCGGCCGCAAACACACCACCCGCCTGGGCGAACAGATGGCCTACTTCTCCTCGCTCGATACTGACCGCGCCACCGGCTGCATCCGCGACTGCGAACACGCCTACGTGAAGGATGGCGGCTTGGCCATTCTGAAAGGCAATCTCGCGCCCGACGGATGTGTAGTCAAAACGGCTGGCGTAAGCCCGGATCTCTTCACATTTTCAGGCAAAGCAAAGGTGT
Source organism: uncultured Muribaculaceae bacterium (assembly GCA_910589095.1). Classification (GTDB taxonomy): domain Bacteria; phylum Bacteroidota; class Bacteroidia; order Bacteroidales; family Muribaculaceae; genus Paramuribaculum. The sequence continues at coordinate 5,157 of CAJUSN010000082.1, forward strand.
GTCAGTCGCAAGATGAAGCTGTGGACGCCATACTCCATGACCGTATCAGGCCCGGCGACATAGTGGTCATCACCTACGAAGGCCCAAAAGGCGGCCCCGGTATGCAGGAGATGCTTTATCCCACCAGCTATCTCAAAAGCAAGCATCTCGGCACAGAATGTGCCCTCATCACCGACGGACGCTTCTCGGGTGGCACATCCGGCCTCTCCATTGGCCACGTTTCGCCGGAAGCCGCTGCCGGAGGACCCATCGCCCTTGTGCGCGACGGCGACACCATCGACATTGACATCCCTGCCCGCTCAATCACGCTTCGCATCAGCGACGAGGAACTCCAACGCCGTCGTGCCGAAGAGGAAAGCCGCGGAACCGACGCATACACTCCCTCCGGACGCGACCGCACAGTGAGTCGCGCTCTCAAGGCATATGCCTCATCAGTAACCTCCGCCGATAAGGGTGGAGTCAGAATATAACACACATTCATCTATGGCAGAAAAGATTACAGGAGCGGAAGCATTATTGCAAGGACTCGTAGCTGAAGGCGTGGAACGCATATTCGGCTATCCCGGAGGCTACATCATCCCGGTGTTTGACCGCCTATATGACTATATGTCACAAATCGACACCGTGCTCACCCGCCATGAGCAAGGTGCCATGCATGCAGCCCAAGGCTATGCCCGCACCTCCCACAAGCCCGGAGTGGTAATAGTCACCTCCGGACCGGCCGCCACCAACCTCATCACCGGCCTGAGCGACGCCATGATGGACTCCACTCCCCTGGTGGTGATAACCGGCCAGGCCCCCTCCGACATGCTCGGCACAGATGCTTTTCAGGAAACTGACGTAATAGGCATTACCCAACCCGTAACGAAATGGAGCATCCAGGTGCGTCACGCCTCACAGGTATCCGATGCACTTGCACGCGCCTTCCACATAGCCACCACGGGTCGACCCGGACCCGTTGTGCTCGACTTCACCAAGGATGCTCAGACCGGCCTCACCGACCCAGGCTACGCTCCGTGTAACTATATCCGCTCGTATGTTCCCCGCCCAGAGACAAACGAGTTCGACATCAAACGGCTCGCGGAAATGATCAACCGCGCGCGCCGGCCCATGATACTCGCCGGCCAAGGCATCACTATTGCCGAAGCCGAGGAGCAACTGCGAGCTCTTGCTGAAAAAGCTGATATACCTGTGGCGGCCACGCTTCTCGGGCTGTCGGTTCTGCCATCGTCCCACAAATTGTTCAAAGGGATGCTCGGCATGCACGGCAACTTCGGTCCCAATATCAACACCAACCGAGCCGACCTGATAGTGGCAATAGGCATGCGATTCGACGACCGCGTGACAGGAGTGCTGGAGCACTACGCGCCTCAGGCCACAATTGCCCACATTGACATCGACGAATCGGAATTCAACAAAAACGTGCGCGTGGATCTCAAAGTCCACGCTGACGCCCGCGATGCCCTCGACATGCTCCTTCCACTGGTCAACAAGGCCAGCCACACCGAATGGAGCGAGAGCTTCGACCGTCACAATGCCGCAGAACATGAGCTCGTGGGCCAGGAGGCGGCTCACGGTTCCGACCCTTCAGCCCCCGCCACCATGGGCGAAACCGCGCGCTTGGTAAGCGAAGCAGCCGGAGAAGGAGCTATCCTTGTCACCGACGTGGGACAAAACCAGATGCTCTCTGCCCGCTACTTCCGCTTCACTGCACCCCGAAGCATCATCACCTCCGGCGGACTCGGCACCATGGGCTTCGGACTTCCCGCAGCCATCGGCGCCAAAATGGGAGCTCCGGAACGCGGCGTGTACCTCTTCACAGGCGACGGAGGCCTCCAAATGACCGTACAGGAACTGGGCACAATCATGCAGTATGGAACAGCCGTAAAGATAATCCTGCTCAACAACAACTTTCTGGGCAACGTGCGTCAATGGCAGTCGCTCTTTTTCAACAACCGCTTCTCCATGACCCCGCTCCTCAACCCCGACTTCAAAATGCTGTCAGAAGCATATGGCATCGAGTGCATCGACGTTGCCTGCCGTGGCGAACTCCCGGCTGCAATAGAGCGGATGGTTGCCTCTCCAAAGGCCATGATCCTGAACGTAAACATCCGCGAGACCGACATGGTGTTCCCGATGACACCCGTCGGAGCCGCCGTGGACTATATTATGATAAACCCAACCGAAATATACAAACCCCAAGAATGAGCCGGAACCAACCAACACTTTACACCATTTTGGTATTTTCCGAAAACCATGTGGGACTGCTCACGCAGCTATCCAACATATTCACGCGCCGGTGCATCAACATTGAGAGCGTGAGTGCGAGTGCCAGCGCCATGCCAGACATTCATAAAATCACACTCACGTGCCGCTCCACTCCGGAGATGATGGACAAGGTGATAGGTCAGATTGAGAAACGCATCGACGTGATACGCGCTTTCTATTACAACGACTCCGAAATGGTATATCAGGAAATGGCTCTATATAAAATATCCACCGCACGTATGCTCGCCGAAAACCATGTGGAGCGAATCATCCGACACTTCGGCGCACGCATTCTGGAGATAACACCGGAATATACCGTGATTGAAAAAACCGGTCATCATGACGAAACCGACGCGCTTTTTTCCGAGCTGAAACGTTATGATATAAAACAATTCGTGAGAAGCGGGCGAGTGGCCATCACACGTTCACCCATAGAGCATGTGGACGAATATCTCATCCGCCGCGATTTACAAAAACCTAAAGACTTATCCGATAACCGATAAGTCATCAATCTTGAACAATCATGACCGACACTGTCAAAGTATATACCCACAACTTCCTGCTGACAGCAGCCCAATGCAACGCTCAGCGCGAACTCGCACCCGCCATGCTCGTGCAGCAGATCATAGAAGTTTCCACCGAACATGCCGACGCCATTGGCGTTGGATTCAAAAACCTGGCCGCTGATGGAAATCTATGGGTGCTCTCCCGCATAGCCATAGAAATGAAGCGGTATCCCAAACTACTTGAGAATTATTCACTTTCCACTTGGGTGGAGAGTTACAACCGCCACTTCTCGGAACGTAACTTCGAAATCCGAGGATCGGGCGGGGAAATCATAGGTTATGCCCGCACCATCTGGGTAGCCATAAACATGAAAACGCGCCGTCCGGCAAATCTGTCGGGGTTCGATTTCCTGGCCGATGTGGTGAGTGATAAAGTATGTCCCATTGACCGTCAGGATAAAATCCGGCCGGCTGAAACTCCGCAGATGTGCCACTCCTACACCTTTCAGGTGAGCGACATAGACGTTAACCGACACGTCAACTCATCACGCTACGTTGAATTGATCATCAACCAGATGGATCTCGAGACCTACGATAATTTCTTTGTTGCGCGTTTTGAAATAGAATATCGCCGCGAGAGTCACTTCGGTGATGAAGTGGAGGTGTGCTCTTCATTCTCTTCCGACGGGAAATCACTCGTGAGCACCATCAACCATGGTGATACCACCGTATGTCTGGCGCGCACAGTAACCCTCCCGCGTTGACGCTCCGGCAACACTTCCGCCAACCAATCATCAACTTTCCGGCACATCCGGATAATAAACCATCATAAAATACGTTAAGATATAGTAATTTACACATTCATTTAACTCAATCTTTAACCTCAAATAGTTTCACATGACAAAAATTTACACCTGTTTTCTTGCCTTGCTCCTCAGCTTGGTCTCTTTCGGTGCGTCAGCTCAGGATGCAGAAATCACTTCACTGATTGACGCTGACTTCACCCAGTTCACCGAAGGTTCCGTTGACAATCCGGTGGCTTTTGCGAGCTACGGTTCCGGATCGTTTTCTACTTACTTCCCCAGCTGGTCGGCCTCTAAAGCTTATCAAGCTGGCGGTGCCCTCCTTCTTCAGGATGGAGGCTCAGTGCGCACCAAGTCTTTTTCAGCCTCATCCACTGCCGGTTCCATCCGCATCCGCACCAAAGTGCGCGCTCTTGACTCCTACGGCGGCGGTGTAACAATTACAATTGGCTACACCTCCACCACTCTCTATCTCTCTGACTCCGAATGGACCGAACTTGAACTGGTTGGTACAGGAAGTTCTTACACAACTATAACCGTTGCTCCTTACCTTTCAGCCTCCGGCATTCTACTCGAGAACCTTAAAGTAGATCAGTCCAAATCATTCATGGCTGCCCCTAAAGCTTATCAGCCCACTTCGGCCGACGGCACTTCGTTTACCGCTCAATGGTCGTCTGTTACAGGTGCAACCAACTATTACCTTGACGTATATTCCTACAATGACAAGGGTGAAAAGGTTTATGTATTTGAAAATGAAGATTGCGGCACATCACGCACAAAAGCCGTGTCCGGTTTGGATTCTTCTGTAACTTATTACTACGTGGTACGCGCAACCGACGGCACCGCCACTTCATCCGACTCAAATGAAATCCGCGTCGTAAAAGTGATAACCAGCCTGGCCACTCCTGCGCCCACTGCATCTGTTTCCGGCGATAAAGCCACCATATCATGGGACGCTGTGCCCGATGCTCTTTCCTACATTGTTTCGATTTTCCAAACCACCACTCTGAACTACGATTCAAAAGTTTCCGTAATCAGCGAAGACTTCTCGAAAGTCAACATCGGCAGCCTTGAAAAAATTGAATTCACTTTCAACTACAAACTTGACCAGTACACAGACGCTAAAGGATGGGACGGTTCTGAACTCGCCCTCGCTTCCGGCTACGTAGTACTCTCACCTTTCAACGGAGGCACCGGTTCGCTCATCACTCCTTCAATTGACCTGTCAAGCAATGACGGCCAATTCACCGCTGTCTACACCATTCTGGAAAGCGCATACGGCTATGAAGGAAGCGGAGGTAAAATCACCATAGAGCTTCTTGATGCAGAGGACAATGTCCTTGAATCAAAAACCATGACTCTTGAGAAGGGCGAGCAAATCTATGCAGCCGACTTTACCAAGGGTACTGCCGACTGCCGCCTATCCCTCTCCTACACAGGCTCCTACAAATGCTTCATCAACAGCGTGAACATCACCCAGATCAAGCCTGCCGGTTCAAACATCCGAGTGATGCTTGAAGAAACCGAAATTGAAGAAACTTCCTACACCATCGATTTCGATTATCCCTCCAACGTTGCCATAACTTACTACGTTACCGCCGTTGGCGAAACTGTAGCTTCCGCAGAAATCGCAACCATTTACTCAGAATCATCTGATGAACAGACCATCAGTGGTAGCGCTGCCATAGGCTCTATTGCCAACGATGCCACAATCTCCGTAGCGGCCAATGCCGGAATCATCACCGTGTGCACCGACTCACCTGCCGATGTTACCGTGTTCGACCTCTCTGGCCGTGTAGTCCTCACAGCCTCTGCCGCTTCCGGAGCAAACACTTACGCTTGCTCGGCTTCAGGCGTGGTGATTGTGAAAGTAGGCAGCAAAGCCTTCAAGGTGATTCTCTGATAACCAACCATCTCCCATAACAGCAAAGGCGGCTCTTACGCCGCCTTTGCTTCATAAGTGGCTCCAATAAATGAACTAACGTTTATTTCGTAAGCCACTGAATGTAGTAAATCATTTATTTGAGACACTTAAAAGCATCACACTCTAACAAATGAATTTGAAACGCATATCGTTTTTTGGAGCCGTTTCGCTGCTCGCCCTCTCCGGAGCGGCGCGTACGGTAGGACTTACCGAAGCTCGCTCGCTTGCCGCTGACTTCTTTGCCGGATCAGGCATCGATGCCCGAATCGAAGCGCCTCTCACTCCCAAGAGTGCCAAAGGCTCGGCCCAGGCTCCATATTACGTATTCAACTCCCGCTCAGCCAATGGCGGATTCGTTATCATCGCCGGCGACGACCGCCTCGGCGCCGTGCTCGGCTACTCTGATTCCGGCTCTTTTGACCCGGCCGATGCACCCGACGGTTTGAAAGCTCTCATGGAGCTCTACGAACTTTACATGGCCAACGCCACTGAAAAGCCCACCGTCACGCAAGCTGTTTCCGCAGGCACTCCCGTGGTAGAGCCTCTGCTCGCCGACATTGCCTGGGGTCAGGATGCGCCCTTCAATGCGCTTACACCATCCTACACCTCCGGCACCTCCTCAGTGAATTATTACAC
>CAJUSN010000083.1:0-4854 GCA_910589095.1 uncultured Muribaculaceae bacterium
ATCAGGGGAGTACTGGCTCGATCAGGCCGGAACTGGTGGAAGCGAAGGCATCGGTGGCGAACTTGGAGTGGGACGTTATCACGAGCATGCGCGTAACCGGTTGAAATCATCAGTAATTGACATTGCGCTAAAAGGCAACACAGCCATACGCAACCATTCGCTCACTTATGGCATAGGCATTCGTCGGCAAAGTGTGATGGAGCGCTCCCGTGAATGGGAATTACGCGATTCTGCAGGCTTTTCTCTTCCCGTTGCTCCGGATCAGCTGAATGTTATCTATAATCTTTCGGCTCATGAAGATATGAATTCCACCCGTATCAATGCATTTGTGCAGGACAATTGGCGAATATCTTCCAATGCCGGATATTTCAATATCAATGCAGGCGTTCGCCTGAGCCATTGGTCCTTTAATAAGGAGTTGCTTGTGAGTCCACGTGTCAATGTAGGTTTCATCCCTGAAGCTTCCCCTTCGTGGGCTTTCCGAGTGGCTGCTGGTCTCTATTATCAGGCGCCATTCTACAAGGAGTTGCGCATGATTCAAAATGATGAGAATGGCAACGCCATTGTTTCGCTTAACAGCGATATCAAATCGCCACGTAGCTGGCAATTCATAGCCGGAGCTGATTATTCCTTCCGTGCTTTTAACCGCCCGTTCAAACTCTCCGGCGAGGTATATTATAAAGCCATGGACCAATTGATTCCTTATGAGCTTGATAACTTGAAGATGGTCTACAGCGGCGTTAATGAATCATCAGGTTTTGCCTCCGGAATCGATTTCAAACTTTTCGGGCAGTTTGTGGCCGGAAGTGATTCATGGATCAGTTTTTCATTGATGAAAACCAGTGAGAATCTCAGAGGTGTTAAAGTACCCCGACCCAACGATCGCCGATATAATCTTGCATTGTATTTCACGGACTATTTCCCCAAGATTCCTAAGCTCAAATTCAGTTTGCGCGGAATCCTTTCCGACGGACTTCCGGCCATAGCCTCACATTCATCGCGTGACAAAGGCTACTTCCGCACTCCTGCATATAAGCGTGTCGATATCGGGCTCATGTACGGTTTGCTTACTCCCGTAAAAGAAGGAGAGCCACAGCGCGAAGGGTTTTGGCGTCATTTCAAGAGCATTTGGTTAGGTGTGGATGTGTTCAATCTTCTTGACCAGTCCAATGTGAGCAGCTATTATTGGGTAACTGATGTCAACAATATCCAGTACGCTGTACCGAATTATCTAACTCGACGTCAGCTTAATGTGCGCCTTACGATAGATTTCTGACGCTTCATGGCCTATTTTTTGCAGCGGTTAGCGTGGCTATGCCAAGTAAATGCACTAACTTTGCACACTGAAATGAAACGTATACAAGTTTTTACCATTATATATTTCGCCGCATCCCTAATCGGACTAACTATTTCGGCAAATGGGCCGGTGCTTGCACCTTCCTATGCGTGGGAAATAATTCCACCCCTGGGTCTGCATGAACCGTCAACCATCGACACTGTTTTCAAGAATTATGCACAGGAATCAGTTCCCACAGATTCCTATCTTGTTTATGCCACTACAGGAAATCTCGGAGGTGCCGGACTTGACATGGATTATTTACGTCAAGCAAGTATGAGCCCCTTCTTTTTCCGTGACGCGGTGGATAAATGGCGTCCGGTTGAAGGTAATCATCGTTATTACAACACCCGGATTCCAATGACTCTACTTAGTTATAACACAGCCGGTGGACGTGAGAATAAACAGGATCGCCTGCAGGCCGTATTCTCGGGCAATGCTTCAAAGCAGTTGCAGATTGGCGCCAATCTTGATTATCTGTACAGCAAAGGATCCTATAATTACCAAGCCATAAAGAACCTCACGTGGGGACTCTCCGGATCATATATTGGTGACCGATATGAATTGCAAACGTTCTTTAACCATTGGAATGGTCTTAATCAGCAAAATGGCGGTATCACTGATGACCTGTATATAACCGATCCGGCTGAACTTCAGGGTGGGCAGTCTTCAATCAACTCAAAGACTATCCCTACAAATCTCACCATGGCGCGCACACGCCTGAAAGGTCAAGAGTTTTACATGAATCATCGTTACAAGGTGGGATTTTGGAAAGTGACACCTCCCAACGATACCATCCCGGGCGACACTATTGAACACCGTATCTATGTACCTGTCACAAGTTTCATTTGGACTCTTGATTATCGTGACGGCTCACATAATTTTTTCAATGGTTCCCCGTCGGAGGCTTCATCATTTTGGGAGAATCAATATCTCACAACGGGTGAAAGCAACAGTCCCACTTCCTATTGGTCATTGAGTAACACTGTTGGCGTCTCGCTCCTTGAAGGGTTCAACAAGTATGCTAAAGCCGGTTTGTCGGCTTATCTTACTCATGAGATCAGAAAGTACCATCAGTGTGCCGATACCATCCCTATCTCCGGGGTAGGACGTCCCGAACTCCTCACCCCATATCCTTATGACACCAAGGTTGACCCACATGGAACCCAGAATCTGTTGTGGGTAGGTGCGCAGCTCACCAAACAGCAAGGTAGTATTCTCAGGTATGAGGCTACCGCTAAAATTGGTGTGGTAGGAGCAGCTGCAGGAGAAGTCTACGCCGACGGACGCATCCAGACTCGCTTTAAGCTGTTGGGTGATAGCGTAGCCATCACTGCTTACGGAAAATTTTCCAATGAGACCGCTCCGTACCTGATGAATAATTATGTGTCTAATTATTTCATCTGGAAAAATGATTTCTCCAAGGTTCGTCGACTGAGATTTGGCGGGGAGTTGCTGGTGCGTAAAACCGGTACACGAATCAATGTGGGTGTTGAAAACGTACAGAATCTTATTTACTTTAATTCTCTGAGTCTACCTGAACAATGTGGTAGCAGCATACAGGTTTTCTCTGCCTCAGTTCAGCAGAACCTCCAATTCCGCGCATTGCATTGGGACAACCGTGCACTCTATCAGACGTCATCCAACAAATCTGTGCTCGCTCTCCCTACATTCTCAATCTATTCCAATCTCTACCTGCAATTTAAGATAGCTCGTGTGCTTGACGTGCAATTTGGGATTGATTGTGATTACTATACAGCATATTATGCACCGTCGTTCCAGCCGGCAACAATGAGTTTTATCAATCAACGTGATATTAAGGTGGGCAACTATCCGTTCATGAACCTGTATGCCAATATGAAACTAAAGAAGGCTCGCTTCTATGTGATGATGAGCCATATCAATCAGGGCATGACAGGCAAGAATTACTTCGCAATGCCACACTATCCCATGAACCCACGGTTGTTCCAGATGGGAGTCTCCGTTGATTTTGCTAACTGATGTTCTCTTATGCGAGTTAGCCAAAGGCAATATTTCAAGCCCAAGCGTCCTGCCCAACTTCTGCTTTATGTTGTGCTGCTTCTCATTGTAGTGTTTCTAATGTTGTCTTTGAGATGGTGCAGTACGCCTCCATCCGGCAACCAACGGACGGGAAGAGCATCAGGAGGCGATACTATTGATGTGGCCATCAGCTATTCACCAATGACTCTTTATCGTTATGCCGATACTCTTGGAGGTTTCTCTTACGACATGCTTCGCAGCATAGCATCTGCCAATGGGATGGTTCTAAAGTTTCATCCTGTCACCTCTACCTCTGCTGCCCTTACCGGACTGCGCGAAGGATTATTTGATCTTATTGTTTCGGACATGGCTCGCACAACAGAAGTTGATTCAGCATTCGCATATTCTTCCGATGTATACCTTGATCGCCAGGTGCTCGTGCAGCCAGTTTCATCCGATTCACTGTCATTCATTGCTTCGCAGCTTGATCTTGCGGGTCGCAATGTATGGGTCGAGGCTTCTTCACCTGCATATATGCGTCTTCGAAATCTTGCGAATGAGATAGGTGATACCATTACTATTCATGCCGACAGCCTTTATACTTCTGAGCAGCTTTTTTTATCAGTGGCCGTGGGCGATGTTCCATGTGCTGTGGTAAATGAAAGCGTGGCACGCCGCCTTTCTCCCGACTATCCTCAAGTTGACATCTCTACTGCGGTAAGTTTTACTCAGTTCCAAGCATGGATGATGAGACGTAATGATGCCTCGCTGCGTTCTTCCATTGATTCTGCCATTACGCGTTTCACGCGCACTCCTAAGTACGTTACTCTGCTACAGCGTTACGGCTTGTCTTATAATCAATGATTTCTTAAAACATAGTGTTGCAAAGAACAAACTGCACCGCCATTCTTGCGATTGACGGTGCAGTGGATATGGAGATGGATTGTTGTTAGATCAAAGCAGGCTCACTGAACGACGGATGAATTCATCAAGATCATGTCCACGAAGGAGTCCATTGGCAAGCAGTGCCAAGTCAATGGCTTGTTTAACAAGAGGCTGACCGGACGCGAACTCTGTTGAAAGTCGTTTTTCTTCGGCGCGCTGATGAGCTGTGTTCTCGTCAAGCTGTTTTATTTCGTTTTGCTGCTCATCCGACAGTTTGCCTTCAGGTGCATTCTTGCGTGTATCTTCAGCTTTGGCATTGTTTGCTCTAATAGCCTCGAATACAGATTTGAGCTGGGGCATGAGATCCGAGTCGGCTGCACTGATTATACGCTTGGTTACAGGGCTTTCGGTGTTGATGATGAGGTTGTAGCTGTCAGGCAGTTCGCCATAGAAGCTCATTCCTGGTTGCATAGCTGCCATATCCTTCATTCTACGCATGTACTCGTTTTGGGTAATGAGGATAGGATTTGCTTCGGGGCTTAAAGCTTCGAATTGTACGAGGAACTCGGCTTTTTCAACAGCGGGCACTTGTGAGCGGAACATTTCGGTAAGCATGTCACGCTGGTCGGCCG
>CAJUSN010000083.1:4864-10997 GCA_910589095.1 uncultured Muribaculaceae bacterium
GCCGTTAAGCCGGCATCACGTTTGTCATCTTTGGGAATCAGGCGATCGGTAACGTCAGAGTCAACACGTACAAACCGGCTCTTCTCTATTTTTGATTCAAGAAGCCCGATGAAATGGTTGTCAAGCTGTCCGTCCATAAGAAGGACATTGTAACCATGGTCCGTGGCTGCTTTGATGTATGAATACTGTGCCACAGGATCAGTTGCGTAGATATAGGTAACATTACCGTCTTTATCTGTCTGGCTGCCTTCAATGAGGGTCCGATACTCATCAAGGGTGTAGAATTTTGAATCGGTATCCTTGAGGAGTACGAACTTCATTGCTGAATCACAGAACTTGGTATCGGTGAGCATACCGTATTCTATGAATATCTTTATGTCATCCCACTTCTTTTCAAAGTCGGCACGATCCTTTTTGAATATGTCTTCAAGTCGAGATGCCACTTTCTTAGTGATATAGCCCGAGATCTTTTTAACGGCAGTGTCGGCCTGCAGATATGAGCGCGACACGTTGAGGGGGATATCGGGAGAGTCGATAACACCTTGCAAGAGCATCATGAATTCGGGAACAACGCCCTCAACTGAGTCGGTCACATAAACCTGATTGCAGTACAACTGGATGCGGTTGCGTGTGACTTCGATATTGTTTTTGATTTTCGGAAAGAAAAGAACACCAGTGAGGTTGAAGGGGTAATCCACGTTGAGATGAATCCAGAACAATGGATCGTCCTGACCAGGATAGAGTTCATGGTAGAAGTTACGGTAATCCTCATCAGTGAGCTCAGATGGCTTTTTAGTCCAAGTGGGTTCCGTTACGTTGATTATCTTTTCACGATCAGTGTCAACATACTTGCCATCTTTCCATTCCTGTTCGAAGCCTGAGATGACAGGTACAGGAAGGAAACGGCAATACTTTTTGAGGAGACCATCCACTTCGCTCTGTTCAAGGAAGTTTTTGTTGTCATCGTCTATGTAAAGGATTATGTCGGTGCCTCGGGATGCCTTCTCGGCTTTTTCCATGGTGAATTCCGGAGAGCCATCGCAGCTCCATTTAACCGCTTCGGCACCTTCCTTATATGAAAGGGAGATGATTTCAACCTTTTTGGCAACCATGAATGCAGAGTAGAAGCCAAGTCCGAAGTGGCCTATTATGGCATTTGCATTGTCCTTGTATTTCTCCAGGAATTCTTCTGCGCCGGAAAAGGCAATCTGATTGATATATTTGTCAATGTCGTCAGCGGTCATGCCAATGCCATGGTCCGATACGGTGAGAGTGCCGGCCGCTTTGTCAACTGTTACTTTCACGTTCATATCGCCCAAAGGCTGCTTGTATTCCCCGAAAGAGGATAGTGTTTTCAACTTTTGAGTGGCATCTACAGCATTGGATACGAGCTCACGCAGGAATATCTCATGGTCACTATAGAGGAATTTCTTGATTACCGGAAAAATGTTTTCGGTGGTTACACCGATAGAACCTTTTTGAGTTGTCATGATTTATGGTAGTATTTTGATATTTTAGAGTTTTTACTTTGTAGATAACAAACCAGCAAAAAAAATGCCACACGCGAAGTGTGGCATTTTTAGCTAATAATTGTCAACAAATGCTGACAAAATTACATTTTATCGTCCTGTGGGGCAACGGATGTGTTGATTTTGTCAGTTTCTTTGTCATAATCAACCGTAATTACCGCACCATCAGGAAGGTCGCCTTCAATCAGAATCTCGGCCAAGGGATCCTCAAGATATTTCTGAATGGCTCTTTTGAGCGGACGAGCGCCATATTGGATGTCATACCCTCGTGAGGCGATGTAGTCTTTGGCATCGTCGGAAAGTCGGAGTGAGTAGCCGAGAGAGCCAATGCGTTTGTAGAAACCTTCAAGTTCAATATCAATGATTTTGAAAATCGAGTCCTTGTCAAGGGAATCAAACATCACTATGTCATCGATTCTATTGAGGAACTCCGGCGAGAAGGCTTTGTGAAGGGCCTTGTTGATAACACCTTGGGCAAGCTGCTTCTCATCGCTGCGGGGCGTGGAAAAACCTACACCGGTGCCGAATTCTTTGAGCTGGCGCGTACCGATGTTGGAAGTCATGATGATTATGGTGTTCTTGAAGTCGATGCGACGGCCAAGTCCGTCGGTGAGTCTGCCTTCATCCATGACCTGTAACAATAGATTGAATACGTCAGGATGAGCTTTTTCAATTTCATCGAGAAGTACCACGGAATAGGGGCGTCGGCGTACTTGCTCTGTGAGCTGGCCGCCCTCTTCGTAGCCAACATATCCCGGAGGTGCACCCACCAAGCGGCTCACGGTGAACTTTTCCATATACTCACTCATGTCAACTCGTATAAGTGTATCGGCTGAGTCAAACAGTTGCTCGGCGAGTTTTTTAGCGAGGTGAGTTTTACCAACACCGGTGGGGCCGAGGAACATGAATGTTCCTATGGGTTTGTTGGGATCCTTAAGTCCCACTCGATTACGCTGTATGGCCTTGACTATTTTGTCAACGGCATTATCCTGACCGATAATCATTTTTTTAAGAGCGGGAGCCATGAGGCGTAGGCGGCGCCCCTCAGCTTGAGCAATACGTTGGGCGGGAACTCCGGTCATCATAGCGACAACCTCAGCTACTTTTTCTTCATCAACAATTTCGCGCTTGGTGTTAAGATCATCCTCCCACCGCTGCTTGGCTGCATCAAGGTCGCGACGCAGTTGCTGTTCGCGGTCGCGAAATCCGGCAGCTTTCTCAAAGTCTTGGTTTTGAGCAGCCTGAAGCTTTGCTGCTGCCGCCTCTTCGATGGCTTCTTCAAGAGATTCTATCTCTTTGGGCACAACTATATTTGTTATGTGCACACGTGAGCCGGCCTCATCAAGTGCATCGATGGCTTTATCAGGGAAATTGCGATCGGTCATGTAGCGATCGGCTAATTTGACGCAGGCTTTGAGCGCCTCATCAGTGTAGGTCACATTATGGTGCGCCTCGTATTTATCCTTAATGTTGGTGAGGATGGCAAGGGTTTCCTCTTCGGTTGTTGGTTCGACCACCACTTTTTGGAAACGACGCTCAAGGGCCCCATCCTTCTCTATGTTTTTGCGGTATTCATCATGAGTGGTGGCGCCAATGCACTGTATCTCACCGCGAGCTAAGGCAGGCTTGAGCATGTTTGCGGCATCCATGGAACCAGGTGCGCCACCCGCACCTACTATGGTGTGGATCTCGTCAATGAATAGGATGACATCAGGGTTTTTGGCCAGTTCGTTGAGAACGGCTTTCACACGCTCTTCGAATTGTCCGCGGTATTTTGTTCCGGCAACCATGGCAGCCATGTCAAGAGCTACCACACGCTTCCCGAACAATACACGCGACACTTTTCTCTGAACTATACGCAGAGCGAGTCCTTCCACTATGGCTGATTTGCCAACCCCTGGTTCACCTATTAGGATAGGATTGTTCTTTTTTCTGCGGCTGAGGATTTGGGCGAGCCGCTCAATTTCAGATTCGCGTCCAACAACCGGATCAAGGCGGTTTTCTTCAGCCGCGCGGGTCATGTCGTGCCCGAATTTGTCAAGGGTAGGGGTGTCACCACCTCGGGAGGCGGAGTTTCGGCGTTCAGAAGAGCGAGAGGTGTTTTCATTTGACGCAGATGTTGATTCGGGAGCTTCATCCATGGCTTCGTCGTCATCATCACTGTCGTCAGTGAAATCGCTTCCCATGCGGGTGATCCCGGCTTGGTCAGCCAGTGGTTTGTAGAGTGCCTCGTAGCTGACTTGGGCTTTTATAAAAGGTTTCATGAAGTTCATTCCGTTGAGTTCTTGATTGTGGAAAATTGCAAGCAAAAGATGCTCCATATCAACTTCCTTGGAGCGGAGCATGCGGGCCTCGAGCATGCTGAGTTTGATAAGACGGTTGCACATAGGGCTTGCTGTGATTTGCGAGGATGAGGAGTCTGAGGCCAACCCCATCTCGAAGAGTTCTTTGTCAAGCTGTTGCGTAAGCTCATAGGCGGATGTGCCCGAGCAAACATGGTCAATCATAGACATAATTTTGCGTGAGGGCTCACACAGCAGGCTGTAAAGAAGGTGCTCAGGCTTGATAACCGACGAATTGTGTGTGACGGCTATGCGGGAGCTGTCTGTAATGACCTGGTTGAGTTGAGATGTAAACATACGCAATGATTTGTGTTGAGTGATATGTCCGGACTAAGAGGGAGTATGAAATCTGCCAATTAGGAAGTCGTCCGGTTTGAAACATAACGGAGAATAGTGCAATTATTGTGCCAAACGTGTGAGCAGACAAATAAAAAGTGCTAACAAAATATAAAACGCAAATAATGGCGAAATGGATTCGGAAAATTGCCAAAAAATTGCTATCTTTGCTTGTTAATTAGGCGTAATGAAACGGCTCGGCTGACTTATTGGCCGACAAAGAACACGCCGATAATGAAATAACCAATAACGAAGATATTATTTCCATGTTGGAAGAAGATCGTATTTTAAAGATCAACATTGAAGATGAAATGAAATCGGCCTATATCGACTATTCTATGTCGGTTATAGTGTCGAGAGCCCTCCCTGATGTGCGCGACGGTCTCAAGCCCGTTCATCGCCGCGTGCTGTTTGGTATGAACGAGATGGGCAACACATCTGATAAGCCGCATAAAAAGTCGGCCAATTGTGTGGGTGAAGTTATGGGTAAATACCATCCCCATGGTGACTCATCTATTTATGGCACAGTAGTTCGCCTGGCTCAGGATTGGGCTATGCGTTACACTTTGGTTGACGGACATGGCAACTTTGGCTCAGTCGATGGCGACGGCGCAGCGGCAATGCGTTACACCGAGGTGCGACTTGAGAAACTGGGAGAAGACATGCTTACCGACATTGATTCGGACACGGTCGATTTCCAGCCCAATTATGATAATTCACGAAAAGAACCTGTGGTTCTACCTACCCGTTTCCCCAATTTGTTGGTGAACGGAGCATCGGGTATCGCTGTGGGTATGGCCACCAATATCCCTCCGCATAACCTCACAGAGGCTATTAATGCCTCTATGGCGCTTGTGGATAATCCCGAACTTACAGTAGGGGAGTTGATGCAATATATCAAGGCCCCGGATTTCCCTACCGGAGGTACGATTTACGGCTATAATGGTGTGCGTGATGCGTTTGAAGCCGGACGTGGCCGTATCATTATCCGAGCGAAAGCCGAGATAGAGTCTGAAGCCAATCACGAGAACATTATCGTGACGGAAATTCCGTATAATGTCAACAAGGCACTCCTTATATCATATATAGCTGATCTGGTAAATGACAAGAAACTTGACGGCATTGCGGATATAAATGATGAGAGTGATTACAAGGGTATGCGCATTGTCATCAAGTTGAAGTCAGATGCAAATGCCAATGTGGTGCTCAACAAGCTGTACAAAATGACTCAGATGCAGTCGTCGTTCAGCGTCAACAATGTAGCGCTTGTCAATGGCCGTCCCAAACTGCTGAACCTCAAGGAGATGCTTGGTGCTTTCATTGAGCATCGCCACGAGGTTGTGATCCGCCGAACCAAGTTTGAGCTCAAGAAAGCTCAGGAGCGTGCTCACATCCTTGAAGGATTGATAATTGCATCGCAAAATATCGATGAGGTTATCAGCATTATCCGTGCCTCAGCATCTACAGAAGACGCCAAGGAGAAGCTGTCGGCCCGCTTCGGTCTTTCCGACGCTCAAACTTCCGCTATTGTGGAAATGAAGCTGAAGCAGCTCACCGGCCTGGAACAGGATAAGCTTCGTGCAAATTATGAAGAGGTTATGGCAGAAATTGCTCGCCTTGAAGAGATTCTCAACGATGATCATGTGTGTCGTGAGTTGATAAAAAGCGAACTCGCCGAGGTGCGCGATAAGTATGGTGACGAACGTCGCACGGATATCGACTATACTGCCGGTGACTTCAATGCCGAGGATTTCTACGCCGATGATGATATGATCATAACCATATCCCATATGGGCTACATCAAGCGCACAGCCCTAAGCGAGTTCCGCACTCAGAACCGTGGTGGGGTTGGTGCAAAGGGAAGTGATACCCGTGATGAAGATTTCATAGAGTATATCTACCCGGCGTCGATGCGTAATTATATGC
>CAJUSN010000084.1 GCA_910589095.1 uncultured Muribaculaceae bacterium
TCGTTTTCGGTGAACATGTGACCGATACCTTCGCCTTCAGCTTTGATGCGGTCAGCCTTGATGCCATACTTGTTGATGAGGGCGTTCTTAACTGATTCGGCACGAGCCTGAGCGAGTTTGATGTTGAAGTCGAGGTTACCATCCTGAGAAGCATAACCCTTGACAACTACGGTAGAGTTCTTATGGTTCTTGAGGTAAGAAGCAACCATTTCTACGTTAGGCATCTGGTCGGCGGTGATAACTGAGCTACCCACCTTGTAGAAGATGTAGCGAACGCTCTGGAGATTGTTGCTAACTTCTTTCACCACTTCGGGTTTGCGGTTCTGGCAAGCCTGGAGCTGATTAGCGAGGTCGGCAGCGGTAGCAGCAGCGGCGGCAGTAGCAGCGTTGCAAGCAGCGAGGTCGGCACGGAGGGCGTTGATCTGAGCGTTGAGGGCGTCGATCTCAGCCTGGTTCTGAGTGTCAACACACTTGAAGCCTTCACCGAATTTGTAGCTTACGCCTGCGAAGATAGAGAACGCTGAGGTTTCTTTGTTGTAAGCAGCGGTTGACTGCGAAACACCTGCATCGCTCATATCCCAGATAACGGCGGGCTTGATTGAGAGAGTAAGGTTGCGGGTCACATTGAAGTTGAAGTTAAGACCTGCTTTAGTTGCGAAATAATTATGGTCAGGGCGATCGCCGTTCATATAGTCATGGCCCCAGCCTGCACCGGCCTGGATTTCCATTTCGAATACGCGGGGAGCGCATTTGTAACCACCGAAGAGGTTCATGAGGTTAACGGTACCGTAAGCTCCTACATAAGAGTTGTCGAATGCAGTGCCTGACTTGGCTCCGAAAGCCTTCTGGGCATAAGAGTTGTCCCAGGAAGAAGTGTTTACGCCAGTGAAAGCTTCAACACCGAGACCGAATACGGGAGAAATCTGTTTCTGGATGTGAATACCAAAGGCACCACGCATATCACCAATGAAAGAAGAGCCGTCGTAGAGAGGGGTAATACCACCACCTTCAACACCTACAGACCAATTGGAAAAGAACGAAGGTGCTTCCAATGCTTGCTGTGCTTGCGCTGTCATCATCCCGGCAGCAGCGATAGCGATAAGGAATAATTTTTTCATTTGAATTTTGTTTAATGTTGATAAAATCGGCACAAAGATAGAATAAAATCTTTAATAAATTAACTTAATTTACAAAAATTGAATTTTTCACCAACTTTTACCCATATAGGTTAGTCGGCTTGTACTATCATAACGCCGTGTGCAAATTTTTGTTTAGAAAAGCGGATATATTTTTTTAGACGGAAACACGATTAAAGCGGATAATCCGGACTTCTTGGCGGATACTTCCCCAAAAATCAAGTCTCCTCCCCCGCCCATAGCGACGGCGGGTACCGGCAGGATTCAGCACTGTGAATCAACATAAAGCGACAGAAAGACCCGTTTGTCCAGAGGCTTCTTTATTGAGTGATGCTGAAAAATGGCGGAAAATTCCCATTCTTTTGCTTGTTCGCCAACCGAGCCATAAAAAATCCGCATCATTGCGCATAATTGACAACCATGAGTTGGACCGGCAAGTGTGGCGATACATTAATTAAAGTGAAAAAATTTGCGATGAGGGGCGGTTTAATAGTAATTTTGCACGAAAATTGTCCATTTCCAGCATTGACGAATGCAACATACGGGAGGCATACACGCATATTTAATTTAAAGTATGTTTACTTTTAGCCGAGGCCCTTCCCCACAAAACATCATCAAGAATGAAACGAACAAATTTATCTACATTTATTATAATGTGTGCCGGAGGAGCTCTTTGCCCGGCTGCTCAAGCTGAGGAGCCCACCGACACAACCGAGATTTCCAACATATCGCTCCAGGGGGTAGAAGTGACCTCACGCGGCCCCTCCACAAGAAAACTACGCGGGTCAGTGACAAACACCGACATGATTTCATCGGGGGAGCTGCTCAGGGCTGCCTGCTGCAATTTGGGCGAAAGCTTCACCACCAATCCGTCGGTGGATGTGAGCTACAGCGATGCCGCCACCGGTGCACGACAAATCAAGCTGCTGGGACTTTCCGGCACTTATGTGCAGATGCTTACTGAAAACATACCTAATTTCCGTGGGTCGGCCCTCCCCTACGGATTGGGCTATGTGGCAGGTCCGTGGTTGCAATCCATCCAGGTGTCAAAGGGCGCAAGCTCCGTAAAAAACGGCTATGAATCAATAACAGGACAGATAAACATAGAGATGAAAAAGCCGCAGGCCGACCAACAGTTTGCGGCCAACGCCTACGTTGACACAAATGCCAAGGTGGAACTGAACGCAGATGGGAATATCCGCCTGTCCAAGCGACTGTCCACCTCACTACTCCTCCATGGAGAAAATTCATTCACCTCACACGACCACAACGGCGACGGCTTCATGGACATGCCTAAACTGAGGCAGATAGCCGCTATGAACCGGTGGGCATGGATGGGAAGTAACTATGTGTTCCAGGCCGGAGTGAAGTTCCTTGACGAGAAACGCCGCAGCGGACAGGATGAGCATCATATCAGCCCAGAGCACCATGGCGACCTCTACACCATAAACATAGACACACGCCGCTGGGAAGGCTTCACAAAAAACGCCTATATTTTCGATCATGAAAACGACGGCAACGTGGCGCTTATCCTATCCGGTTCCCATAATGACTTCTCGTCCACCTACGGCCACAAACGATATGCCACCGGCCAGCTGAACCTATATGCCCAGCTGATGTTCGAGCGCAAATGGGGCGAGAATCATGCGCTCTCCACCGGTCTCAGTTACAATTACGACAATTACCATCAACGAATGAGGTTGGTGCAGGATGCCACAGCCGAACTTGACCGAAGTAAAGAGATAGAGGCGGTGAGCGGCGCCTATGCGCAGTACACCTTCAACATAGGCACACGGCTACTGCTCATGGGGGGCCTGCGTTATGACTACAGCTCGGTCTACGGCTCCATGATCACCCCCCGATTCCACGGACGATGGAACCCGGGAGAATGGCTGTCGGTGCATGCGTCGGTGGGCCGAGGAATGCGCACACCTCACATTATGGCCGAAAACAATTTCCTGCTTGCCTCAGGACGACGCATCATAATTAATCCCGGAGTGAGACAGGAGGATGCCACCAACTACGGCATAGGCGCAAGCTCGACAATCTACATTGCGAACAAGCCGCTGACGCTGAGCGGAGAGTATTACTACACCCACTTCAGCCATCAGCTCATAGCCGACCTTGATTCCGATCCTCACGCAGTGACCTTCAAGAACTTGGACGGCCGTTCGTTTTCACATACATTCCAACTCGAGGCCACCATGTCGCCGTTCAAGGACTTTTCTTTCACAGCAGCCTACCGACTCACAAACGTAAAGGTGGATTACGGACAGGGGCTGGTGGAGAAACCGCTTACCTCACGAAACAAAGGACTCTTCACAGTGAGCTACACTCCGATGATGGGGCTTTGGCAATTTGACGTGACCTGCTCCATAAACGGCAGCGGCCGCATGCCTACCCCCTACACCACTGCTGACGGCGGTCTTTCATGGGCTACCCGTTACCACCCTTACGCCCAACTCAACGCACAGATAACGCGCAACTTCCGTCACTGGGCAGTGTATGTGGGCGGTGAGAACCTCACGGCTTACCGCCAGAAACGTCCTATTGTTGGCGCGGAAAATCCCTGGGGAACAGATTTTGATGCCACCATGGTGTATGCACCACTTCACGGCGCAATTATTTACGCCGGATTCCGTTATACATTCACAAAGTATTGATTAAGTGATTTGAACTTTTTTGCGAAAAGTAAAGAATAGCTTTATAATGTTTTCATCAGAATCTTGCATCTGAAAAATAATTAAATCACTTAAATATTTTTTGCTTCCAGCAGGAAATATATTACCTTTGTTAACTCATCGATAAACTCTCAATTACAATCAAACATAAACCTAACAGAAATGAAAAGAATCCTTACGCTTGCGTTTTCAATGATGATGGTGATAGCCGTGATGGCCGCCGATAAAGCCACCGCTTATTTCACTGTGACTCCCGGCATGACTTGCCAGAACTGCGAAAACAAGATAAAGACCAACCTGCGCTATGAAAAGGGTGTGAAGGAGATTGCCACCTCGCTCTCAGATCAGCTTGTTACTGTGACCTACGATCCCGCCAAGACCTCACCCGAGACGCTTGCCGCCGCATTCAAAAAAATAGGCTATACCGCCACCGCTACCACCCCCGTACCCAAAGCCGGATGCAATAAGGCTCAGGGCTGCAAGAAAGCTGAAGGCGGTTGCTGCAAGAAGGCTGAAGGTGGCTGTAAGAAGGCCCAGGGCGGATGCTGCAAGAAAGCCGAGGGAGCAGAGAAAAAATGCGACAAGGCTCAAAAGCAGTGTGGCTCAACTTGCAAAAAATAAGCTATAGATGAAACGCTATCTTGTTACCGGTGCCGCCGGTTTTATAGGAGCGAATTTTGTTAAACACCTCCTTGCCAAATATGGCGAGGAGGTGGAATTGCTTCTGCTCGACGCGCTCACCTACGCCGGAAATCCGGCGAGTATTGCCGAGGAGACGGCGAAAAAGAATGTGACATTCGTGAAGGGCGACATCGGCGATGCCGTGCTGGTGGAGAAACTGATGCAAGAGTTTGATCCGCACTATGTGGTGAATTTTGCAGCCGAAACGCATGTTGACCGCTCGATTACGAATCCGCGTCTGTTTCTGGAAACCAATATCCTCGGCACTCAGAATCTGCTTGAACAGTGCCGCAAGGCATGGTTCACGGGAAAAGATGCCGACGGACGCGCGCAATACCGCCCCGGACGACGCTATCTGCAAATAAGCACCGACGAGGTCTATGGCTCGCTCCCGCGCACCCACTCCGAGGCTCAGCCCCTGGAAGTGAGCGAGGAAGTGAAATCGGTGGCTGTGGGGCGCACGAACCTTCACACATTCGGCGAAGGATTTTTCACCGAAACCACTCCCCTCGCGCCCCGCTCGCCCTATTCGGCTGCCAAAACATCGGCCGACCTCATCACCCTGGCCTACAGCGAAACGTACGGACTGCCGGTGAGCATAACCCGATGCAGCAACAATTATGGTCCCTATCAGTTCCCCGAGAAATTGATACCACTAATAATCAACAACATTCTCACGGGCAAACCGCTTCCGGTATATGGCAAAGGCGAAAATGTGCGCGACTGGCTCTACGTCGATGACCACGCCAAGGCAATTGACATGGTGCTCCGCGAAGGTCGTGAGGGTGAGGTGTACAATATTGGTGGCTTCAACGAGGAGCAAAACATAACCATAGTGCGCACCATCATAAAGATCATTCGCCGAATAATGGACACGGAACCCACTTACCGCTCTCTGCTAAAGCATCCGCGCGAAGAGATCGATGACAGCATGATCACTTTCGTGACTGACCGTCCGGGACATGACATGCGCTACGCCATCGACCCGACGAAGATAGCCACCGAGCTGGGGTGGTATCCCGAAACCCCATTCGAGACGGGTATAGAAAAAACCGTGCGCTGGTATCTTGACAACCCGGAATGGACCGAGACCGTAACCTCGGGCGACTACCTGAAATATTACGACGAAATGTACGGCAACCGCTAACACCAAGCCGTAACTGAGAACCATATCATCCACATAAATCCCGCATACCGATGAAAGGCATTGTACTGGCCGGAGGCTCCGGCACCCGCCTATATCCAATAACCAAGGGCGTTTCGAAACAACTCATTCCCGTGTTTGACAAACCCATGGTCTATTACCCCATTTCCACTCTTATGCTTGCCGGTATTCGGGAGATTCTTGTGATATCCACTCCCGAAGATTTGCCTGCCTTCCGCCGATTGCTGGGCGACGGAAGCGAGCTTGGCGTGAGCTTCAGCTACGCCGAGCAACCGCGCCCCGAAGGGTTGGCTCAAGCATTTATAATAGGGAAGGAGTTTATAGGGCAGGATGCTGTGTGCATGGTGTTGGGCGATAACATTTTCTATGGTCAGGGATTTACCGGAATGCTCCTTGATGCAGCAAAACGTGCCGAGGAGGGTGAGGCTTCGGTGTTCGCTTACCCGGTTAAAGATCCGCAACGGTTCGGGGTGGTGGAGGTTGATTCCGATAACCGCGCCCTCTCCATTGAAGAGAAACCGGCACGCCCAAAATCAAATCTGGCAGTGGTTGGGCTCTATTTCTATCCCAATTCAGTGGTTGACGTGGCGGCGGGCGTTCGCCCGTCGGCTCGCGGAGAGCTTGAAATCACATCGATCAACGATGAATACCTGCGCCGCGGAGAGTTGCGGGTGCAACGTCTGGGACGCGGTTTCGCATGGCTCGACACAGGAACTTTGGACTCGTTGCTTGAAGCAACCAACTTCGTGGCATCCATCGAGAAGCGTCAGGGATTCCAAGTGGCAGCCCTGGAGGAAATAGCCTTCCGAAAGGGATGGATCACAGCTGAGCAGCTGCGGAAAATTGCGTTGCCTATGGAGAAGAATCATTATGGGGCTTATCTGCTGAATTTGGCCGACAATGGGATATGACCGTCCGAAAATAGTGGAGCTTAAACGCATCAGCGATCCGCGTGGCAACCTGGCTGTGGTGGAGCAAGGAGAGGGGCTGCCTTTCGCGCCGGTAAGGTGTTACTGGCTCAACGACGTGCCTTGTGGCAAGATGCGTGAAGGACACGCCTATCACCGGTCAAGAGAATTGATTGTGGCACTTGCCGGAACGTTTCGTGTGACGGTGACCGATTCAAACGGCATGACAGCTGAATACACACTCTCGCGTCCGGACCGAGGATTGCTGCTGCCCCCTATGGCATGGCGCCAGCTTCATGATTTCGCCACTAATTCCGTGGGGCTGATCATAGCGTCAACTCCCTATGACGAGAGCGACTACATTCGTTCACGCGAGGAATTCAATCACTTGACATCAAAGGAGGTACACAAATGAATTTGAGCGATAATCCACTTGCCGCACGGATGAGCCACTGCCAATTGTTGGAGCTTGAACATCATTCCGCCTCAGGCTTCGGCATGCTGACCGTTGCGGCAAACGGCAATGAACTTCCGATAGAGATACGCAGGGTGTTTTACATCTACGACGTGCCAGCCGGAGCAGTCCGCGGAGGTCATGCACATCATCGCATGAACGAGCTGATTGTGGCGGTATCAGGATGTTTCGATGTGGAACTTACCGATGGCAAAACTACCACTACAGTGACTCTGCGACGTCCGACCCAAGGACTTTTTATTCCGGCGGGAGTGTGGCGGTCGCTCAGCAATTTCTCATCGGGATGTGTTGCTCTTACGCTTTGCGATACGGACTATGACGAGAGTGACTATATAAGGGACTATAACGAATTTATCCAATTGAAAGAATCATGCCTATGACATCCGGTATGCGATACCCATTTCTGGACCTGCGCACAGTCAACGAGCGCTATCTTGCCAACCTGCACGAGGCTGCCGACCGGGTAATAGACTCGGGCCGTTATATAGGCGGCGAGGAAGTGGAGCTTTTTGAGCAGGAACTTGCCGAGAGCTGCAGAGCGTCGGACGCTGTTGGTGTCAGCAACGGATTGGATGCCCTGCGCCTCATAATGACGGCTTGGCAGGAATTGGGGTGGATACGCCGGGGCGATGGTGTGATCGTGCCGGGAAACACTTTTATAGCTTCAGTGCTTGCGGTGGTTCATGCCGGGTTGCGCCCGGTGTTGACAGACCCGGATTATGATACGTCATGCCTGACGGCGGAAGCCATTGAAAAGGCTTGCGAAAAAGATTCCGGCATCCGGGCCGTGATGCCGGTGCATCTGTACGGTCGCGTGGCTTGGGATGCTGATATTGCCGAGACGGTGAAACGCTGCAAACTATTGGTGATAGAAGATGCGGCCCAGTCAATTGGCGCCATAGCCACCGAGCCCGGGCTGTTCGGCTCGCGGATGGCGGGTGCCTTGGGCCATGCAGGCGCTTTCAGTTTCTACCCCACTAAAAATGTGGGCGCGCTGGGCGATGCAGGAGCTGTGGTGACACACTCCAAAGAGCTTGCCGAGAGCGTGAGGCAGCTGGCCAACTACGGAAGTGATCGCCGCTATCACAGCATTTCGATAGGTTTCAATTGCCGCATGGATCCAATGCAAGCAGCTATGCTCCGCCTGAAACTCCCTGATACGCGTCATGCCAATGCTCGCCGCTTCGAGCGGGCCGTGGCCTATAACAATGTGATCCGCCATCCATTGATAAGGAAGCCGGCCATTTCGCCACAAGTCACTGACTGCGTGTGGCATCAGTATGTGGTGCGCGTAACTGAAGGTCATCGCGATGAATTGCAGCAGTATCTTACAGCCAATGGTGTGGGCACCGATATTCATTACCCCATTCCACCCCACAGTCAACCTTGTTTCAAGGAGTTGGCCCACGGTGACTTGCCGGTGTCGGAACAATTGGCCTCCGAAGTGCTTTCATTACCTATCAGCGACTGCACATCAGTGGCCGACGCGGCTGCCATTGGACGGATTATAAACGAATTTAAAGCCTCAGAAAAGAAATGAAACGTTCACGCAAAACGTCGCCCCGCCGATTCATATTCGGACTCGTGGGCTGTGTGGCCATTGCGCTGGCATGGCAGCTTTGGGCCGGCAGCGCCAACAATACCACCGGAAAACATGCTCCCGCCACATCAGAGTTTGGCAACCTTCTGGAAGTGGCTACCAACTCCGATGCACTCCCCGACCAGAGAGTGAGCTACACAGGCATGGAGGTTTCGTTCAACCCACGCTGGCACGAACCTAACTGGGTGGCCTGGGAGCTGACAGCTGAAGAAACCAAGGGCACCGTGGGACGTGAAAACAAGTTTTACTGCGATGAGAACGTTGAAGGCTGCGCAGACCATTACGATTACAGCTATTCAGGCTACGACCGCGGACACATGGCTCCGGCAGCCGATATGAAATGGTCGCAAGAGGCCATGCACGCCTCATTCTCCATGGCCAATATTTGCCCGCAAGCCAAATCGCTCAACACCGGAGCATGGAAGCGTCTGGAAGATAAATGCCGTACCTGGGCACAGGCCGACAGTGCCATAATCATCATAAGCGGTCCGGTGACCACAGACGAACCGAAGGACTATATCGGTGACTCGCGTGTGGCGGTGCCGCAACGTTTCTTCAAGGTGATTCTATCGCCTCACGTAAAGCCCATGCGTGGCATAGGATTTATCATGCCCAACGACAAGGTGGCCGGCGGAATGCAAGCGGCCGCCGTGAGCATCGACGAGGTTGAGCGCATCACCGGCCATGACTTTTTCGCCTCTCTCCCCGACGAGATTGAAAACGAAGTGGAAAGTCAATGCGACTTTCATTACTGGAGCACGCACAAATGACAATGCATAGCGATATATCACCGGCAGATAACGACACGATCTGCGCCATCTCCACTCCGCCGGGAGTGGGAGGCATAGCCGTGGCCCGCGTCTCGGGTCCACGTGCAATTGAAATCACCGACACACTTTGGCATGGCAAACCGCTCGCCAAAGCCGCCAGTCATACAGCGCACCTTGGCACAATCACGGCCCCCGACGGCCAGGAACTTGACCAATGCGTGGCCACTGTGTTTCGCACCCCCCGTTCGTTCACAGGCGAGGAGGTGGTGGAATTGGCTGTTCACGGCTCGCGATTCGTTCAGCGCGAATTACTTAATCTGCTAATAGGCGCAGGCGCACGTCTGGCCGAACCGGGCGAATTCACTCGCCGCGCATTCATAGCCGGACGCATGGACCTTGCCGAAGCTGAAGCTGTGGCCGATGTCATAGCCTCTAACTCCCGCGCCTCCCATCGCATTGCCATGTCGCAGATGCGCGGGAATTATTCCAGAAAGCTCAATTCGCTGCGCGAGCGACTCATTGACCTCTCTGCTCTGCTTGAACTTGAACTTGACTTCAGCGAAGAGGATGTGGAATTTGCATCACGTGCACATCTGGCTGATTTGGCAGGCGAGATTCACCGTGAGGTTGTAAAACTCCACCGATCGTTCGCGGCCGGAAGCGCTATAAAAGATGGCATCCCAGTGGCCATAGTGGGCCACACAAACGCCGGAAAATCCTCACTGCTTAATGCCCTGGTTGGCGATGACCGAGCCATTGTGAGCGACATTCATGGCACAACACGCGACACCATAGAGGAAACCCTTGAGCTTGGCGACTATATGTTTCGCTTCATCGACACCGCCGGACTGCGCGACACTGCCGACGAAATAGAGCGCAAAGGGATTGAGCGTTCCCATCTCACCATGACCAAAGCACGCATAGTGATTCTCGTGGTCAGTGCCACGGAAACGCCCGACGCGCAACTCATAACCGACACCGTGAAAAAAATCACCGAGTCGGATACTCCCCCACGTCTCATTGTGGCCATAAACAAAACCGATGTTGCGGAAAAAGAATCTGTCGCCCAATGGCACCGGATTATCGAGCGGGAGTGGCCACTTTGCGGAAAGAAGGATTCCGAACAGTCACAAGCAGAACTGACCATGGTTGACATTTCGGCAAAAACAGAAGAAGGACTGGACACGCTTCGCCAAAAGCTCACAGACACGGCCAAGGCCGAAAACGGCGTTGCCGATGAAGGACTACTCGTGACCAATGCACGCCACGCCGAAGCACTTGCCGCGGCCGCCCAATCGTCGGCCCGAATCCTTGAAAGCCTTGACGCCGGCCTTAGCGGCGACCTCGTGGCCCTCGACCTCCACGACACCATCGACCACCTCTCCACCATCACCTCCACCATCACCTCCACCACCGTCCTCTCCGCCATCTTCTCCCGCTTCTGCATTGGAAAATAACAGAATAGTCACAAACCATCACAAATCATCACAAACCATTAGTAAAGCGTCTC
>CAJUSN010000085.1 GCA_910589095.1 uncultured Muribaculaceae bacterium
CAGGCCCTCGATACAACATTCGCCGAGGCATTTATCAAGGTCACAAAGAAAAAAACGTTCGGCCACATCAAGGCTCACAAGAGTTCCATTTATATCAAGCATGATTTCTTCAGAGGTTTCAAATTGGTTATTGTCCATATCGGTAAGTAAGTCTCAAAATCTCGCGCTCCAATACACACGCATTTTTTTAATACACATGATTACACTCCGGCCGTGACAGAGGTCACCCCTACCATCCTGTCATATCGTGCACCCGGTTCACGCAGATACACTTTGACAAGATATTCATTGGCAGTGGGATAGAAATCGCCCTCCACCTGCGCCGTCGAGCCTGTGACGCTACCTCGTGGAACCGTCAAATATTCGTAGTTATATGCACCCTGTTTCAAAAGCACGGCGGCCTCATAAAGACCGGTAGCTCGGTTGTAAACCATCAGGCTCCCGGGATTGAAACGCCGACTGGTGAAATCACCGTCAAGAAAAATATCCGTGTTTATAAGTTCAGGCATTTCAAGAGAAAAATGGGTCATTATATAATCGGCTTCAGTGTCCGGACTGTCAGAGTTATACTCCCTCACTCTGAAACGTCCTTTCTGAGTACTGTCAAAAATATAGGGCTCGCCCGACCTCGGAAGGTCAGTGTTGAGAGTTATATGGTAAAGCGGGTCTACATAATCTATGGCTGCCACACCCATCCCGGGATAATTCGTGGAAATAATCTCCATGCGCCGATATTCATTTCCTGCGGAAAAAATCAAAGCCGGAACATGCTCCCACCAGGCTACAGTGCCTGCAATACGCGTAGGGTGATTTATGGATACAATGTTGTCCTGCCGACCATTCTGCTCCACAGTAAGTATGACGTCTGTTAGAATATTATTCACACTTACTCCTTTTGCATCCACGCCAACGGTCAGCTGCTGGTGTGACTGATTATAATCAATATCCGTGCGCGATGTCACTGAGGCAGTTGCCGTCATCAACGGCTCACACACGGAGAATCGTACCTGCAACAGAGTTTCATCCGGGTTGCCCTCATCATAGACCCTTAGCAGATAATTTCCGGAAAGCTTTATTTTCATCTCCGGATCTGGTATCTTAATCTCATAATGGACATATTGAACAAGAGTAGCCCGGCTGAAACTGTAATCATTAACGTAACCTTCGTTGAATCCATCGACATATTCAGGCGAGAGCAATGCATCGCGCTGCCAAAGCGCATTGCAATGAAGCAATTCATAACGCATATAGCGACGGTCAGAAGCCAGCTCGTCAAAACTTATCGTGAGCACATCATCACTATCCATCATTATCACAGGTGGAAGTTGATCATTCCCATTTATTTTAGTCTGGAGCGTGTGAAACGAAGGATGGAACACACCGGTTCGCGTGTCTTTCTCCTCAGCGAATACCGATGCAATACCGGCCCACATCATAACCACGATACCCAACAATCGCTTCATCACCATACAATAGGAGTTTTACCATGAGAAACAAGATAATCATTGGTCCGCGTGAAATGATGATTTCCAAAAAAACCACGCGATGCGCTCAGAGGTGACGGGTGGGCAGATTTCAACACCAAATGCTTTGACTGATCAATGAGGTCCGACTTCCGGCCGGCGTAGCTTCCCCAAAGAATGAACACAATTCCTGAACAATGCTCCGAGAGCAACCGCACCACGGTGTCTGTGAATGTTTCCCATCCCCGACCCTGATGCGAACCGGCCTCATGAGCTCTCACAGTAAGTGTGGCGTTGAGCAATAGCACACCCTGACGGGCCCATCGCTCCAGATTTCCGGTAGAAGGCACCGGCGCCCCGGTGTCAGCGCTCACCTCCTTGAATATGTTGACCAGCGAACGTGGAATAGAAATTCCATCAGCCACTGAAAAGCACAAACCGTTTGCCTGGCCCGGCCCATGATAGGGATCCTGACCAAGGATAACAACCTTCACATCATCAACACCACAGGCGTCGAATGCCGCAAAAATTCTCCCTGCCGGCGGATAGACCGTCCGCGTGGCATACTCACTTTTCACGAAACCCACAAGTTCCGAAAAGTATGGCTTATCCCACTCCTCGGAAAGAAGCTTGCGCCATGATTCTTCAATTCTCACATTCATTGCCTGATCAATCGATGGTTAGGGGTAAAACCGTGCGACAGACGCGACTTTACCCGGTTCTTGCGAACAATTTATTTGCAAAACTACGAAAAAACCCCTAAATTTGCACCACCTAAGCGCAACAACTTGCTTCTTACGGGCATTCTTACACAGAATATCCTCCAAGAGGAGCGGTTGGCTTTATATGGCTGCCCTTGTAGTTCAACGAATAGAATAGAAGATTCCGGTTCTTCAGATCAGGGTTTGATTCCCTGCGAGGGTACTATCAGTAAGGAGTTGATTCACAGCGAATCAACTCCTTTAACTTATATCATCATTGAGAGGGGAATATTTCTGTTAACATAATTTTGCCAAATTTTTTGAATGGATGAAACCATCTCTGACAAGAATTGTTATTAACTTTGTGAAGCGGATGAACAGAAAGGGTGCATATTACCAAATACAGGGTGACTCTCATTCTCCGCTTTTCAAGGCGCATCTGCATCTCCGCTCCCCGGCGGAAATTGCAAGCAGTGCCTGCTGAACCTAATAATAACTGTTACTCTTCAAAAAGCATAACGCACATGTCGAACGTTACAAAAGAGGCCGCTCTCGAATACCACCGCGACCCTCGTCCGGGAAAAATCGAAACCGTTCCCACCAAACCCTATTCTACTCAACATGATCTCGCGCTCGCCTATTCACCGGGCGTGGCTTACCCTTGCCAGGAGATTGAAAAGCACCCTGAAGATGTCTATGAATACACCAATAAGGGAAATCTCGTTGCCGTGATTTCTAATGGCACAGCTGTTCTGGGACTTGGAAACATAGGGCCACTTGCAGGAAAGCCTGTGATGGAAGGTAAAGCTCTCCTTTTCAAAATTTTTGCCGGATTGGATTGTTTCGACATTGAAGTTAAGGAAGATGATCCTCAGAAGTTCGTTGACATTGTCAAGGCAATAGCCCCGACATTCGGAGGTATCAATCTTGAAGACATAAAAGCGCCTCAATGTTTTGAAATAGAGCGCAAACTCAAAGCCGAGCTTGACATACCTGTCATGCACGATGACCAGCATGGCACAGCCATAATCTCTGCCGCTGGATTGCTGAACGCCCTTGAGATACAAGATAAGAAAATAGATGAAGTCAAACTGGTTGTGAACGGAGCGGGGGCTGCTGCAGTTTCTTGCACCAAGCTCTATATGGCTCTCGGTGTGAAGAAAGAAAACATAGTCATGTGCGATAGCCATGGCGTTATTTCAGCTTCACGAACTGACCTGAACGAACAAAAGCGTGAATTCATAACCACGCGCCCCATCACCACACTTGCCGAAGCAATGGTGGGTGCCGACGTGTTCCTCGGACTCTCGGTCAAGGATGTGGTAACAGTTGAAATGGTACAGTCAATGGCTCCGAAACCCATTGTGTTCGCCCTTGCGAACCCCGACCCTGAAATAGCCTACGACGCTGCTATGTCATCTCGTCCCGACCTTATATTTGCAACAGGGCGCAGTGACTATCCAAATCAGATCAACAATGTTCTCGGATTCCCTTATATATTCCGTGGTGCACTCGACTGTGGCGCATCGGCCATAAACGAAGATATGAAACTCGCTGCCGTGCATGCTATTGCCGACCTTGCAAAGCAGCCCGTTCCTCCTGTGGTTAACGCCGCCTATGACATGACCGACATTCACTTCGGACGTGATTACATTCTTCCAAAACCGCTTGATCCCCGCCTACTCACCACCGTTTCTCCTGCAGTGGCTCGCGGAGCTATGGAGAGCGGAGTGGCACGCCGGCCAATTACCGATTGGGAAGCTTACGATGAACGCCTGCGCAAACTCCTTGGCTACGATAACAAATTCATGCGAAGAATCTTCGATCAGGCCAAGAAGCAGAAAAAACGCGTTGTGTTCTCTGAAGCCAACACCGACAAGATGCTTAAAACTGCTGTCATCGCATCCAAAGAGGGTCTGCTTGAACCCGTACTGTTAGGCAATGAGGAGATGATTGCCAAACGTGCCGAACGTCTGGGTCTTGACATTTCCGGGCTGGAAATCGTCAACCTGCGTCACGACCGCGAGGCCGATCGTCGTCAACGGTATGCAGAAAAACTCGCTAAAAAGCGCCAGCGCGAAGGTCTAACCTTGCCTGAGGCACTTGAAAAAATGTATGACCGCAACTATTTCGGAATGATGATGGTGGAAACAGGCGATGCCGACGCATTTCTCGGAGGCACCTACTCCGCGTCCAACACCGTGGGTGATATTGCCGTGGAGGTTGTTGGTATACGTCCGTCGTTCAACCATTTCGCCGCACTGCACATCGTTACCACAAAACAAGGCATTTACTATCTGGCCGACACTCATGTGAACAAAGTGATGGACACCGATACACTCTTCGACATTGCCCGACTGACTCGCAATTCCGTTGAGTATTTTGCCGAAAAACCGGTCATGGCAATGCTTTCCTATTCAAGCTTTGGCTCAAGTAAGGAGCCTGAGTGTCAGCAGGCACATGAAGTGGTGGAAATGATGCAGGAACGCTATCCCGAACTGCTGATCGATGGAGAGATGACAGTTCGCTACGCCATAAACAATGAGCTTCGTGACCGTACATTCCCCTTCAATAAGCTTGTTGGCGAAAAAGTCAACACCCTCGTGTTCCCCAACCTCAGCTCCGCAAGTTCAGCTTACCGCATGCTGCTTGAATTCGGAGTTGGCGATACAGTTGGCCCAATTCAAATGGGTCTTAACAAAGCCATTCACTATATCAGCGTCGATGCTCCCGTGCGCAGCATCCTCAACCTTGCCGCAATCGCAGCCCTCGATGCTCAGGTAGCAGCCTCCGGCAATATCACTCCAGATAAATAATAGATTCCACCGACTCCCGATGAAACGCATAGGATTGCTTTCCGACACTCATTCCTGCTGGGACGACCGTTATGCCATACATTTCGCCGATTGCGATGAAATATGGCATGCCGGCGACATTGGCGACGCCGACCTGCTGGAGAGACTCAAAGGAATAGCTCCTGTGCGTGCAGTCAGTGGCAATATTGACCACGGGCTCGTGACCAGGCTGTGTCCCGAACTTCTGGAATTTGAGATTGAAGGCGTTAAAGTGTGGATGACGCATATCGGTGGCTACCCGGGACGTTACGCGCCGGGAGTTAAAAAGATTTTGCGGGACCATGGGATAAAACTGATGATTTCCGGTCACAGCCACATACTTAAAGTGATTCCTGATCACGAACTCGGACTTCTTCACGTCAATCCAGGCGCAGCCGGGCATCATGGGTGGCAACGCGTACGCACCCTGGTTCGGCTCACACTCGACCAAGGTACCATCAAGGACCTGGAAGTTATCGAACTGGCCAAACGCCCCGTTTAGCTCAAACTTGTCAAACACTGCACATCAATAAAATGAGACACCTTTTCACAATCACCGTTTCACTCCTCCTGCTCCTCATTGCTGCCTCTTCATGTAAAACCAATGAGGCAAATTATCGCGCCGCATATGAGGTGGCCAAAGAGAAACAGCTTACAGGAGAAGAAGATATAGACCGCCAGCTGCTTGACCAGCAAAGACCGCGTCCGACAGTATTCGGCACTGACACCCTCCCCATTCGCACCGAATACATCGGATACACAAAAGGTGGCGGAGCTGACTCGGACAAGACGGTAGTGAAACGTTATTGTGTTGTTGTTGGTAAATTCAAACAAGTTTTCAATGCGCGCTCCATGCGAGAACGGCTCATGCGATCCGGCTATCCCCGGGCTCTCGTGCTCCACAACAACATGAAAGAATACTATGTGATTGCAAACACAACACCCGATCCCCACACCGCACGCCTTATGCTTGACAGCGTACTGGCCGATCCTTCCCTCTCGCTCAAATCACCATTCCCTTATATTCTCCGTCCGGGACACCTTGCCCGCTGACCTCGCACCGCCAGTTCATCAGCCTAACTTCACTCCTAAACCATTCACACCCATGGACACCCACACACCCGACACCGAGAATATCCCCATTGAACATCATCCCTGGCCACCATTTATACCTGAAAACGCCAAAATATTGATAATGGGCACCTTCCCACCACCGCGCAGCCGATGGTCCATGGATTTTTATTACCCGAACCGCACAAACGATTTCTGGTACATGATGGGATTGATTTTTCGCGGTGACAAATTTGCCTTGTACAATCGAGAAACTGGAACTTTTGATCTTGAAGCTATTAAGACCCTCCTTTTGGAGAAAGGTATAGCTCTCAGCGATACCGGGCGAGAAGTACGCAGACTACGTGGGAACGCATCCGATAAATTTCTTGAAATCCTGCGACCGGTGCCTCTCAACGAGTTGCTTCTTAAAATGCCTGAATGTAAAACCATTGCCACCACCGGCGAGAAAGCTTCGGGAATTGTTGCTGCCATCACCGGCACATTTGTACCACGCATGGGAACCAGTGTCAAAGGGCCCCACGGATTGACCATCTGGCGCATGCCATCCACGAGCCGCGCATACCCTATGCCGCTCGTTAAGAAAGCTGAGGTTTATAAGACTCTATTTGAATCGGCCGGACTAATCTGACTCTCTCCCAACCGTCCCGTTCATTCCCACACAACGGATACCCGCATAAACGAATCTTGCCGGGCTACTCATCTGAGTTCGCCCGGCAAGATTGCGTAATGGGGGAATGTGCCGCGAGAGATTACTGCTTTACACGGCCAATGTAAGAACCGTCGCGGGTATCCACTTCAAGGAGTTCACCTTCATTAATGAACAAGGGAACGCGGATTTCAGCACCGGTTTCAAGCGTTGCAGGCTTGAGCGTGTTAGTAGCGGTATCGCCCTTGATACCGGGTTCAGTGTAAGTAACTTTCAGAATAGTCTTGATGGGCATTTCTGCATAAAGAACAGTGTCGGTCGAAGCATCGCTGACCACTTCTACAGTGTCACCCTCTTTCATGAATGCTGCGCCGGTAACGAGCTCCTTGCTGATGGGAATCTGCTCGAAAGTTTCGTTGTTCATGAAAATGTCATCGCCACCGTCGGCATAGAGATACTGATAAGGACGACGTTCCACTCTCACATCCTCAAGCTTCTCGCCGATATTGAAGCGACGTTCCAGAACGCGGCCATCAACCACATCCTTAAGCTTGGTGCGCATGAAAGTGTTACCCTTGCCGGGCTTTACGTGAAGGAACTCCACACAGAAGTAAAGACGGCCATCCATGCGGATACATGTGCCGTTTTTGATGTCTTGAGCGTTAATCATATACGCGATTGTTTCGTTGTGTTGTTTGATGAAATTTTCCGCAAAGATAATAATTTTCCGTCCAACGCGCAAAAAACCACCTCAAAAACCCCCGCTCATCAATATTTTTCAGTTTCGCAGCAACGTCTACTTTCCGGAAACAGGTTCCCTACAATTTATCCAGGCGTTTATATTTGTGAATTGTGGGTTTGGGATTATGAATTTTGCAATTTTATCAGTAACTTTGCTTTCTGATTGTGCGCCGGCTATGGCTCGGTGCTGAAACTATATGTAATTATTATGATCATTGACCCCACACTTCTCGCCATAGTCAATCCGGCAGAAATTATCAACGACCTACTGAACGCCACTCCCGCAATGGTTTACCTTTTGGTATTCCTTCTCATGATAATCGAAAGCTCCTTTATTCCTTTCCCCTCTGAAGTAATTATTCCACCGGCCGCTTATCTCGCGTGCACATCACATGAAGTCAACATAGTGGCAGTGTTTCTGCTCGCCACAGCCGGAGCTCTTGGAGGTGCTCTTATCAACTACTACCTATCAATGTGGATTGGACGTCCGTTAGTGTATAAATTTGCTGATTCCCGTCTTGGCCACGCTTGCCTCATCGACCGCAAAAAAGTTGATAACGCCGAACGTTATTTCGACAACCATGGCGCCATCTCCACATTTCTGGGCCGTTTGATTCCCGCCGTCCGACAGCTTATATCCATTCCGGCCGGACTGGCCCGAATGAACATAGGCAAGTTCATCCTCTTCACCACTCTTGGTGCATGCGTCTGGAACGCTGTTCTGACTGGTTTGGGGTATTGGCTCGGAACAGTTGTTTCCCGCGAAGCCCTTTACGGAGCTGTGGAAGAATACAACCAGTATCTTACATACGCAGGAATCGCCATAGGCGTTCTCTGTCTGGCATTCATCCTCTACAATGCCTTCCGCCCGCACAAACAAGCTTGACTGGTAGCTCCGTGAGCGAGAAGTCACGCTCCAATCACAAGATAAAAAACCGTTTAATCCACACATTTCCCCATATATACAGTAATGACACAGGTTTCACCTTCACTCCTATCGGCCAACTTTGGCAATCTTGATCAAGACTTGGAAATGCTCAACGCATCCGATGCATCGATGCTACATATCGATGTGATGGACGGTGTGTTCGTGCCCAATATCTCTTTCGGCTTCCCCGTGATCGAAGCAATTGCCCGCAAGGCCGAGAAGCCGCTTGATGTCCATCTCATGATAGTGGATCCCGGACGATATGTGAATCAAGTGCGCGACTGCGGAGCTGCAATCATGAATGTCCACTGGGAAGCGTGCACTCACCTCGACCGCGTGATCCAACATATACATCAGGCCGGAATGAAAGCAGCTGTCACCTTAAATCCGGCCACTCCGGTTCATTTTCTTGAAGATATAATCGAGGAGCTTGACATGGTGCTTCTTATGTCGGTAAATCCTGGATTCGCTGCACAGAAATTCATAAAAGGTACGGTAAGAAAGGTGGCGCAGCTCCGCCAGCTCATCGACGCCCGCCAATCCAAAGCCCTGATTGAAGTGGATGGCGGAATAAATCTTGAGACCGGAGCCGAAGTGGTTGCCGCCGGGGCTGATGTTCTCGTAGCCGGCAACTTCGTGTTCAAAGCATCTGACCCGGCTGCTGCCATTGCAAACCTTTCCCGTCTCTCTTAACTTCCAAACACATGGACTCTTTTGAACTCTCCACTGACACATACAACCCCTCCGAACTGAGACGCGAGAACCGCCGGCGTCCCCTTCAACCTGTTGACCCCGACCGACTACCTCTTGAGGATGTAGACGCCCCAAGAAGACCGTTGGTGCCCGATGAAACGGACACGCGTTCAGAGATGTCATCCGAGGAGACACCTGTCAATCGCCGTCGGGCAGCTTCAACCCGAGCAGCCGGCAAAACGAAGGTTCCCACCCAAAACAAGGTAACCGCTGCCTCATCAGCGACAAACAATCACAGTACAGAAGCGGAACCCGTGCGCCCGGAAATCGGTGCGCCGGAAGAAAAAGCAGCATCTCCAACCATCACCATACCCAACATACCGGTGCGCAAACTGTTTGCAGATGAGCGCATCAGTATATTTTTCGGTGTGGTCCTGATACTCTTCACCGCCTATCTCCTGGTTGCATCAATTTCCTACATAGCCAACCAGGGAGCTGACCAAAGCGCCCTCCTAAACTCATCAGCCGACATAATCAAAGGGCGGGCTGCAGATATAAAAAACACCACGGGATGGGTTGGAGCTTTCCTATCACATTTTCTGATCTACAAGTCCCTGGGGCTTGGATCATTTATCCTCATGTTCTTTACCGGCGCCCTTGGGCTGCACCTTGTAGGGTTATGCCGAATCCGCTTTTGGTCATTTACGTTCAAATGCCTTGTCAGTGCCATAGCGGTTTCACTCATAGCCGGTCTGCTTACATTTCAATCTGCCTCCCCTACATTTTGGGGTGGTGAACATGGGTTCTACATCAATCAGCTCCTGATTGACAATGCGTCACTGTGGAGCGCCGTAGCTTTGGGTGTTGCAATGCTTACAGCTTTGGTGCTCATTTTCCTAAAGCCCATTGCCTTTGTGTGTGGTAAAGCCGGTGCAAGTTTCTCGCGGCTTCGCTCCCACTGGGCCGAACGTCACAATGCAGCCATTGAGGCCGCCCATCGCACCGAAGTGCGCAAACAGGCAGAACGGGCAGCTGCAATGGCACGCGCCAACCGCGAACAAGAACAGCAGGCCGCGCGCGAAGCTAAAGCGGCTGCTCAAGCAGCAGAAGCTCAAACTGTAGCCGAAACTGTATCTGACAATCCTGATGAAGTTATCAATATAGCAGCAGTATCGAAGCCTCAACAACGTGCTGCTGAGGCTGTAGCCACCGAGCCAAAGCCGGTTGAAATTCCGCAGCCCACAGCTTCTGATGAAGAACCGATGCCGAAACCGGCAGAAAAACCGGCTCCTCTCGACGAACTGTTTACCCCCTTGGCGCCCAATGACCTTAGTGGACTGTCTGAGCCTGTTGCCGCAGCTGCAACTGTCTCCGCTGAGTTGCCCACATCAGAGAGCAAAACCCTACCTTCGCCCTCCCCTCTTGCACTGGCAACCGAAGCTACACAGCCAAGCATATCCCTCGACGTGGAAAATACCCAGCCCAGTGAAGAGCTTACCCCTCAGCAGTATACTGATGACTCTCACCAAAACGACTTGGAGCCACTGGCAGATCCTCTGGCCGTTGCCACCGTTGAAGAAGAAGCACCCGCCTCGGCACCTGTCACTCCAAACAACGAGGATACACCGACGCCTGTCACCCTTCCACCAATGACAGTTACCTTGGCTCCTGAAGCAGAAGCAGCCATAAGCCTTGATGAGGTTAGCGAAGAGAGCACGTCGGACAGCATAACTAAAACGGAACCGGCCAACTACGACCCTCATGC
>CAJUSN010000086.1 GCA_910589095.1 uncultured Muribaculaceae bacterium
CTACTATATCGGTAAACATCTGCTCGGAAATCCATCCGGAGCCCACTATTATTCGCTCTATCAATGCAAGCATGGCATAACCGCCACCAAAGCCAAACAGACCGATTTTCAAGTATGCCCAAATCAATTTCAAGTAAATCATGCCTTATCCTCCTTTCCGTTTAAGTTTTCATGCAATTTCCGGGATTGCCTGCGGAGATAAAAATAGCCCCCTGCCCCACCGAGAATAATATAAAGAATTGGATTGGATACCACCGGAAGTTTCGACCAGATAAGAAGCGCAACAGCGATTGGTATGATTACTGTTTTCAGGCCGATACGCGCCGACTTGGCCGTTGTCACCACCGGAGCCACTATGAGGGCTACCACAGCAGGGCGTATTCCGCGGAAAATAGCAGAAAGCGCAGGATTGCTCTTTATCAGGTCAGGCGTTAGAAAAACCGCAATAACAAGAATCATTATGAACGATGGGAGAATGGTGGCAAGTGCTGCTGTAACACTGCCCTTAAGGCCACGCAATCTGTCACCGATAGCTACCGCTATATTCACGGCCAAAATTCCCGGTAGAGACTGGGCAACCGCCAATAAATCAAGAAACTCCTCGCGATCAAGCCAACCATATTTATCCACTATCTCCTTTTCAATAATAGAAATCATGGCCCACCCTCCTCCGAAGGTGAAAGCTCCGATTTTAAAAAAAGTAACAAATAGCTTCAACAATAAATTTTCCATACTCTAACGTAGGCGTTGTGTAAATACGGTGCAAAATTAGTAAAAATTTACTTACCTTTGCAGAATCATTAGCGCTTGGTTGTCGTGCCTGTGAATTTACGGGTGAAAAATTGAACAATTATGACGCTCATCTCTTAATAATAATAGGTCGTGGATATATTTTCAGTAATCCATCCAATATGGCTACCGGAATAAATCATTCACGGCGAAAATAACCAAAATATAAAGATCAATTATGAAACACCTAAGTTTTACTGTTGCCGGAACCATCGCTTTATCCATACTAATGTCGGCATGCAATACATCTAAAAAAAGCACACAGGTAGCCGGACCGGTAGCCGTCTCTACGCCCTCGCAAACCACGGCTGCCGTACACAAAGTGATATACGGCGAATGGATTGCTTATCAAGTTGGCGACCAACTGGTGACCGGTGCTGACCGTCCCTACATCATATTCAATGGCGACAATGATTCACACACCACCAACTATGTGAAAATTTACGGTAATGACGGTTGCAATGTAATCAACGGCGCCTACACCATAACGCCCGGTGGTAAAATGGTATGTGCATCTGAACTGATCTCCACGCTGCGTCTTTGCCCGGATGCACCCTACGAAATGGGAATGACACTGGCATTGAACAATGTTCAAAAGTTCGAACTCGACAAAATAGGCAACGACTATCTCCTCAGCATGAAGGGGGCCAATGACAGCACGCTGATGGTGCTCCGCAAATATGATCTTAACTTCATCAATGGTGCCTGGGCTGTTACTTCTATCGATGGCGAGAAAGTCCCCGAAACAGCCGATCTCCAGCTTGTGATTGACACTCCGGAGCAGAAAATACATGGTAGCGTGGGTTGCAACACCATGAATGGTACCATTGTTATAAATCCCGATTTACAAAACTCCATTCGTTTCACTGACATGATCACCACACGCATGACCTGCCCTGACATTGAGACCGAACAAGCTCTGCTCACCGCACTAAGCAAAGTGACCACAGTGACCCCCATCGATGACATGGCAGGTGCTCAGCTCAAAGACGAGGCCGGCAATACCCTGGTTGTCATCAAGCGTATCCAGCTCCGTTGATTGCAGAAGATGCTCGCATCACTGTTATAAACAGACTAACCTCGTATCCGGGAATCGACCTCTCCGTTACTTCCCTGAAAATATCCAACTGTCCGCCCGTGTTCTTCCATTCCGAAGTGAGGAGTTGCAGGGCGGACGGTTTTATTACATCTTCAAGTCTTAAGTCACCGGCAATAACTGACGCAGCAAGGTGCTTAGCTATTGTCGAGGGCACCAAATTGCGCTCCGACGCTATTTCCGTAATGGACTTGCCGGCATCGCGGAATAGTTTCAGCGTTTCAAATATCGAATACCCTTTGGGCTTTTTCTCCTTCTTGACGCGTTCTTTCTTTTTACGCTCTTGAGGCAGGGACTCTGCAGCATCTGCAAGTGTCTCTGAGACATTGGCCAACGATTGGAGTGCAGATGGCTCCGTCTGCTTAGCATCACTACGCCGCCGGCGCGAACGCTTTCCGGATGAACGGTCAGGCGCACCCGCCAACTCTATATAGGCATCCCCTTTAGCTTTTGTGTACTCTGCAACAGTAAATCCTACAGATTCTATTCGGCCAAACACACGCAACTTTACGCTGATCATCATTGCAAGTGATTCAAGCGATGATGACAACCGCTTCTTGTAAGTCTTGTTATCAAGATCCACCGGGACTTTAGACAACAAGGCCGAGAGTGAAGATAATTTGTCGGTGAAATAACCACACCCACTTTTCACCTTTGTTTGCAGCATCGTGTTATCCTCTATTTCATTATCACTTACGGGGCGACAGGCATAGATTGAGGCGAAATGGTTACCAACCTTCTCTATTTCATTTTCAAAACCGGTCAACGCTTCGCGAAATTGGCCTTCTACTTCACGATAAATCGGAGCCACATATTCCGACACAAGGCGACTAAATGTACGCAATTCATTTCCTATAGATGTGAAGCTAAACATCTCGGCCAGGCAATCTCTGCAGTAATTGGCTCTCATACGCTCAAGGTCAGCAACTGTGGGGCGTTGGGCATCGCTGCGCGTAAGAAAATCATTGACGTTCCTATCACATATGACAGACGAGGGCTGTAATGGATGACTAAGAACCAGACCATCGAGCGACCGGCAGCGGCTAAGAGCCACATAGACTTGACCGGAAGCAAACGAGGCTGTTGCATCTATGACAGCACGATCAAATGTCAAGCCCTGACTTTTGTGTATCGTTATGGCCCATGCCAACCGAAGTGGAAACTGAGAGAAAACACCATCTGTCACCTGCTTGATTTCCTTACTATGCTCATCAACAACATACCGCGTGTTCTCCCAAACCGCCCGCTCAAGCTCCACTGCAGGAGATCCGTCATTTGGAGCCACTTTCACCATTCCCTTTTCAAGAGAAACAACACGACCAATCATTCCATTGAAATAACGTCGCTCCTCGCCTGAATCATTGCGCACAAACATAACCTGAGCGCCGCATTTCAACTTCAACTCCTTATCAACAGGGAAAGAATACTCGGGAAAATTGCCGTCAATTGAGGCTGAATAGGTTCTTTCTTCTGTTGAAAGTTCTTGTAGCTTACGCTTATTTACCTCATCAGCATTTCAGTTTAGAGCAGTGAGCCTAATGTATCCATCCTTGTCATCCGGCTCAAAATCGGGTCTATAATGACTGTTCAACCCTTTTAAAGTGCTCTCTGAAATCTTCCCTTCCCTCACTTCATTGAGCATTTCAAGAAATCTCGCATCAGTCTGGCGATAAACTGTCCGCAACTCTATTGTATGATAACCGGCCTCGTTAAGTGCATGACTTTGGAAAAAATAAGGCGTTTCATAATACTCTTTCAGAATACTCCACTCCTGTTCTCGTACCACGGGCGC
The DNA here is from genome assembly GCA_910589095.1 of uncultured Muribaculaceae bacterium. Taxonomy (GTDB): domain Bacteria; phylum Bacteroidota; class Bacteroidia; order Bacteroidales; family Muribaculaceae; genus Paramuribaculum. The sequence goes on from CAJUSN010000086.1 coordinate 3,678, forward strand.
CAACTGCCTGAGGTCACCAATAAGAAGCAGCTGAACTCCTCCGAATGGGCGTGAGCGGTCACGGTAACGACGTAAAGTTGCATCCATCGCGTCAAGAATATCCGGTCGCACCATGCTCACCTCATCGATCACCAGCAATTCCACTGAGCGAAGAAGTTTACGCTTTTGCACACTAAACCTAAACCTATTGTTCTCCTCCCCTACAAAACCCTTTCCCGGCACATATGGCGAAAACGGAAATTGGAAAAGCGAATGGATAGTAGTGCCCCTGGCATTGATCGCAGCCACACCGGTCGGTGCCAGCACAATCATACGTTTGGCCGTTGTTTCCCTCAACTTGTGCAGGAAAGTGGTTTTTCCGGTGCCGGCTCTACCCGTCAGGAACAGATTCTCTCCGGTAGATTCAACTATGCTCCGCGCGAGGTTGAGATCTTGATTGATTTGAAACTTCAATTCAGGCTCAGCCACCACTCCATAATCTATATCTTCGCTAATATACGCCATAACGGGAAAAATGTATTATTTTTTTGTACCGGACACACACGAGGCATCTCCACGCAACAAAAGTAATAAATTTGCAGCGCGCCCGCAACTCAAATCCTATATTTAGAAACTGAAGTGATAATTAACAAGGGCGCACCTGCTGTAGCAACAGATGCGCCCTGACCATTAAAAAATTTACTAAGTAATGTTATCGTTTCAAATTGGGATTCTTTTCCACTTCCTTGGGAGGATAAATCTGATAAATGGAGTTATCACCCTGCCAAGCGGCGGTTACAGGCATGTTCTCGGCTACGACCACATCAGCAGTGGTGGTGTAGGTGAAAGGAACACCATTTTTATCCATACTTTCAGTAACGGTGCCTTTCGGTACGAGTACGTAGGACTGAGGACCGGTACGATAATCGTAAGCTTCCTTAAGGATGTTGAGGCGGAACTCATCAGCACGACGGTTGACCATTGCGAAAGGCATACCGGCCACTTCATAGCCATGCTCAAGGAATGCGGCAGTGGCAAGGTCGGAATTAACAGGCGCGGTGGTATATGCACGGGCCTGAACTTTGGCGAGTTCGGTGGCCGCTTCCGAAGTGTACTTACCGGCACGGGCCGAAGCCTCCGCAAACCAGCATATCACCTCAGCGTAACGGATAATCTGGTGGGTCTTGTTGATACACATACCTGTCCAGTAAGGAGCCGCGTAATCATAAGGAACAGTTGCAGGCTTTCCAGCAGCATCGGCATTGATGGTGAAACCGGTGAACATGGGACGATACTCGGTCACAACCGCATTGGACGTGCCATCAGAATTAACTTTATAAGGCTGGCCATCGACGGTTGCCCACCAGTCTACGCAAGTACCGTTGGTGGTACGCAGTTTCTTGGCATAAACATAATCTTTGCGGGGGCCTTCGGGATATTTGGCCCAGAAGTAGCGTTCGGCAAGGAAGTCACCCCAACCGGAAAGAGATCCGAGCTGATGGCAGCATGACATCTGAGAGTCATAATTGGCCCATCCACCGGTTTGTTCATGGTAAGTGATGCCCACAACGATTTCGTTGTTGTAGTTATTACCATAATTGTAAACATCAGCCCAGCTTGCATTCAGAGCCTGTGGATATTTCCCGGAGTTCACACCGTCAATCACTTCTTTGGCTTTATCAGCAGCCTGAGCATAATATTCGGTCTTGTTCATCGGGAAACCGGCCATATTCATATACACAGCAGCAAGAGTTGACTTCACAGCCTGCTCGGAAATATATATGTTCATATTGCCAATAACTTGATTTGTAGCCGTATATTTTGCGGGAAGGTTGCATTTTTCAGCTTCAAGCAGGTCACTTACAATGAGGTCATAGATCTCGTTGACAGGCGACGGAACGGTCTGATTGTTGTCAGGAACATTATGGATATTGACAGGGAGCGGACCGAATATGCGCACAAGCTGGAAATAGGCGTAGGCGCGCCAATAATATGCGTTTCCGAGAGCGATATTGATATTCTCCTGAGTAACATTAGAGCAGTTGGGGGCGTTATCAATAACCAAGTTGGCCGACTGAATGATATTATACATCCAAAGCCAAAGGTACTGCACACCCTTAGTATCGGTTGGCACCTCAAAAGCGTCAGCAGAAAGATAAGCTGCCTTGTTTGAACCGGTGGTGGAAGTGATATCGTCGCCCTGACACATGGGGATGCCCGGGTTGGAGTTACACTGCGATTGCTGAACGTTATAATAAAGAGCGTTGAGCGCTGCTGTCAATGAGGCCTGTGAATCGAAGAAACCGGTGGGAGTCAGCTGTCCCTTGGGGTCTTCGGTAAGGAAATCGCTGCATGACGAGAAATTCATGCTCGCAACGGCGGCCAACAGCGGAATGAAATATTTCTTTTTCATTATGAAATTCTGAAGACGTTATTAGAAGTTGAAACGTGCACCGACGGTGTAAGTGCGTGGCAGAGGCGAAGTACCGGTATCGATACCTTGTGCCCACTGGAGATTTTCGGAACCGAATGAGTAAGATGCCGGATTGATTCCCTTATAGCCGGTGATAGTGAATAGATTCTGAATGCTGAAATAAAGGTGGATATCAGCGAATCGGGTCACAGATTTTTTGAAATCATAGGCGAGGGTAACATTTTCCAAACGGAAGTAGTCGGCCTTTTCTACCCACTTTGAGCTTGCACCGATATACTGGTTGTTGTCAACCGAAGGATCAGGCATTGAGCTTCCTATTTCTGTCCAATAATCCGGATCAGTGATAAAGCGTGAGTTACCGATCATGGAGTTGCGTGCAAAACGGAGTGCATTGATGCGTTTAGCTCCGAAAGCACCGGTGAAGAATGCGTTAAGGCTCCAGTTCTTCCAACTTACGGTGTTGTTCCATCCAAGTGTGAATGTAGGATTGGCTTTGCCGAGAACTACACGGTCATCCGAAGTAGGATTGCGTGTTTCGTTGCCATCTTTGTCAAGATAAACATCGTAACCTTCCTCATCAATGCGTGACCAGCGCTGACCGAAGAGAGCTCCGATAGGTTCACCTTCTTTAATTATGGCAGCGTCAGTAATAATGGACTGCATAGAACCAGAATAAAGAATAGGCTCAAGCGCGGTCATTTTTTCAACCTTGTTCTTCAGAACAGACATATTGATACTTGTGGTCCAGTTCCAGTCGCCACCTTGGATAATATTACCGTTGAGGACGATATCAACACCGGTATTTGAAACCTCACCGGCGTTCACATAATATGATGAACCGCCGAGATAGTCGGCCAAAGTGGTTGAAAGAAGAGCGTCGGTTGTGCGTTTATAGTACCAGTCGATTGATGCATCGAAGCGACCACCGAGGAAACCGAAGTCCAAACCTACGTCGACCTGATGGGTGCGTTCCCACTTAAGATTGGGGTCATTGATCTTATTGGCCCAATAACCTGTAGCAGGATTGTTTGTTCCATAATAGGTTGTGGTTTGCGACATGAGTGACAGAGTGGAATAGGGAGCTATGTCCTGATTACCGATCACACCATAACTTGCACGCAGTTTCAAATTGCTTAACACGGGATTGATCTCCTGCATGAATTTTTCATTGGAGATGGTCCATGCACCCGCAACAGAGGGGAACACGCTCCACTTATTGTTGGAAAGGCGGCTTGAACCATCGGCGCGGAGAGTTCCGGTCAGCATGTAGCGATTGTCAAAGTTATAAATCACACGTGCCACTGCCGAAAGAAGTGCCCACTCCTGATAGCCGTTAGAGGCATTGATTGTGGATGCATTAGCCACATTCCACCAGCCTACTGACTCGGAAGCGAGATTAGATCCGCTGATACCCATTCGGCGGGTTTCACTCTTTGTGGCTTCCCAAACGGCCGTTGCAGTAAGGTTATGCTTTTCGTTGAACGTGCCAATATAGGTGAAGTTATTTGATGACTGGAGCAAATAACGGTTGGTGTTATTGTTAGCCATGCCGGTGTTGGCGGTAGGCGACGCTGTCGACAACGACTGACTGTAGCTATAGAAGTTGTAATAGTCAATACCATTACTTGAGGTGAAAGTAAAGCCGGGAAGGATCTTGAATCGCAGGTCAATGTGGCCGTTCAAAATATCGGCGCGACGTTCAACCGGTGACTCAATAATGCCGCGTGCATTGTTCTGGATAGTACAGTAGGGGTCCATCTGATACACACCATCGGCATTTTTCATAACCATTGTTGGTGAAGAGTTGAATGCAACCCAAAGTGGGTTGTAACCACTCATATTGAACTCACCAACACCTTTGCCCTGACCATGTGACATGCTTACATCAGCATTCACATTCAACCAGTTCGTTATATCGGCGCTACCGTTCAAACGTGCTGCGTAGCGTTCATACTGCGAACCGCGCACCACGCCTTCATGCTTCATATAGTTACCTGATGCGTAGAACTGCATTTTGTCAGAACCGCGTGAGAAAGTAACCTTATAGTTCTGCACGCTACCTGTGCGGAACATTTCGTCGTTCCAGTCTATACCGGGATTGGTACCGTCCAAATAATCACGAACGTCATTTTCAAGGATACCTGCATATTGAACAAGCTTCTGCGCATATTCCTGGGCGCCCGTCTGCTTAGGCAAGCGAGTTGCGTTTGCCCAACCGTAGGACACGTCAAGAGTCAGCTGGCTGTGACCGGCCACACCCTTCTTGGTGGTTATGATCACAACGCCGTTTGCACCGCGCGAACCGTAAATGGCCGTTGAAGAAGCATCCTTAAGAATCTGCATGCTCTGAATGTCGTCGGGGTTTATACCTGTGAGACCTGACTCACGTACCAAACCGTCCACAACATAAAGAGGTTCGTTGCTCTTGTTGATAGAGTTTGAACCGCGAACAATGATACGTGCCGAACCACCGGGAACTCCGTCGGAAATAACGTTCACACCGGCTACACGACCTTGGAGGGCTTCAGAAACAGATGTCACCGGTTGAGCTTCGAAAGCTTTTCCATCAAGTACGGACACAGAGCCGGCCAAGTCGGCCTTTCGCACTGTACCGTAGCCCACAACAACCACTTCGTCAAGAAGTTTGTTATCATCCTGCATCACCACATCATGAGTGCCGGCCACAGCTTTCCATTCCTGCTTTACCATACCGATAGAAGAGAAAACAACTGTGCTTCCGGGAGCGACCTTAAGGGTGTACTGTCCATTGATATCAGTAGTGGCACCTCTCGTGGTTCCCTTTTGTATCACCGAAACACCGGGCAATGGTTCGCCCTAGCTATCAGTAATCGTACCTTTGATTGTTACCAACTGTGCTGCCTGTGTCTGTGCAACCGGCTCGGCATAAGCCGGCGGAGCTGCCACCAGACTCACGAGGCCCAGACCTATTGCCAACGGCAATGCCCGGTAAGCGCGCGAAGCGCGTTCCCTCTGTGCTTGTCTGAATTTTTTCATTCTTTCATGTATTTAAAATTAGGGTATTTGATTTAAACCAAAGAAGCCACAGGCAGATTTTTTTTAACATAAAATAATTCCGTCCGCTTCACGGTGAATAAAAATCAAAGCTTGAATTATGGTATGAGAGCAGGCTTTACAAATAGAGGTACATTAGGTATATAACTGATATTATGGGCTTGTTATCAGATTCAAGGTTGAGTTTTAGACGTGGCAAATATATATAATTTTTAGTTAAAGAATAAAACACCCCATTGTATTTTAACTTATTTTAATGCGCAGCAAGAATTCGTCTGTTAAATATTTAACAAATTCAATCATCGCGATGTACGATATACAAAAAACACAAGGCGGGCATACTGAATTTGATCAGTACGCCCGCCTGAAACGGTTATGCCTCAAGCAGCTTATTTTGAAGTTGACTCGGGTTCGGGAGCTATAAGTTTGTAGCCCTTGCCGTGAATGTTGATGATTTCAATGGAGGGATCGTCCTTGAGATGCTTACGAAGCTTGGTGATGTAAACGTCCATGCTTCGGGCATTGAAATAGTTGTCGTCGATCCAAATTGTCTTCAGCGCGAAGTTGCGTTCGAGAATTTCATTGACATGTGCACAAAGAAGGCTGAGGAGTTCGCTTTCCTTAGTGGTGAGCTTGGTCACCTTGTCGTCGACCATGAGCACCTGCTTTTGAGTATCGAAAGTGAACTTTCCAATGCGATACATGGTGATCTCCTTCCCTTTCTTGCCTTTCACGCGGCGGAGAATAGCCTCGATACGGAACACAAGCTCTTCCATAGAGAACGGCTTGGTGATATAATCGTCGGCACCGATTTTGAAACCTTCAAGGATATCCTCTTTGATTGTTTTGGCGGTAAGGAATATGATGGGGACTTCCGAATTCACAGTGCGGATCTCCTGCGCAAGAGCAAATCCATCCTTCTTGGGCATCATCACATCAAGCACACATAAATCATACTTGCCTTTAAGAAAGGCCTTGTAACCGCTTTCGCCGTCGGCGAAGAGGTCGGCATTGTAGCCTTTGGCCTGAAGGTATTCGCGAAGAAGCATTCCGAGATTCTCGTCGTCCTCGCATAATAATATACGCAAACGGTCTTCCATAATTTTCAGTTTTTAGTTAATGGTAATATTACAATAAATTTCGTTCCTTTTTTGAGTTCGCTCTCCACGGATATATCGCCTCCGAAGGCTTTCACCATCTTGTGCACGTAGGCCAAGCCGAGGCCGAATCCTTTCACGTCGTGACGGTTGCCGGTTGATACACGATAGAATTTGTCGAACACCTTTTTTAGGTCATCCTTGCGGATGCCGATACCGTTGTCAGCAACACATATCTGCAAGCGATTGTCGCTTAGGTCGCGGGTGGTGACCTTTAGTTTAAGGGGCACCTCTTCATTGCGATACTTCACGGCGTTGTCCAGAAGATTGAATATCACATTGGTGAAGTGCATTTCATCCACGTTGACAGTAGAGCGCTCTGCATTAAGTTCAGCCTCAATGGAGCCCCCATACTTTTCAACCTTCA
>CAJUSN010000087.1 GCA_910589095.1 uncultured Muribaculaceae bacterium
GTGTAGGTCTCGGTCGCGTATGGGGTTACGATTACACCACGAGTGAAGAGAAGCCCGCTTCCCGTAACATGAACCGCTGGATACCGGTTCCCATTCGTACCGGCGTGTCATTCTCATACATTTTCGATTAAAACAACGGAGAAAACAATGAACGCAACAAAATTTACAGCCGCCGTTGCTCTGATGGCTTTGATTGGAGGAGGCACTGCGGCCATAGCCCGTGACATAAACGTACGAGGCATAATATGCAATTCCGCCGGTGAGCCATTACCCGGCGTGACCATCTACGATGGAAATTCCGACAAACTGCTCACCACTACCAATGAGGAGGGAAAATACCTTGTGGTAATAGACTCCGACGGCAAACTGGTGTTTTCATTCCTCGGCATGGAAGATATGGAGGTGCCGGTGGAAGGCCAATTGGCAATCGATGCTACTCTGGTGCGGTCCGCCATAACACTCGATGAAGTGACCGTAAGAGGTAAGAGCCGTCTTAAAGTAGTGGCTCCGGAGCCTACGGATATAGAAATGAAGGGTAACTACGCACATATCAAAACCCGCGTGAAAGTACCCGGAAAACTTTTCAACACTTCGACCCGTCTCATTATTCAGCCCGCACTCTACAATGTGACTGAATCACAGATGTGGTACCTTAAACCGGTGGTTTACGATGGAAAACGTTACGCTATCACACAGGAACGCATGTATGATTTCGACAAAACCGCCGATCCTCTTAACAGCTATGTCACCGTTACAAGCGTTTCATCCGGAGGTGATCATATCATAACCTGGAGTGACTCAGTGTATCTGAAAAACCCCGACAACGACTTCCACTGCGACATGCTCATGGCCATGGAGGACTACAACAAAGTGTTCTACCGCGATACAACCACCATTGCCCGTGGCGTTGTAAATCCCCTGCGCTTTTTCCAATACGAGCTTCTCGGTGCCGAAGTTGCTGACTCGGCCTACTTCCCTACACCCGAGATGCAGATGCGCGATACAAAAGGCGACATAATGCTCACCTTTGGTGTCAGCTCCACTAAACTTGACATGAATCAGGGCAACAACCGCAATGAGATGAACGCCCTTATCAGCCAGTTGCGCGAATTCGAGGACAATCCCGACGCCGCCATTAAAAGTTTCAGCATTTATGGCACCGCATCGCCTGAAGGACGCTACGACTTTAACACCAAACTTGCCAAAGGACGTATGCAGTCTGCCCTTGAGCTTATAAAGGAAAATCTCTCTCCCACCACCCGCCGCTACATAGAAATGAATAGTGATGCCAAAGTGGAATCCTGGAGCACTCTGGTGGACATGCTTCGCAAAGATGGACTTAATGAACAGGCCGATGCGATTGACAACATCCTGACTTCTTATCCCAACCAGATAGACGCTCAGAACGTCCGCATCAAAAAGCTACCGTTCTATGACTCGGTTATCCTTACGAATTATCTCCCCCGCTTGCGCCGTGTAAGCTATGAATACGTCACCTCTCAATTCCGTTATCTCACCGATGACGAAATCTACGAGCTGTACAAATCAAAGCCCTCGACACTGTCGCGCTACGAATTCTTCCGACTCTACCGTAATGTGGCCAAGAATGACGCCGAAAAGGAAGAATATCTGAAAAAGGCTCTTGAAACTCATCCAAAATTCCTCGTGGCAGCCAACGACCTTGCTGTAATGAAACTTCAACGCAATGAGCCGGATGTAACTCTTCTTGAACCGTTTGTCAAACCGGGCGCAAAAAAGATACCGGATGAAGCACGACTGACACAAATAGCCACTTGTCTGGCTTCACACGCTTATTCCAAAGCCGACTCCATCTCATGTGATCTTCCCGACACACCCGCTTATCACAAGGCTAAAGTTTATACTGATGTGTTCAACGGCCGCTTTCAGGATGTGATGCAGGAAGTGGCGGCAGAATCACCAATCAACGAAGTGGTACTTTTGCTGGCCATCAAAGCCAACGACAAAGCATGGGAAAAAGCTGACAAACTTGGCAACTCAGCCGAGGAAGAGTACCTCAAGGCCATTGCAGCAAACCGAGTTGACCAATATATGGCAGCCAGCTCACACCTTGAAAATGCCATTAGACTGGATCCCAAGCTCCGCGATGTGGCTAAGGTCGACGGTGACCTCATTGACCTTATTGAAGATCTGGAACAATCTAAGCAAGAAGAAGAATGAAACGATATATCCCTACACTGTTTTTAGCACTTCTCTCCTCAGGCGCTTTTGCCGGAGAGAGCGTGCAGGCTCCTGCAGCCGAAGAGGTCACGGTTGTTGAAACAGTCACCGTGCGTGACTCTACGATAAATGCCCTTGACTACGTGCTTCAGCGTCCCGCGCCGGCGCGCACATTTGAATCAAAACGATTTGGCGACCACCTGTTTCTTAACGCCTATGCCGGTCCGGACTGGAGTCGAAGCAACGTGGGCACACTCACCGGCGGACAACATCGTCCCGGAGGTAGATTAGGTCTCTCCATTGGCGACTGGGTCACCCCTGTTCACGGGTGGCGCGTCAGCCTGGAAGCAGGAAAACATCAAGGACTCAACGGCAATCGCCCATGGTTTGGAGCTATCTCGGCCGACTATCTGATGAACCTTTCAAATCTTCTGCGCGGAGAAAATCCTTCCCGACGATTTGAACTCGTAGGTCTACTCGGAATGGAGTTTGACCTCATCCACCAGAGCGGACTCCCCAAGGACAAAGCATTCGGTGTTCGTATGGGCCTGCAACCACGCTTTTACTTCACCCCTACCACATATATATTTCTTGAGCCGCGACTTGGCATTTTCACCGATGGCATTGACGCCGCCCGCTCATGGCATCGCCATGACTGGAACGCTTCATTCCTCATCGGTTTCGGCTACCGGATGAATCCCCGAAAAGGATTCAAAGTTGACAATTCGCTCTTTGAAAACGATAGCTTCGGCGACAATATGTTCTTCGGAGTCGGTGGCGGTGTCAATTTGCTCGGCAGCAGCATCAACTCCCTTTCATCACGTTTGGGCCCGGTAGGGAATGTTTTCGTTGGAAAATGGTTCAACGCTACATCCGGTCTGCGCCTATCGGCATCAGGAGCAAAATTGCGTCAGCCATCCTACACCCGTCGTTGGGCAGGCTGGGTCGATGTCGACTACATGTGGAACATCAACTCCTCATTCAATGGATTTGACCCCGACCGTAAGACTGATCTAAATCTTGCGCTTGGTGCATCGCTTGCAGGTTACACCGGAAAAGGGGGACGCAAGATTGTGCCCGCATTCCACGTCGGACTGCAAGGCGCGTGGAACGTAACCCGCAATTTCAGTCTCTTCATTGAGCCTGACATCCATCTGCTCGCCAAAAAGGTTGAGCCGAAATCATCTAACCACACAAACCTGCTCTCCTCACTTAGCCTTGGCCTCATTTACCGCACTGGAGGTGGCGCTTACCGCCGTAATGCCGGAACTACCTTTGACTACTCTGACTTCCTGGAATCAAAACGCTTCTTCGTAGAAGGTAAGGCCGGAGTGTTCATGCGCTCTCAGAGCTGGCATTCAAACGAAGCCGTAGCCATTTCTTTGGGTCGCTGGTTCTCACCCGGAAGCGCCTGGCGTGTCAGCGGCGAATATGATTATATGAATGTAAATCGTAATTATCGTTCCATCTCAGCATCGGTCGATTACATAGGAAGCCTTTCCACCCTCGCAGCAGGTTGGAACGACGAACGCGTATTTGATCTGAGTGTGTTCTTTGGACTCACAGCCGGTGGCGCGCATTACAGTGGCAAGTACAACGAATTGGTGTGGGGCCCTCGCGCCGGTATCCGCGCTGCCTTCCGTCTGTCATCGGCAGTAGACCTCCTCATCGAACCGCGTGTTCAGGTAATGTCCATACCTCATCTTTCCCGCCGCTTCACTCCTGAAGGTTTCGTCATGGCAGGTTTAAGCTATAAATTCGGAACCAACCGCGCCAAGAAAGGCATGAAGGATGATTCTGAACTCCACAATGACGATTGGTCGGCAAATTTTGCAAGTCTCTCAGGTGGTCCGTCGCTATTTAGCGAAACAATCGTATCGAGCAAAACACGTCGCGTTGACTGGACTGTCGACGCCTCGGCCGGTCATTGGTTCAACCAAGTATCGGGCCTTCAAGCCGGTCTAAGCTACGACTTCATTGACCGCGGGGGCAGAAACGCATCACTCTCCATAGGGACCGTCCATGCCGACTATCTCTTGAATCTTACCGCCCTCGCCTTAGGCAATCGTGGAAAGACATTCAACCTCATAGGACTTGCAGGCATAGGTCTGGGCTGGAGCAACCGCAACAACGGGCATCTTTCACCTGCTGTGGAGGCCGGTCTCCAAGCCAATGTCAGGGTGGCAAAAGGCATTTACCTCACCTTCACCCCAACCATGACATTCTGGCGACCCGCTCTGAATCAGGGACGTGGCAACAATCACCACTTCATAGGCGTGGGACGTATGCCGGTAGGTATCCAGTACATGTTCTGATAAATCTATCATAACCAAGCATCCGGGACATCCATTCCGGATGCTTTCATATCATAATCCGCTATGTTTTCTGAAGAATTAAAAAAACACTCGTGGGATGAAACCACGGCCTTCATAATGTCCCGCACTGCACGGGATGTTGAGTCGGCACTTGCCAAAACACACCCTGACTGGACTGACTTCATGGCGCTTATATCGCCGGCGGCCGCACCTTATCTCGAGCAGATGGCAGCTCTCTCTCACCGTTACACTCTTGAGCGTTTCGGCAAGACGATATCAATGTATATCCCGCTTTACGTCTCAAACGCCTGCACGAACGCCTGTGTCTACTGCGGCTTCAACCATTCAAATCCCTTCACTCGTGTAACTCTCACCCCCGATCAGATCAAGGCAGAATGTGAGGCCATACGTGAACTGGGACCGTTTGAGAATCTACTTATTGTTTCGGGCGAGTTCCCTACACTCAATGGTGTGGACTATCTGGAAAAGGTGCTTAAAATAGCGCGCCCGTATTTCAACAATCTCACAATAGAGGTGATGCCTATGAAGGAACGTGACTATTACCGGCTCACCAAAAGCGGTCTAAACGGAGTGGTATGCTTTCAGGAAACATATCATGAGGAAGCCTACAAACGCTATCATCCCAGAGGCATGAAGTCCATTTTCGACTGGCGAGTAAACGGTTTTGACCGTATGGGAGCGGCTGGCGTTCATAAAATAGGGATGGGTGTGCTCATCGGACTCGAAGACTGGCGAACCGACGTGGCCATGATCGCACTCCATCTCAAGTATCTCCGCAAACATTACTGGCGCACCCGTTACAGCATCAATTTCCCTCGCATGTGTCCGGCTGAGGGTGGATTTCAACCGAATGTGGTGATGACCGACCGTGAACTTGCACAGATTACTTTCGCATTCCGAATATTTGACCACGACGTTGACATCTCCTACTCTACTCGTGAATCACCCTCATTCCGAGCCAACATGATGAAACTCGGCGTGACTTCCATGAGTGCTGGCAGCAAAACAGAACCGGGAGGTTATGTCTCAACCCCCGATGCACTTGAGCAATTTGAAGTAACTGACTCACGCACTCCTCTGCAAGTGGCCGATGAAATACGTGCACTGGGCTACGAACCGGTTTGGAAGGACTGGGATAAAATTTTCGATTGAGTTGCCTTTAAGCTCAATTCAATTGATTTACTGCCTGTTTATCCAATCAGAGAATATCGGGAGGGATTTTCAAAATTTCTGAAAAGAGGTTGTATGATATTCTATTCGGAATAAAATTAAACAGTTTCTAATACGCACTGCTTTACTTAGGAGTTTTTTTTGTAATTTTGTCATTCAATTATCATACTGAATATAATTTACCGATCATATATGAAAGAATTAGCCACAAAATACAATCCTGCCGAAGTTGAGGATAAGTGGTACGCATATTGGATGAAACATCGACTGTTTCACAGCGAACCCGATGCCCGCCAACCCTATTGCATTGTGATCCCCCCTCCCAATGTAACCGGTGTGCTCCACATGGGCCACATGCTCAACAACACAATCCAGGATATTCTTGTACGCCGTGCCCGCATGGATGGGTTCAATGCGCTTTGGGTTCCAGGTACGGACCATGCCTCCATAGCCACCGAGGCTAAAGTGGTTGGGAAACTCGCCCAGCAGGGTATTAAGAAATCTGACCTCACACGCGAAGAGTTCCTTAAACATGCATGGGACTGGACTGAAAAGTATGGCGGTATCATCCTTGAGCAGCTCAAAAAACTCGGCGCCTCCTGCGATTGGGACCGTACGGCTTTTACCATGGACGAAATACGTTCCAAGAGCGTGACACGTGTATTTGTAGATCTCTATCGAAAAGGGCTTATATACCGTGGCAAACGTATGGTCAACTGGGACCCCAAGGCCCGCACCGCCCTCAGTGACATTGAAGTTATCTACAAAGAGGAACACAGCAAACTATATTATCTGCGCTACAAGATTGTTGGCGAAGACGGCTATGCAATCGTGGCCACAACACGTCCTGAAACCATTATGGGCGATACCGCGATGTGCATAAATCCGGCCGACCCAAAGAATCAGCATCTTCGCGGTAAGCGTGTGATTGTTCCGCTCGTCAACCGTGAGATTCCCGTCATAGAGGACGATTATGTGGATATCGAATTCGGCACCGGATGCCTGAAAGTCACTCCTGCACACGACATGAATGACTACATGCTCGGACAGAAGCATAATCTTGATACCATCGACATCTTCAACGATGATGCCACTATCAGCGAAGCCGCCGGCATGTACGTAGGTATGGACCGTTTTGCCGTTCGCGAACAGATAGCCAAAGATCTTGAAGCAGCCGGGCTCATTGAAAAAGTCGAAAATTACGAAAACAAAGTGGGATATTCCGAGCGCAATTCCGACACCGTTACCGAGCCCCGTTTGTCGGACCAGTGGTTCATGAAAATGGATTCGCTCGCCAAACCGGCCCTTGAGTCGGTGGAAGAGGACATAATCCGCTTTATCCCCGAAAAATACAAAAACACCTACCGTCATTGGATGACAGACATTCGTGACTGGTGCATCTCCCGTCAGTTATGGTGGGGACATCGCATTCCGGCGTGGTATCTTCCCGATGGCAGCCACGTTGTGGCTGAAACCGAAGAGGAAGCCCTCACGCTTGCCCGTGAAAAAGATCCTGCGCTCACACTCGCCGATCTCCATCAGGAAGAGGATGGACTCGACACTTGGTTCTCCTCATGGCTATGGCCCATCTCACTGTTCAATGGCATACTTGATCCGGACAACGAGGATATAAAATATTATTATCCCACCACAACACTTGTGACCGGTCCTGATATTATTTTCTTCTGGGTGGCACGTATGATAATGGCCGGCTATGAATTCATGCATAAGCAGCCTTTCAACAATGTGTATTTCACAGGAATCGTACGTGATGAAATAGGACGCAAAATGTCCAAACAGCTCGGGAACTCACCCGATCCACTCCAGCTTATTGCCGACTACGGTGCTGACGGCGTACGTGTGGGTATCATGTTGAGCGCTCCTGCCGGCAACGACATCCTGTTCGACACCAAATTATGCGAGACAGGCCGAAACTTCTCCAACAAAATTTGGAACGCATTCCGACTGGTAATGGGATGGGAAGTCAGCTCTGATGCCACGCAGCCTGAATCGGCAAAATTTGCCATCCGCTGGATGCGCAGCAAGCTCAACGAGTCGATTGCCGAAATCAACGATCTCATGTCAAAATTCCGCATCTCGGAAGCACTTAAAGAGGTGTACCGTTTGTTCTGGGATGAATTCTCATCATGGTACCTCGAGATGGTTAAACCCGCCTATGGCTCGCCCATTGATTCCGAAACCCTCAAGGCCACCAAAGAGTACTTCGACACTCTGTTGCGCCTGCTGCATCCTTTCATGCCATTCATTACCGAAGAGCTATGGCAGCATCTGACCGAACGACGCGAAGGCGAATCAATAATGTACGCATCCACTCCCGTAGCCACCGAAACAGATTCAGAAGTTCTTAGCCTCATGGAGCATGCAAAAGAGGTTGTCAACGGCGTGCGCAACGTACGTGCGGTCAAGAATATCCCCAACAAAGAAGCGCTTGTGCTCAACATCATGGGCACTTGGGATAAGACTCAGGACTGCGTGATAGCCAAGCTTGCCAACCTCGAAACTGTGAATCATGATGCTATAAAGGATCCCGCGGCTGCATCATTCATTGTTGGTGTGACAGAAGTGAATGTCCCCCTTGCAGGAAACATCGACAAGGAGGCTGAACTTGCCAAGCTCCGCAAAGATCTGGACTACATGCAAGGGTTCAAAAACTCGGTGATGAAAAAACTGTCCAACGAACGCTTCGTCAACAACGCCCCGGCTGCTGTTGTTGAGGCCGAGCGTCATAAACTGGCCGATGCAGAAGCAAAAATTGAAAACATCACCAAAGCCATTGAGGCACTTGCTTAATTGAAGCGGTAGCCACATACTTAACACAGGGCGGCTTGCAGATTTGGTTCTGCGAGCCGTTCTTGTTTCCCGGAGGGTCCATCGGCTGACAATAACATCATTCCACGTCTAATTCCCATCACAGTTTCTTTATAAATTGATAGCGTTGAAAATGTTTGCGCGTCAACCGAATTTTACTTAACTTTGCGTAATTATTGGCCTTCAATGGGAGAGTGGCAATTCTCCACAGGCCAAGGAAATTCCAAACAACGAATCTATAGCTGATGCCAACCATATCCCAGCGCGGACAAATAATGCCCGCTTCACCAATTAGGAAATTAGTGCCATTGGCTCGCGAAGCTGAGCAGCGCGGAGTCAAGGTGATACGTTTGAATATCGGTCAGCCCGACCTTCCCACGCCTGAAGAAGGGCTTGAAGCGCTCAAACACATTGACCGCAAGGTTTTGGAATACAGTCCCTCTGAAGGGCTTCGTTCCCTGCGTGAAAAGCTCGCCGACTATTACCATCGTTTCCACATTGATGTCACTGCCGATGATATTATAGTGACCACCGGAGGCAGCGAAGCCGTTCTTTTTGCCTTTATGGCCTGCCTCGATCCCGGCGATGAAATCATTGTTCCGGAGCCTGCGTATGCCAACTATATGGCCTTCGCAATATCAGCCGGCGCAAAAATCGTCACGGTCCCATCATCCATAGAGGAAGGATTCGCACTTCCCCCCGTTGCTGATTTCGAGAAACTCATCACACCACGCACCAAGGGAATTCTGATATGCAACCCGAACAATCCCACTGGCTATCTCTACACCCAGAAAGAGATGAACCAGATAAGGGATATTGTAAAGAAATATGACCTATTCCTTTTCTCGGATGAAGTGTATCGTGAATTCACTTACACAGGGGCACCATATATCTCGGCCTTCCATCTACCCGGCATTGAGGATCAGGTGGTGCTTATCGATTCAGTATCCAAACGTTACAGCGAATGTGGAATACGCATCGGTGCCCTCATAACTAAAAACGCCGAGCTGAAGAAAAACGTGATGAAATTCTGCCAGGCTCGTCTTAGCCCGCCTCTCCTTGGCCAAATAGTAGCTGAAGCATCAATCGACGCATCCACAGACTATATGCTCATGACATATAATGAGTATGTGGAACGCCGAAAATTCCTCATTGACGGCTTAAACCGCATCCCAGGCTGCTACTCCCCTATTCCAATGGGCGCATTCTATACGGTGGTAAGCCTCCCGGTGGATGATTCAGACCGTTTTTGCGAGTGGTGCCTCAAGGAATTCCAATATGAAGGTGCCACAGTGTTTATGGCACCGGCGTCAGGATTCTACACCACCCCCGGCATGGGTCGCAATGAGGTGCGAATGGCCTACGTTTTGAACAAAGAGGATCTGGCACGCGCCCTTAAGGTCCTTGCCGAAGCTCTTAAAGCTTATCCCGGCAGGACTTTAAAATAAAAGCGGATGAATCTTACCGCATTCGTTGGCAATAGACTCAGCTTCAAGCGGGAGTCACGGGGCACATCATCGGGAGTTGTAATCGCCGTAGCCGGCATTGCCGTGGCCTACGTGATTATGATTCTCGCGCTCTCCATTGTCAGCGGATTCAAACATGAGATAATCAACAAGCTGGCCGGATTCAACTCTCAAATCTCAGTACTTCCCGGCCGGAACACCAATGAATCAGGAGAGTCCGGAGTTATCCGGCTCTCTGACTCTCTTCGCTCCATTATTGACCACACACTCCCCGGTGTCAACATTGATATGGCCATCAATCAGCCCGCAGTGTTTAAAACCGACAGTACGTTCCAAGGTGTGGTTCTACGAGGCATCAGTGCCGGTAGCAACAATCAATTCATAACCGACAACATTGTGGAGGGGTGCTATGACGACTCGTTGATGCATACCCCCGACAATATTGCCATAAGCAGCACTACAGCCTCGGCTCTCGGAGTTAAAGTAGGCGAAAAAATAATCACCCACTTCTTCGACGGCAACAACCTTCGGTCACGCAATTTGAAAGTTGCCGCTATCTATGACTCTCACTTCAGTGACTTTGATCGCAACATTGCGTTTGCTCCCATAGGTATGCTGCAGAATCTTTACGGTCTTGACT
>CAJUSN010000088.1 GCA_910589095.1 uncultured Muribaculaceae bacterium
GAAAAGAGGGGCTCATTGCCATGATCTCCACAGTGGCCACCCCCGCGCCCGACAGCAATATGTCAGTGTTTACCTCTGACTGGAGCCGCGACGTCACTTCAAGCGTGTTCGCCAAACCGGCATTTGCCGAATGGCTGACTCCGGAAGGGAAAAAGCACTCAGCCGAAGTTGAGACCACCGTGCCCTTTCTGCTTGTCCGCTACAGCTATGACCCAGCCACACAGACTCTGACCCTCACCAACAATGCCGAAGAGTTTTTGGGTAAGGATGTGTTCGCGCCTATCAAGAATTATCTCTCCCCCGCTCTGAAATATAAATTCAATG
The DNA here is from genome assembly GCA_910589095.1 of uncultured Muribaculaceae bacterium. GTDB lineage: Bacteria > Bacteroidota > Bacteroidia > Bacteroidales > Muribaculaceae > Paramuribaculum. The sequence goes on from CAJUSN010000088.1 coordinate 325, forward strand.
GCAAACGCTTTGTGAAAATCCAATGAACCAAGCCATAACGCTAAGCATGCTCAACCGCGTGATTGCGGGGATATTGTCTCAGCCGTCGCTCGCCAATGTGTGGGTGGTGGCTGAGCTCATGGATGTGCGATTGTCGCGCGGGCACTGCTACATGGAGTTAGTGGAGAAGAACCCCGACACGGGAACGGTCACGGCAAGGATGCGCGCTGCAATTTGGGCCAGCAATTATGAGCGCATTAGCCGCAGCTTTATCCAGGCCACCGGCCAAACCCTGGCGAGTGGCTTGAAAGTGATGCTTTGCGGCACAGTGAACTTCCATGCAGCCTATGGCATGTCGTTTATTGTCAATGCTATCGACCCCTCCTACACCATGGGTGAGGCCGAACGCAAACGCCGTGAGATTCTTCAACGACTCCAAGCCGAAGGCATAATCAATGACAACCGCGAACTGAAGTGGCCACTAACAGCGTTGCGTGTGGCCGTGATTTCGGCCCCCGGGGCAGCCGGCTACGGCGATTTCATCAACCAACTCTATACCTCCCCCTCACGATTGCGCTTCAAGACCAAACTCTTCCCGGCACTGATGCAGGGTGAACGCACGGTTCCGACAGTGATTTCCGCACTTGATGCCATTGCCTCGGAAGCCGATGAATGGGACTGTGTGGTTATAATCCGCGGAGGTGGCGCATCAAGTGAACTGCAAGCCTTCGATGACTACACACTTGCTTCAAATGTGGCTCAGTTCCCGCTGCCAATCATTGTGGGGATTGGACATGAACGCGATGTGACGGTGCTCGACTACGTAGGCAACATGCGCGTGAAAACCCCGACCGCCGCAGCCGAATGGCTCATTTCACACGGGGAGGAAGCCCTTGAAAGAGCGCGCACCGTGGCCGAGGCCATTTTCCGAGTGGCCACGGACCGAATGGCAGGAGCTCGGACTCAACTGGCTCATCTCGAATCCACTCTTGCCATTGCTCCACGCGGTGCCATGGACCGGGCAACAAGCCGCCTGCACCGGGCATCAGCAGCATTAGGAGGTGTAGGAGCGCGCCGCATCTCACCGGAATTCATGCGCCTTGACCAGACGCTGAAAGCGATAGCCACCGCCGGTACCAACGCTCTGCACCGGCAGGCCCAGCGGCTTGATTCTTCAGCTCAACTGCTGAGTGCCCTCTCGCCGGAGGCAACCCTGAAGCGCGGCTACTCCCTATCGCTAATCGACGGCAAAGCCGTGCGCGACGCCTCAACCCTCACCCCCGGCCAAACCGTCACCACCCTCCTGGCCAAGGGACAATTCACCTCAACTGTAAACGAAACTTCATCAACTCAATAAATCATCTTCTCATCAATGGAAAAGCCTGAATTCACACCGGTAGCCGATCTGACTTATTCGCAAGCCGTGAACGAACTTGACGCCATACTCCGTAAAATGCAAAGCGACGCATGCGACATTGACATGCTGGCATCCTACACCCGCCGAGCAACGGAGCTTCTCACCGAATGTCGCACACGTCTCACCGCCACCGACCGCGAGCTTGAAGCCATTCTGGCCGGACTCCAACAGTAGCCATGAAATTTCAACGCATAGCATCTGCTGCTGTCGCCTTTGCGGTGGGGATCGCGGCCTTGGCCTCCCAGGCCGATTTCACCGGATGGTGGTCAACAAAAATAGCCGGACTGCCGGTTGTGGTTCACATAACCGAAGCTGACAACGCGCTGAAGGCTGAGCTCTACAGTCCCCACCAGTCGGCAACCGCCATACCCATAGAAAGCGCCAAAGCCATAGGCGACACCCTGCGACTGAAGTCGCGCAAACTCAACGCCACCTTCAAGGGAGTGAAAGACGCCAAGGGCATCTCCGGGACCTTCAAGCAGGGTGGACTGAAATTTGTGGTGACGCTTTCGGCTGCCACCGAGGCAGACGCACGCATTGACCGCCCGCAAACGCCCGTGCCCCCCTATCAGTACCGCACCCGCGAAGTTGCACTCCCCATTGGAGCCGACACGCTTCACGGCACGCTCACTCTACCTCAGGCAGGTCCCGTGGCCGGCGCAGTGGTGTTCATCACCGGCTCCGGCACCCAGGACCGCGACGAAACCATAGTGGGACATAAGCCATTTGCGGTGATAGCCGATTTCCTCACCCGCGCCGGATGGGCCACACTGCGATGCGACGACCGTGGGGTCCACTCCTCCCGGCATGTCACCTACTCCGACCTTGCCTCCGACGTAGATACCCAACGCCGCTATCTGGCATCACTTCCCGAACTTGATGGGAAGCCCCTAGGACTGCTTGGTCACAGCCAAGGCGGAAGCATTGCTTTCATGGCGGCTGCGGCCCAACCTGACAGCGTGGCTTTTGCCGTGACCATCGGAGCCCCGGGAGTAAAAGGTAGCGAACTGATGGTGATGCAAAACAAAATGCTTGCCGGAGCATTTTTCACCCCAGCTTTGGAGGAGAAAGTCACCACTGTGATGAATCTGCTCGCTTCTGACCGCGAGAGCAATGAAATCCGGCCGGAGATAATGCAGCTTGCAGCGGGTCTCACCGCCCCGGCTGCGCGGGAAAAGATGGTGGAAAGCATGCTCGCCCCTTCCTATCGCGAACTCGTGAAATTCAATCCCGAGCCATGGATGAAGCGCGTTCAATGCCCCGTCCTGGCCATCAACGGCGAAAACGATGCGCAGGTATCGGCCACGCAGAATCTGCCCGCCATAGCCTCAGCCATTCCTTCGGCCACAGTGAAGAGCTATCCCGGCATCAACCACTTGATGCAACCCTGCGCGCGTCCTACAATCGATTATGCATCCAACCCTGTTACCATCGACCCACAGGTGCTTAAAGACATTTACGCATTCCTGCTCAAAAACTTTCCCCAATAAAAGGGGCGATTCTAACGCCGCGCTCTGTTTCCGATCGGGCATCACTCGGTCCAGCGCACCTTGCGCCCATTAATGATATAGACACCTCCGCGTATGGGGCGCTGCACAATTCTGCCGTTCAAATCATAGATCACTCCATCCGTTGAAACACGCGTGGAATCGGCCGGAATCGAGCTAACTCCTGCGGCGAATGAGGCCAACACATCCCCATATGTATAGATGAGTCTGTCTCCGTCGTAACATTCCATCAATATGTAACCGGTTTGCCCACTTGTTGGAAACATGTCATCAACCATATTATTCCAACTATACACAAAACCAATTCCTTCAATCCAAAAATCTATTTCATCCCACGCACCCATCCTTTTATACAAAACTTTTCGCATTACATCACGAATCTCTAATTTCCATTCATCGTCAATAGTCAGATATGAATAAAAATGAAAGCATGGAGGGTTATCACATTCACTATACACAAAGTATAAAGCGGAATCTCCTTTATGCATATTCATATCCATCAAAGGTATAGTCTTTTCAAAGCAAAGGCTATCTCTACCATTTTCATCCTTTTCCCAGCGTGTCTCTATTCGCTCTATTCTGCCGTTATTCTCTGTGAGATAGAACATCTGCGATTCAAGTTCTGCCTCATCCTCATACTGCCAGAACATATATCGCCCTGGACGATAGATATCCAAGACACATTTTACGTTCATATCCCACATCAGGGTGTCCTTAACCACTGTGAGAGTGTCCCACGTGCATTCGTAGTCAAAACTGGACTGTCGTCTGCATATCCATTTTTTACCTTTCGTTAGCACCGGCATCAACTCATCATCAGCTTGCATTCCCAGTGGGCAAAACATGGGCATTGAAAACATAACCAATATACATAGATACAAGAGCTTATATTGAATCTTCATAACTTAATTACTTTTTTAAATTAATATATTGGTAAGGAAACTATTTACGAGAATGTCATTCAAATTCTGTGCATCCAATATTATCGCTGAATGATTGGCGGTAAGGTAAGTCGGTTGGGGCTTTGATACGCGCTCCAAAGATAGCATTTGACACTCAAATGACAAAACAATAGATTAAAAATGTGCATACCTATTTTCTTTTTGCAAGAAAAGAAACGTTTTTACACTGCAAATTGCCATACAATACACAATCATATGAGCAAAACAGCGGATAGAGAGTTGGGGGGCACGATAGCAATAAAAAGGGTTGGCTGGCGTTAATAAAGCGTGAACATCTATGACATACGACGCTACGGTACGGTTGCTTTTCTGGTTGCAACCGGAGCCGTCGTTGCCCTGTTTCTATATTTCTCCAACTCATTGGTGAACGACTTGGCGGAGCAGGAGCGTGCCCGCATGCAGATATGGGCCGACGCCACCAAGGAGATTGTCAACGCCACAGCCTCGCCCGACCCTACGGCGAGTGATCATATCGACTTCCTGCTCAGCATCATCATTGCCAACAACAATATCCCGGTGCTAATCACCGACGACGGGGGCAACATTGTGGATCATCGCAACTTCCGTCTTCCCGAGCCTATTGATTCGCTCAACCCTATGTTTATCTCCGAGGCTAATGAGGCATTTCTGCGAGGAAAGTTGGAGAAACTCAGCCACAGCTCCAATGTGATTCACATTGCCATTGACGAAGGGGTGAACCAGCATATATATTACGAGGACTCGACTCTGCTACGTCACCTGAGCTTATATCCTTACATTCAGCTAATTGTGATGCTTGCGTTTGTGGCCGTGGTTTATTTTGCGGTCAACTCATCGCGCAGAGCAGAGCAGAACAAAGTGTGGGTAGGACTTTCAAAGGAAACAGCCCATCAATTGGGCACTCCCATATCCTCGCTCATGGCCTGGATAGAGCTGATGCGCTCCATGGATGCCGATCCGGAGATGGTGGAAGAGATGGACAAGGATGTGAAGCGGCTTTCCACCATTGCCTCACGCTTCTCCAAGATTGGCTCGCGGCCGCAGATGGAGGATGCCGATCTCGCGGAAGTGGTGAGCAACTCGGCCCGCTATATGTCAACGCGTATCTCCTCGCGCGTGAAGCTCACAGTGGAGGGTGCTGATGAGCCTATGGATGTGCGCATGTCGGCTCCGCTGATCGAGTGGGTTATGGAAAATCTGATTAAAAATGCCGTGGATGCCATGGAAGCTCAGGGTGCAATAGATATATCCATGAGCCGCCAAGGAAATATGGCCGAAATATTGGTTACAGACACCGGCAAAGGCATGAGCCGGAAAATGCGCAAGAATGTGTTCCGACCCGGCTTCACCACCAAGAAACGCGGCTGGGGCCTTGGCCTCACACTGGCTAAACGTATCATTGAGCAGTATCACTCCGGACAGATATGCGTGGCCTCCTCTGATCCCGGACGTGGCACCACATTCCGCATACTTCTTCCCCTTGTCAAATCATGAGCAAACGCCCTCGCCAACTATTCGTGACCGATATGGACGGCACCCTTCTGGGGACCGACAGCCGGGTGTCGCCTGAAAGCGCACATATAATTTCCGAACTCAGCCGCCGGGGAGCTCTTATCACCGTTGCCACTGCCCGCACGCCGGCCACAGTGGAACCGCTCCTGCGCAACACGCTTATGAACGCGCCGGCCATAGTGATGACCGGGGCTTCGATGTGGGACCGCAGCGGTCACCGCTTCTTATCGCCGCATGTTATGACCGATGAGCTTGCCGCTTACGTAACCCGCACCTGCCTCTCGGGAGGCCTCAACCCCATGACCTATACTCTCAACGGAATGATGAACGGGATAGACATGATGGTGCAAGGTCCGCTCACCATCAAGGAGGAACGCTTCATAGAGGAACGCAGCAAACTGCAGTTCAAAAAGATTCATCGCCTTGACAAAGCTTCGGCGCGTCCGGAATTCTACCCGCGCACCATCCTGATCTTTGCCCTCGGCGAAATAGACCGCATATATGCCGTGGCCGAAGAGTTGAAGCATTCCGGACGCTGCTCCGTATCGGCTTACCCGGATATTTTCAATCGCTCCATCGGGTTTCTTGAAGTATTCGCGCCTGACGTGTCGAAAGCCCAAGCAGTTATGGCTTTGAAAAAGGCCACAGGAGCCGAACAGCTGATTGTGTTCGGCGATAATTACAATGATCTGCCCATGATGCGCGTGGCCGACATAGCTGTCGCAGTGCGTAACGCCATGGAGGACGTTTGCCGCGAAGCGGATGAAATCATCGGCCCTAATTCCACGGACTCCGTGGCCCGCTACATCCGCGACCACTTCAGCGGCTGACATCAGTTTAAATTGCAAGACAAGCCAAGCGAATCTTTATCGCTGCAATTTTTCGTTTGGGCAGGCGAACCGACCTACCCGTGAAATGTTTATACAACTGCAATCAGCACGCGCCGGCGCAAAGATATTTGGCCGGTTGTGGAAAATTAAGGAATTTTTTCTGCAATTTGTGGGGAAAGTTTCTTAAATTTGTAGCGATAACCGGAATTCGCAGGCCAATGGCAACAAAGATATCAGACAGCATAACATACGTAGGGATCGATGATCTCTCCACCCGACTATTCGAAGCCCAATACCCCACTCCAAAGGGTATGAGCTATAACTCATACGTGATTCTCGACGACCGCATTGCCGTGATGGACTCGGTGGAAGCCGGGGGTGGCGAGGCGTGGATTGCCGACATACTGGCAGCCACAGAGGGGCGTGAACCTGATTTCCTTGTGGTTCACCACATGGAGCCGGACCATTCCGCCTGCATTCTCCAGGCTTTGGAACGTTTCCCCAACCTCACGCTCGTGGCATCAGCCCCGGCGTTGAAAATGGTGCCTCAATTCTTTCCCGAGATAAATATCGACGGCCGTACTCTCACCGTAAAAGAGGGTTCGGAGCTTGACTTGGGCCACCATAAGCTCACTTTCTACACGGCTCCCATGGTGCACTGGCCTGAAGTGCTGGTGAGCTATGAGTCCACCAGCCGCACGCTTTTTTCGGCCGATGCATTCGGCAAATTCGGGGCCATTCAGGCCGGAGGCGAATGGACCGATGAAGCGCGCCGGTATTATATCAACATCGTGGGCCGATACGGTGCGCAGGTCCAGTCGTTGCTGAAAAAACTCATGCCGGTGACGGTTGACCGTATAGCTCCGCTTCATGGTCCGGTTCTTGACGCCCCGCTTGACAAATACCTCGGCCTCTACGACGCCTGGAGCTCCTACCGTCCGGAAACGCGCGGCGTGCTCGTGGCCTATGCCTCCATCTATGGTGGAACAGCTGAAGCCGCCCTTGAGCTGGCCGACAAACTCCGCAGCGAGGGAGTGGAAGAGATTGTGACCATCGACCTCACCACCGGCTCCCTGAGCGAAGCTGTGGCGCAGGCTTTCCGCATGTCGCACATAGTGCTTGCAAGCGCAACCTACGACGCCGGACTCTTTCCCGCCATGCATGACTTCATCCACCATCTAAATCTCAAGAACTTCCGCAACCGCACGGTTGGCTATATAGAAAACGGATCATGGGCTCCGGTAGCTGCAAAACGCATGTCGGCCCTGATGGCCACCATGCCCGACATTGTAGATCTAAGCCCTGTGGTTACGGTGCGCTCGCGCTTGGATGCCGCATCCCGAGCCAAACTCCACGAGCTGGCCAATGCAGTTAAAGCATCGCTCGCTAACGGCTAACTACGAAATTTTTAAAATTTTTCCAAATAACCAAAACCCTTTAATAACAACAACTATGGAATTTCTTACTGACGAAAAGCTCCTTATTGTAGGCGCAGCTGGTATGATCGGTTCAAACATGGCCCAGACTGCCATGATGATGAAACTCACCCCCAACATTTGCCTCTATGACCCCTATGCACCCGCTCTTGAAGGTGTAGCCGAGGAAATGTTCCACTGCGCATTCGAAGGCGTTAACCTCACCTTCACTTCCGATATCAAGGAAGCATTCACCGGAGCCAAGTACATCGTATCAAGCGGTGGTGCCGCTCGTAAAGCAGGCATGACCCGTGAAGACCTTCTCAAGGGCAACGCCCAGATTGCCGAGGACTTCGGTAAGAACGTACGTCAATACTGCCCCGATGTGAAGTTTGTGGTGGTTATCTTCAACCCCGCCGACATCACCGGTCTCATCACTCTTCTTTACTCCGGCCTCAAGCCCTCACAGGTGGCTACTCTCGCAGCACTTGACTCTACCCGTCTGCAGAGCGAACTCGTTAAGTACTTCAAGGTGCCCGCTTCAAAAATCGAGAATTGCCGTACATTCGGCGGCCATGGCGAACAGATGGCAGTGTTTGCTTCAACCACCAAGGTTGACGGCACTCCCCTCACCGAGCTCATCGGCACCGACAAACTTCCCCTCGCTGACTGGGAAGCTCTCAAAGTGCGCGTGATCCAGGGTGGTAAGAACATCATCGACCTCCGCGGCCGTTCTTCATTCCAGAGCCCTGCCTACGTTTCTATCGAAATGATTGCAGCCGCTATGGGTGGCAAGCCTTTCACTTGGCCTGCCGGTACATACGTGAACGACGCTCAGTTCCAGAATATTATGATGGCAATGGAAACCACCATCGACGCCACCGGTATCCACTACAAGGAAGTTGCCGGCACAGAGTCTGAAAAAGCTGAACTTGAAAAGAGCTACAAGCACCTTTGCGAAATGCGTCAGGAGGTTATCGACCTCGGCATCATGCCCCCCGTTGCTGACTGGAAGCAGCTCAACCCCAACATGTAATAACACCTCTCTCGGGTAATTACCATTTAATCTACGACGGACATGCCCTGCGGGCGTGTCCGTCACTTTTTTCCCCTGACACGTCCGACGGGTCAGACAAGTCGGAGCCCCAAAGATGCTGAGGGGGGAATTATTTGCGCTTGGATTTGGAGGAGCCGAGAGTTTGAGTGAGGTTGGTGGGGAGGGCTTGAGCTACGCCTTCAGAAATCACCTTGGCAACCTTGCACTTCACCCATTAACTTACCGCTGATACCGCTAAAAGTTATCTGACTCAATCAAAGATAAAAGCGCTCAATCTAAATCAGGCAGATAATTGCTAACATCTTTTAACTAAATTTATTTCATATTGCATTATTCAATAGATATCTTTGGCAAAATCTAATTCCAATTGACTTTCCTTAAATCAATTAAAAACACAAACACGCCCATGAAAGCCACATTTCATTTATTATTGACATCTGTAGCAACATTGTTTGCATTTGCATTCACAGGGTGTCAAAATCAGGATGAGCCGAAGCCTGCGGTAATGGATGGGGGAGGAAGTCCGGGCGCTGTAGCCATAGAGAATCCCTATGGGGTTTGGCGGAGCATTAAGGACACTACCATCTACTTGCCGAGGAATTGCAATGAATATGTGTTGGAGGTAAAATCCATGGGATTTGAAAAGAGTGGAGTGCGCGACATCCGCTCCTCGAAGGGGATGACGGTTTCGTTGGTTGACAGTGCACTGGCCGAGTTGGAGCCATGCGAGCGAAAAATCACCCAATTTGGAGCTTATATAAATCAGCGGGACACAATATGCTATTATAAGCAACGACTGCTCATAAAGGACTCCGGAACGAACGCATCGGAAAAGCACCTTTCATTCACAATACACGTGGCACAATACGACGGCTTGTATTCCAACTTTTCTTTCTTAGTAAAATAAGAAGTACAGTGGAGCAATAGTAATTCTCTGTAATATAAGAAAGAGATGAGATTCTCTTCGGAATTATTTGCGCTTGGATTTGGAGGAGCCGGGAGTTTGAGTGAGGATGGTTCGGAGGGCTTGAGCTACGCCGGAGGAGTAGGCGTTGAAGATATTATTGACCATGAGCAGATCGGTGATGTTGTTGGTGCGGATATACGACTCAAGGTTATCAATGAAATAACGGTGGTCAACCACATGCACCTGCTCAAACGAACCGAAAAGGAACGGCGGAATAGCATTCCCGAAACTGTCCTTTATGATGAGAAGTCTTCGCCCGGGTGTTCCGGTGGTTTCAACTTTCGTCACCTTGGCATCGCCTCCCATGAACATCGAATAGCTCGCGCCGCCTTTGAAAGTGTTGGGCATATAGAACTCACCTTTATGGGGTGCTGACTGTGACTTCACATGAAATGCTGAGTCAAGCGTGAAAGAGCGATAGGTAGTGGTGTAAAGAGTGTCCTTAGGGGTATAATAGACAAAGGTCTCGGGCGAGCGTTTCACTGCAATATCCTTGGAATAGCCATACATGGATCCGACAAAACCGGGCCGTTCATTGCGATTGAACTCATTGAGCGTTCGGAACTTCACGCCTGCCACCTCAGCAAATTTTTGGGCCGCATAGTAGGCTCCGAGCGGTGTCCAATGATGGTCGGTCCGAAAATATATAGGTTCGGATGCATGCCGTCCGAGAGGCGTATAGGCA
>CAJUSN010000089.1:0-2742 GCA_910589095.1 uncultured Muribaculaceae bacterium
TACTGTCACTGCGCCGAAAGACACGGCTGCCTCCAAGCCGTTGGTTATTGATGTGGGCAACATAGAATTGCGCAACGTCAATTATCGTATGAGAATGTTCCCGGTTATTGATTCGCTTGATGCGAGGATCGGAATTGCAAAGTTGAGCCACGGTCATATAGATACGGGTCGTCAGTTGGTGGAAGTGGGCACTCTCAGTGTTGATTCGGTCTCCGCCACGTATCTCACACCCTCGGCTGCTTATCTTGCCGCCCATCCGACGAATACTGCCGACACTTCAGTGGCAGAATCCACGTCGGCTCCTTGGACCGTAACCGCCCGACATCTTTCTTTGACCGCCCGCGACGCGCTTTACGCCCAGCGGGGCGTAACACCCTCACCGGGTTTCAATGCGTCATATATATCAGTGAGCAAAGTGGCGTTAGAGGTCGATTCGTTTTTCAATCGTGGAACAGCAATACGTGTGCCGTTGCGTCATATTGCCGCAACAGAGCGATGCGGGCTGTCAATGATGGCCTCCGGCACGTTTGAAATGGACTCTGTTCTCATGCAGGCACATAATTTCAATGTAACAACACCTCGCTCCAATCTTTACATAGATGCTTCCATGGGGGTGGGAAATATAGTAACTGACCCCACGTTGCCGTTAGGTGTTCGTGCAAATGGAGTTCTTTCACTTCTTGACGCCCGGCTGTTCATGCCGTCGCTTGCCTCTTATTTTGCTTCGCTCCCGGCTTCAGCAGGCTTGGAAATCAACACGGATATACATGGTACTTCGGCTTCGCTTGCCGTTGACAGACTGCGCCTGGATTTACCCGGATATCTAATGCTGGACGCAAACGGGCATGTTGAGAAGCCTCTTGACTTCAACGCAATGAGCGGAAAGGTGGATTTTACCGGTCGAACAGGTAATCTGAACAGTATAAAAAAAGCATTTCTTCCTGCCGCAACCGCCTCGACCATCTCGATTCCCCCCTCCACTATAAAAGGCTCCGTTATTTACTCACCGGGTAATATAGACGGCGATGTGGATGTGCGCACCGCCTCGGGTGATTTGGCTTTGGATGGAAAATGGAATCAAAAGGCCGAAGGATACACTGCGAAGTTAAACGCTGTGCGCTTTCGGGTGAATGCTTTTATGCCCGGTCTCGGGATAGGCGAGGTCACTGCCGATATGGAGTTGCAAGGACGCGGTTACAATCCGGCCTCCCGCACCACCCGCATGGCTGCCAATGTGGATGTGAAGCGAATCGTATATAATGGGCAAGCTTTGGGCAATGTGAAAATAGATGCTGAACTTGACACTTGCCGATTGACAGCCAATGTGATTTCCAATAATACCTTCGCGGATCTGGATGCCGACATCGCTGCAACATTCCATAATCAGGGTTACCAATGGGATTTTTCAGGCGATATCCGTCAACTGGATTTGCAAGCACTCAATATGTCAAAGACTCCTATGCATGGTTCCGGATCCGTTCAAACCACCGGCTCGTTCTATCCGCGTAGCCGGAACATAGATGCCAGCCTGCAGTTGAAGAATCTTGATTGGGTGATGGATTCCACGGTCATTGCCGTGGAGGCACTTACCGCCGACCTTCTCTCGACCGATACACTCACCGTGGCCGACATTGTGAGCGGTGACTTCACCGCACACCTCACTGCGCTTTCATCGCTTGAGGCTGTGATGAACAAGCTTACGCGTTCCGCAACGCTCATTCAGCATCAGATAGCCGAACGGTCAGCCAATATTGACACCCTTCAGCAAGAACTCCCCCGAATGACACTTGATGTTGATATGGGACAGGCAAATCCCGCCTACGCGTATCTTGCTTCAACCTCAGGTATGTCATTTGATCATGCTACGGTGGATTTCGCCAACGATTCGCTTATTTCATTCCATGCCGATGTGACCGGTTTCAAAACCGGTTCCACTCGTCTTGACAACGTGGCATTCGATGCCAATCAGCATGGGAAGTATCTTGTGTACACGGCACGTGTCGATAACCGTCCGGGCACTATGGATGATTTTGCCCACGTTTCTCTCAATGGTTTCCTTGCCGATGACAAGCTGTCGGCCATGATCCGCCAGCTAAACATCAAAGGCGAGCAGGGCTTCATGATAGGTTTCAATGCTGCTGTGGCCGATTCTACGGTTACCTTACGCCTTGCTCCCACCACGCCCACCATCGCATACAAGAAATGGAATATCAACGAGGATAATTTCATAGCCTATAATTTCATTAATCGACATCTGGACGCCGATCTCAAGGTGATGCAGGACTCAAGCTACTTGCAGATTTACACCGAACACACCGAGCAGGCCGATTCCGCCGCCTTGGCTAATCACGGGCAGGAGGATGTGATTGTCCGTCTGGCAAACATCAATCTTCAGGAGTGGCTCTCGATATCTCCGTTTGCTCCGCCGGTGAAGGGCGATGTGGATGCGAACCTGCGGTTCCGTTGGAATGCCGATGAAATTACCGGCAACGGAACGGTTGATCTCAACAACCTGTATTATGGTCGTGAGCGAGTGGGAACATTCAATCTTGATGTGAACGTGGCCAACGATAACAAGACGCGTGCACTGCATGCCGACGTGGCTCTCATGGTGGATGGTCAAAAAGTCATCACAGCAACCGGTGCTCTCAACGATTCCACAGCAACAAGTCCATTCCTGCTTGATTTCAATATGATTCATTTCCCGCTCGCCGTGGTCAACCCCTTCCTGCCCAAGGATGT
>CAJUSN010000089.1:2752-10345 GCA_910589095.1 uncultured Muribaculaceae bacterium
CAACTGTCGGGGATGCTCAACGGCCGGATGGATATAACGGGGAGCATGGCTGCTCCGGTGTTCAACGGATATCTTGATTTTGATTCGTCGGCGGTAGCTGTTGGAATGACAGGCGCTTCATATAAATTCTCGGAGGAGAGGATACCGGTTGACAGCAATGTGGTCCGATTTAATGATTTCACTATCGGTGGCCTTAATGAGAATCCACTGAAGGTGAACGGAATTGTGGATGCACGTCACATTTCCGATATAAACTTTGACCTGGCGCTCACTGCTTCGGACATGCAAGTGGTGAACTCCACTCGCGCCCGAGGATCGGCCGATGTGTATGGCAAAGCGTTTGTGGATATCGACGCCACTGCCAAAGGCAATCTCGACTTTATGAGAGTGAATGCAAAACTCAATGTTCTTCCCGGAACTAATGTGACTTATGTGATGGGTGATGCGCAGACTTCGCTCACATCCAAGTCAACTGATGATATGGTACGTTTCGTGAATTTCTCCGACACTTCGGCCCTGGCTGCCGATTCTGTGGTGAATTCATCGATGGCGATGATTCTTGATGCCAATCTGGTGATTTCCGAGGGGAGCACTATAAATGTGGACCTGTCAACCGACGGTAAAAATAAAGTTTCGATTCAAGGTTCAGGCAATCTCTCCTATATGCTCACACCGTTAAATGGCAGCGGACGTCTCACCGGACGCTTCACCATCAATTCCGGATTCGTGCGCTATACGCCGGCCATCAGTACCGGAGGAATGTCAATGTCAATTATGTCAGAGAAAAACTTTACTTTCAGTGAGGGCAGCTATGTGTCGTTCACAGGCGATATTCTCAATCCAACGCTGAACATACAGGCATCCGACAGACTCAAAGCCAATGTCACTCAAACCGGGCAGAACTCCCGATTGGTTAATTTCGATGTTATCGTATCGGTGACTAACACTTTGCAGAATCTCAACGTGGCATTCAATCTCTCGACCGATGACGACATTACGATAGAGAACGAGCTGACAGCCATGAGCCCGGAGCAACGTGCAAATCAGGCCATGAATCTGCTTCTCTACAATGTATATACCGGTCCGGGCACCAAGGCTAATGCCAATCTTTCGGGCAATCCGCTCTATTCATTCCTGGCCTCTCAGCTCAACACCTGGGCAGCTAACACCATAAAGGGTGTGGACATATCGTTTGGCATAGACCAGTATGACACCACCACCGATGGGGCCAAGTCAACCACCACGAGCTACAGCTATCGCGTTTCGAAGACACTGTTCAATGACAGATTCAAGATTGTGGTGGGCGGCAATTACTCGACCGATGCTAATGTGGATGAGAATTTCTCACAGAATCTCATCAACGACATATCATTCGAGTATATGCTCAACAGAAGCGGCTCCATGTATGTGCGTCTGTTCCGTCATGTGGGCTATGAAAGTATTCTTGAAGGAGAAATAACGCAAACCGGTGTGGGTTTTGTGATGAAGCGCAAACTCAATTCGCTGCGCGACCTGTTCCGCTTCGGTTCCTCGAAAGCTCAGAAAGCGGAGCCGGCATCCGCTCCTGCACCAGTAAAAGATTCACCCGCCGTCAAGGCATCATCCCCGGCTATTAAAGATGAAACAGAAGAAAACCGTTGACCGTTGGCTGCCCGGGTTGCTGACAGCCCTTGTGCTCGCATTCATTTCCGTGTCATGCTCCACCACGAAGCGACTCGGCCCTGACGATGTGCTCTACACCGGCGTGAAAAAAATCGTTTATGACGTGCCTGACAGTGTCAAGCTCCCATCCGATGTTAAGTCCGATATATTTGATGTTATAAATGTCAAGCCCAACAACTCGCTCTACTCGCCCTATGTCCGCTGGCCATTCCCTCTGGGACTTTGGGTTTATAACAACTGGCCTAATCCGCCAAAGGGATTCCGCCACTGGTTGTATGAGAAGCTGGTGGCTGAACCAGTGCTTATATCCGATGTGCGCCCTGAGGTCCGTGTTCACATGATTGACCAGATGCTTGACAACAACGGTTATTTCTCCGGCTCGGCTTCCTATGAGCTGATCAAGGGGAAGAATCCCAAGAAGGCCCGCATCCAATATAATATCGTGCCGGGTCCGGCATATCCAATTGATTCCATAGAATTGCTTCCCGATACGTGTGCATTGTATCACATGATCGACTCAATTGCACGCCGTCAGTCGTATCTCACGGCCGGCAACCGCTATTGCGCCGACTCGCTCTCGGCTGTCCGTGTCAACATTGCCAATGCCATGCGCAACAGGGGTTATTATTTTTTCCGTCCCGAGTATATTGAATACCTGGCCGATTCCGTAATGAACAAAGGCTCCATAGCACTGCGAATGTGCGTGGCTTCCAAAATACCCGAATTTGCTCTGATTCCTTATGTGACAGGTGACATCACCACCACCGTTAATCGCAGTGAGGGGGGCGGTCTGGCCGATACTATGGAAACATCCCGTGGCCGGGTGATAAAGATGATGCCTGTGAGATTGCGTGACAGTCTCATCCCCTCGTGCATCACATTCCGTGAAGGGAAGCGTTTTTCGGTGCGCGACATGAACCGCACGCAAACCTATCTTTCGCGTTTGGGCATATTCAATAACATTGAGATCAACGCACTTCCTGACACAACGCGCAGGGGTGTACTCAACGTCAACATCGACTGCACTTTCGACAAGCCTCTCGAGGCATCGGTGGAAGTGAACGTCACTTCGAAATCCAATTCGTATCTCGGTCCGGGTGTGGACCTGAAGCTTACCAACAAGAACCTGTTTGGCGGGGGCGAGCAGCTCAGTGTTGACCTAAGGGGTTCCTATGAGTGGCAAACCGGCCACGGACGGAATTCAATATTCAATTCCTATGAGGTTGGGCTCACATCCACACTTGCGTTTCCACGCTTGCTTGCGCCACGTTTCATCCCACGTACCCGACGTGAACTCAACTGGACACGCATAAGCCTCGGCGCCGACCTTCTCAATCGTCCGCATTATTTCAACATGGCCCAGTTCAACGCCGGTATCACTTACGATTGGCGCGCCACACGACATGTAACCAATTCGCTCACGCTATTCAAACTCACCTATACCAAACTCATGCGCACCACCGCCGAGTTTGATTCAATAATGAATGCCAATCCGGCCATAGCGCTCAGTTTCCGCTCGCAGTTCATACCTCAGATGGGCTTCAGTTACGTTTATGACCGCGACTTTGATGCCTATAACCAGCTTAACTGGCAATTCTCAGTGCTTGAGGCAGGAAATGTTTTCTGGGGTATATATGAATTGTGTGGCAAAAAGGGCGAGAAAACGCTTTTCGGAACGCCTTTCTCACAATTCATCAAGGGCACCACGCAACTGGTGTATAACCGACGTTTGGGACATGGCGATCATTGGCTGGTGAGCCGTGTGGCGGTAGGGGCTGCACATGCCTATGGAAACGCTTCGGTTGTGCCTTATGCCGAGCAGTTCTACTGCGGAGGCGCCAACTCAGTGCGAGCTTTCACGGTGCGCTCGATTGGTCCCGGCAGCTACCGAGTGCCTGCCGACCAGGTTAACGGATACTTTGATCAAACAGGTACATTCAAGTTTGAATTCAATGTGGAATACCGCTTCCCCATCATTGGCCCGCTTCATGGGGCAGTGTTCTTTGATTCAGGTAATGTATGGCTTCTTAAGAATGATCCGGATCGTCCCGGTGGCCTGCTGCGCGGAAAAACATTTTTCAAGGATCTTGCCACCGGTACCGGAGTCGGCCTCCGTGTGGATATAGGAATGCTCGTGGTGAGAGGCGACCTCGGTATCGGCATCCATGCTCCTTACTACACGGGTAAGAGCGGATACTATAACATTCCGAAATTCAAGGATGGCCTGGCATTCCACCTCGCCATAGGTTATCCATTCTGATAGACAAGTAAGAGTATGATAACACTTCAATAAAAACGGAGCCGCAATCCGATAAGGTACGGCTCCGTTTCTATGAGATGAATAATCAGTAATTATTCTTTGGGGTCAAGGATTATCACGTGATAATTGTTTTGGCTGTTGAGAGCTTTCATGAAGTTCTTAACATCGTCCACGGTAATGGAGGAGATGGAAGCAACGTCACCGTTGAAGGTGTCGACACCGTTGAGCAGCCATCCGTTGATGCCGCTGAGCCATCCGTTGTTGCGCTCCTTACGTTCGTTGTAGCTCTTCACCATATACTCTTTCACTTTATCAAGTTCGGTTTGATCAATGTTCTTTGAAAGATCATCGATTTGGCCGGCGATGATATCCAGAACTTTCTCCTTCATTTCAGGCTTCATGGGGAAGGCGGATACAATGTCGATGTTCACGGGATCCACGCGATCCATCGAGCCTTGTGCCGAGATTGAATAAACGGCACCCTCCTTCTCACGTACAATCTCAACCAGACGCGATGAGAGAATCTGAGCGGCTACAGATGCCAGCTGGGCATTCTTCATTGTATAAGGAGCCTTGCCGGAAACGGATATGTAAGCCCAGGTTTGAGGAGTGGTCATGGGTGTGTTGTATGGATTGGTGATTCTGCCACCCACCTGACTGAAGTTGGGATTATATTTCGTGATCTTTTTGTTGGCTTTCTTGGCGTTGGCGGGGAGAGTGGCAATGTACTGCTCAACCAGAGGCTTGAGAGTTTCAAGATCCACATTGCCAACGAATACGAAAGTGAAATCGGCTGCATTGGCGGTCATGCGATGTGCAATGTCAATGATCTCTTCACGCTTCGCACCGCGGATGGCTTCTACATCAAGAGCGCGAACACGGGGATTATTAGGATAGAGCGATTCATAGAGTTTCTTCTGGAAAATGAAGGTAGGATCGTTCTCCTTGTTGGCCTTAACATCGGCCTGAGTGGATTGCAGGGCAGCAAATTCTTCGGGGGTGAAGTTCACGTTGGTGAAGCTTGAATAAACGAGTTCCATCAACGTGGGGAGATCTTTGGGGGTGGTGAAACCGGAAATGCTACGGCTGTAGGCGGAGAGCGCGGGTGATACCATCACCTGCTTGCCCGAGAGATATTTGCGGAGATCGGAGTTGGAGTAAGTACCGAATCCACATTCATTAAGTGCAGTGGCGAGGAAGCGGAGGCTATTGTTGTAGCTGTCGGGGAGGTCGGCGGTACCGTTAAGAGCCAATGCCGAGAAGAGAATTTCATCGTCCTTGAACTTGGTGGGCTTCACAATGACTTTCACACCATTGCTGAGGGTCCATTCAGTAGCATCCCACTGAGCAAGCTGAGTGGTCTTGACTACTTTACCGGGGCTGGGGAGGTTCTCGATGAGCGGTTCGTCTTTGAGTTCTTCCTTGTAGGCCTCGAGGGTTTCACCGTCTACAGCCTGGATGGCTGAAGCAAACTGCTGTTCGGTGGGATAAACACCGTCGGCAGCATCGGGCATGAGGGCGAGGAGTACGCGGTTGTCGGCCGTTACAGATTCCTTGATAGCCTTGTTGAGCACTTCCAGAGGGATCATTTGTGAAATCTGTTTCACAGTGTTATATGATTCCTCCATTGTGGGCATGGGGTCGTTGTTTAGGAAGTTATTGACATAGGCCTGTACATATTGTCCGTTGCGGCGCTGATTGCGGTTGTTGTAGGCTGTTTCGTACTGAGAGAGATATTCAGCCTTGGCGCGGTCAAATTCGGTAACGGTGAATCCTGACTGAGCTGCACGGAGCACTTCACGATAGGCAGCTGCCAACGCGTCGGGGAGTGCTATGCCTGACTTGGCGAGAGCGCCAATGGTGAACGCATCCTTGGTCTTGGCGAGGAAGTAATTTCCGAAGTAAACGCTTGCGCTGGAGAACGGTGCATTAGGCTTGGAAGAGATTTCGTTGAGACGGGTGTTGAGCATGTGGGAGATGAGTTCGGTCACGTACTCTTCCACGTAATAAGCCATGGTGTTGCGCTGCTCTTCAGGAAGGGCGTCGCACTTGAACATGAGTTGAGCCACCGAGCGGGTAATCTCCTTGTCGTGTCCGATGGCGTAGATTGTGCCTTCAGTGTCGTCAACGGGGAGGTAGATACGCTCAGCGGGATTCTCGGGCATTTCAATATCAGAGAACATCTCCTTGATCTTATTCTCGATGCGGTCAACGTCAATGTCGCCCACAACGATGATGCCCTGCTGGTCAGGACGATACCATTTTTCGTAATAGTCGCGCAGTGCCTGATAAGAGAAGTTGTCCACAACTTCCATTGTACCGATGGGCATGCGGAAGCCATACTTGCTGCCGGGGTACATGAGTGGTAGCAATTGCTCGATTACGCGCTGGTCGCCGGAGTTGCGTGAGCGCCATTCCTCATGGATCACAGCACGTTCAGCATCAATCTCCTCGGGGAGGAGCAGCAGGTCGTTGGCCCAGTCATGAAGGATGAGAAGACATGAATCCTGTGCACCGATGCGGGCGGTGGGCACGCTGGAGATGTTGTAGACAGTCTGGTCCATGGCAGTGTAGGCGTTGAGATGGGCACCGAATTTCACGCCGATGGATTCAAGATATTTCACCAGTGAGTTGCCGGGGAAATGGGTTGTGCCGTTGAAGCACATGTGTTCAAGGAAGTGGGCCAGACCGCGCTGGTTGTCATCCTCGAGGATAGAGCCCACTTTCTGGGCTATGTAAAATTCGGCCTGACCTTTGGGATACTCGTTGTGGCGAATGTAATAGGTGAGACCATTGTCCAGCTTCCCTACGCGTACCTCCGGATCGGGATTCATCGGGGGCAACTGTTGCGCTACGGCTATGGCCGGCAGCAACATTATCGCTACGAGAAGAAGCGAGAAAAATCTTGCTATTTTCTTCATGTGGTAAATGTATTGGTTTATAATGTTTTTTGTTTTAATGTGCCTCTGAAGTCAGTACTATTTTATAGTATGTTTGCATAAGCAGGCGGGAAAATCAAGCAGATTCTATCTGCACGTTTATGCTCTTTTAGGTGTAGAATCCGATTGATCCAATTTGAAAATACATACTCTTAATAATGAAAAGCAAAGATGCTCATACACTAATTGACGCAAATTTACGCAAAAAGTTACATGTTAGTTGACTTTTTTGTGAAATTCTTTCCTCTCTTCCTTTTCAAGAGCAAAAATAAAACATCGAGGGCCAGGCCAAATTGGCCAAGCCCTCGGTATATGCTTGAAAAATGATATTTTTCAGTCAGTGACGGTCTATTATTTCAGGATTTCTTTAACGGCGTCGTTGGGCACCATCTGTTCCTGGAAAGTATATGCACCGGTTTTGGGGGATTTAACCACTTTGATCACCTTGCTGTAGGTGCGGCCTTCACCCTTCTGGAGCGATGCTACGGTTTTCTTTGCCATATCTCGGAAGTGTTATTATTTGATTTCTTTGTGTACGGTTACTTTCTTAAGAATGGGGTTGTATTTCTTAAGCTCGAGGCGCTCGGTGGTGTTCTTGCGGTTCTTGGTGGTGATATAGCGAGAAGTTCCGGGCATGCCGCTTGCTTTGTGTTCGGTGCATTCAAGGATTACCTGCACGCGGTTACCTTTAGCTTTCTTTGCCATCTTCTTATAAATCTAAGTATTTGATTT
>CAJUSN010000090.1 GCA_910589095.1 uncultured Muribaculaceae bacterium
GGCTCACCCCATCTATCACGTTCCCCTTACCCAAGCGATGGTGGACAAGATGCGCGCTTCCGGGCTGATTTCAGCAATTATCCGTGAGCCGGCTCCACAAGGTGAGTTCCTGTTCCCCGATGGAATATCCGACAACTGGACCCGTCAGGACTACGGACCTGTCATGATTCCAAAGAAGGGACAGACAATAAAGATCACGCCCGAAAACTGGCCCATGTATGAACGAGTGATTCGCAACTATGAGTATCACTACGACTCCTATCTAAAAGATGGAAAGGTCTATATCGATGGCAAGCCCGCTGACACATACACATTCGCCATGGATTATTACTTCATGATGGGCGACAACCGCGACTGCTCTCTTGATTCCCGCTACTGGGGCTTTGTGCCCGAGGATCATATTGTGGGCAAGCCGATGAGAGTCCTCGTGTCCTTTGATAAGGACAAAACCCTCTTCAACGGCGGTATCCGCTGGGACCGTGTGTTCAAAAACGCAAATCCGGGATTCGAGGAATGACCAATCGTAAGGTTAGCGATACCACTTTGATTCTTCCGTCGCGCTATGCCGCCTCGGTGGACTACTATGCGCTTTTGAGTTCTCACCGCAAAGTGGTCATCGACACCTCAACGCGCTTCAATAAGCGCCAGAAGGAAACACACCGATGCACCGTGGCCGACACCCATGGAGTGCGTTCCCTCACCGTGCCGATCGAGAAACCCCTCACCATGACCGGAGCCTCTTGGAGCGACATCCGCATCTCTTCCCATGGCGAATGGTGGCATGTTCATTGGGAAACGTTCAAATCAGCCTATGGACGCACGCCGTTCTTTGAATATTATGCCGATGATTTCGCCCCTCTCTTCACTTCCGCCACTCCCGGCATGAGTGTCACCGAATTTAATTGCCGAATCGACACTCTTCTGCGCCGCTTCATGCTCATAGATAGCGAGGTGATTTATGGTCAGGCACCCGATGGCGACTGTATTGATATGCGCAATTCGCCGCTACCCGAATATTCAGCATCCCGTCCCTATTATCAGGTACGGGCGCTCGCCCAAGGCTTCATCCCCGGACTGTCAGCAATGGATCTTCTCTTTAATCTCGGCCCCGAAGCCACGCTCTATCTCCCTTGAAATCATGGACATTTACCGCCTGCTCAAAACCGTAGCCTCCCGTCATGTACCCGCCTCTGTCAAACTCGCCGGGCTCGCAGTGATGATAGCCGCACGCCGAAGGGTTGCCGGTGTGTTCATCGATCCCTCCATGGGGTGCAATCTCCGATGTCGCATGTGTTATTTCAGCGACCCGCAAAAGCGTGCCTCCATGCACGGAACAATTTCCGATGAATGGCTCTCGCTAGTTGAGCGTTCTCTTTTTCCTGCAGCACTGAAACTTCAGATTGGATGCGGGGCCGAACCAACGCTCTACCCGCACCTCGAAAATCTTATAAGTCGTGGACGCAAGGCCGGTATCCCCTATATATCCTTGACCACCAACGGCCAGCTCTTAGCCACCGGTAAGGTTAACCTTGAGGAGCTCGTCGATGCCGGTCTCAATGAACTCACCCTTTCGCTCCACGGCACCTCTCGCGACAATTACGAGTATTTGATGCCCGGTGTCAAGTATGACAATCTGCTTCGGCTTATAGACATGCTGGCTTCTATCAAGCAGCATCATCCGAACTTCAAAATCAGAATCAACTTCACTGTCAATTCCCGCAACCTTGCCGATCTTCGGGGCGATGGTTTTTGGAACATTTGGCAACGCGTACAACCCGATATTGTTCAGCTGCGCCCTGTCCAACAGATGGGCCAAACTGATTGGGACGATTTCAATGCCGAACCAATCAAGGCTGCTTACCCGCTCACCATTGGAAATGTAATAGAGCAGTGCCGCCTCCGCAACATTACATGCATAGCTCCATCGCTGGAACAGATTGACTCTGTGGTCACCGAACAGGACGGCACCAGTGCGCTTATCGAGGACGTGACTTACTGTTACGTTTCACCCTCAGTTTGTTACAAACCTGATTTTGATCCATCACGCCACACTTTTTTCAGCTATGCGCGTCGGCGCAACACCGTGACCACTCTCATTAAAGCTGCTCTTGCCGGTAAAAAAGGTCGTGAGCGCAACGCAAGCAAGAAACTCAACTACCGGATTGACTGACCTTCCTATATCACTCTACAATAACTTCATCAAAGTAGAGCCATGTTGCCGAGCCTTCCCGGGCCATTCCGTCGGGAATCACACCGGGATTCGTGGCGCTGATTTTCAAGTAACGGGCATGGGTCCCCGCTTCAACGGGAAGCTCTATGTCCACAATCCTTACTGGGTGTGATTCTTCAGCCGTGATTCCAGGCTTAACTGTTGAAACAGGCATGAAATCCACTCCGTTTTCCGAGACTGCAAGCTGTATTGCATCCGGGGCTAAAACACATATATCGCTGTTGATTAGCGTTCCAAGACTGACTTTGCCAAATGATTGCACCTCCCCGAGATCAATCGTAAACTCAGCCGTGCGGTTGTGCCATCCTGCCCATTCGAAATCCGAATTGCGTGTGCTCCCGCGCAGTCCGTTGGTGAGTCGCAATGAAAGGCCATTGCTGCAATCAGCTGCCACAACCTCGCGCCCGGTGGCCAAATTGAAATTCAATGGCAGTTGCAGCAGTTTGCCGCGTCGTTCTCCATCCTTCATGGTTGAAGCATAGATGATACCCGGTTCAGCAATGTTGAATCGGCTGAACGGATATGAGAGTGCGGAATCGGCCAGGGAATACATTACCTGTGCATCCGGGCGCTCGCATTGCAAATCCACGCTCACTGTACCGTCACCGTTAGGAGTCAGAGTGTGCTGTACATTCCACATTGATTCAGCATGATCGATACCCAATTTGTCAAGAGTGGGTATCAGCATGTCCAGGCTTTCAAGAAAACGAGGCCAATTTTTAGCTCCCTTTGGTGTCCATGCCACGTCAGCAACAGCCATAAGTCGGGGGAATACGAGATACTGCATGTCGTCGGCCGTTTTGCAAAATTCGCTCCAAAGCGACCCCTGCAACCCTATCATCGACCTTTCCAGCTCCGGAGTCCAGTCATCTCCAACAGGTTCGTAATGATAGATATCGCTCAACCGGTTATTGCCGAAATATGTCCAGGGTTCAAACCACTGCGGACCCTGATAGCGAATCAAATACGTGGTTTTGGCCGGAGTCATTATGAACCGTCGGCCTGTGCGGCGAGAATAATCCACAGCTGTTGTGCCATCACCCTGCCATCCGAACACCACTATATCCTCTTTGGGGTTGCCATAAGTCACTTCATCCCAACCCATCGCGGTCCGCCCCTTTGAGCGCACAAATGCATTGATACGATCCATGAAATAGCCTTGCAGCTCCTCGCTGTCGGCCAGCCCTTCCGTACGGATGCGTTCTTGGCAAAGCGCGCATCTGTTCCAAAGTGTCTTGTTGGCCTCGTCACCTCCCAGATTTATCATAGGGGAGGGGAATATCTCCATCACTTCGCTTAGAACATCCTGATAAAAATCATATACCTTATCATTGCCGGCACACATTATTATAGAGGCATCCTTACCCCCTATCCCTGGAAAAACGCCAACGAATTTGTCATTCACCTCACAGGCCAGTTCCGGATAAGAGGCAATAGCCGCGGCGGCGTGCGCCGGCATTTCTATCTCAGGCACGATGTTCACATGTCGTTCGGCGGCATATTTCACCAACTCGCGCATCTCATCCTGAGTATAGTAACCTCCTACGGGAGTAGGTTCCTCGGCGTTTCGCTGATTTAGTCTCCCGGGGAACAATTCCGGTCTATCAACCCTCCAGGCGCCAACTTCCGTGAGTTTCGGATACTTCTTTATCTCAAGGCGCCATCCGTTGTCGTCCGTCAGATGAAGATGCAGACTGTTGAGTTTCAGTCGAGCAGCCATATCTATGAATTTCTTTATCTCATTGGCCGGAATGTAACATCTCACCACGTCAAGCATCAATCCGCGGTATTCCAACCGAGGGAAATCGCTTATCTTACAAATAGGTACAGTGCGCCGCACGGTATCGGCATCTATCATCTGCACCAATGTCTGCACGGCATAAAATCCTCCTGTTGCGGTCGCAGCCTCAATCTCTATACCCTTGGGATTTACCGATAACTTATATTCCTCCTTGCCAAGTTCAGGATTAAGTTTCACAGTTATATCGCCTCCTTTCTTTACTCCCGAGGCTTCCTGCCCTGTCATAGTGAGTGTTTCAATCACTTCTTTGGCCAGTCCCTGCGATGCTTTGTCCGCCCCTTTCACTCCTATGTTCCGGGGAACTGTGTAAGTTCCCGTTCCAACATCAACTTTAGCAGGCCGGGGGATCACGTTAATCTCTCCTGCTGCAGCCGTGAACAGCCCGGAAATCAGCAGCATTGTAGCTATAAGAATATTTTTCATGGTAGGTATGGTGTATGTTCGATATTGCCGCCGGTTGTTCCGCCCGGTAATTATTCAAAAAATCCATAAGTTAAATTCGGTTTAAATCCAAACTTACTCTTAGGGTCAGCGAGTGTGGTAGTTGAATGGTATTTCGTAACCTTTGTAATTGGTGAACGTTCCGGAATAGGACAGGGTGCCCGAGCCGGAGCGCGACACACGTCCGGAGAAGGTGCCAATGTGACTACCGCTCTCATCTACAGCCTCAAGCTTCAGAGCTCCTGTGGATTCATTATAGGAGGTTAACCTGACTTTTCGTTCGTAATTGGTGAAACGGTAGCGTCCGGTTTTTCCATCCATATCAAGCCATGACGACGCGTCGCCTCCAAGCGTGCCTGTCATGTGAAATGAATCCTTCCCCACAATTGTTGGATCCTGAACAGTTATATTTTCCTCTTTATTTTCAGTTCCCTCTGATGTTTCACCCCCTGGGTTTAACCATCGCCATAACAGTATCCCCAAAAGAATGGCCAGAACCACACACAGAGTGGATATCAGGGCAATCCATCCGCGTGAAATCCGTGGAGCGTCAGGTGAGCTTGTTGCAGGCGAGCTCATTGTGCGGGTGAAGTCCATCTCATAACCGCAGTGAGGACACCGGGCGAGCGTGTGGGATACTTTTCCTTTACATTCAGGGCAGATGTTGATTGGCATGGAACTGATATATGGAGTGTCAATTGATGGTTATGCTGTTGTTCAGACCTTTCGTTACAGTGAGATCAGCTGAGCAGAGTCCGTCCTCGGCATAAAGAGAGCCGTCATACCGGTAGCCTTTGATTCCAGAGTATGAGGTATCAGAGTTCTTTTTCATACCCTTGGCTACCATACCGGTGAGGAATGTGTCGCGTGAGGATGCTGTGTCGAAATACACGGTGATAGTTGGGCCGCATTCACCGGGATGGACAATTATGCAATTCCATGGACCGTTGGTGGCGCGTGGACTGTCCGTGGATTGATCCCAATCGCAATTCAGGCAATAAACTTTCACCAAGTCGCTGACCATCTCGCCCCCTTCAACTTCATACTTTATCGGCCTTGTGGAGGCAAGTGTGTAGCCTTGCATCTGCAGAGAGCCGCCGAGGTTGTCGTTGGGCACAAAGAGTTTTACCTTTGTCTCTTCCTCTCCCTCTGCTGTATAGTTCATTCTGGTGCCGGTGCCGGCGGTGAAGAAGTTGGCGAAAGTCACGAAATGACTTTTCACCTCCTGAGCGTAGCGTAGTGAGTCGCGCTGATGTTGCTGACGCTCCAAATCGGCTATGGAGTCGAGGCGGCGGGCTTCGGCCATTTCACGCAGTGCCGCTTCAGCCTCCGCCTCGCGAACACTCTTGGTGTGATAATAATATATACCTAAAGCCACATCGGCCAGCACGAACACCACTGCCAATACTATGAGCAGCGTTCTTGCGGTTCGGTTTTTGCGAGGTTGTGGATCAGTGAAGTCTTCTTCTTGAAAAGGGTGCACATGGCCGGGGGCTCCGGTGATGCGCACAGTTGATTCAAGATCATAGCCGCAGTGCGGACAGGTATCAGCATCCGATGGTACCGGGGCGCCACAGCGGGGGCATGGGTAGGAGGGATGATTGGATGTGGTCATAAGGTTCCGAGTTCAACGCATGTGGCCACGCGTTCTATTATTGCATCTTTATGGTCATTGTCAGGCCGGTAATCCACCTTCAGGTTCACTCCGAAAAACCTCCCGAATGTTTGCCAGAAGGTGGCGCGGAAGGAACCCAGGAAAGCCTTGATGATGTTGTAGCCCGACTGATTGGTTTCACGTTTTATCAGTTTGCACAGCATATTGGCCTGTGATTTGGTAAATTTCTTTAACACAGGCTTGTACTGTTCGAAAATCGCTTTTTCCATCCGCTTCAGATATTCCTCCCTCTCTTTCGGGTCGGGGAAGGTCTCGATATATTCGTAGGTCTCGAGCAGGGTGGAGCAGATGAGTTTGGCGTAGGGGAGGGTGAGTTTCACATCGCGCACCGTGCGCCAATAGAATTCTTCCTCCTTTTTGTTCTTGAAAACAAGGGGCGGATAGCATACCACATCGGCCAACACTATCATCGTAACCTCTTCGCCGTCAATTTCCGTCACGTAATAGCCGCGCGTCGCACGTTTGCGGCCTGTCCCCGGCTCCGGGATGTCAAGCAGCGCCGGCTCTGCCGCGAAAACCGTGGCTAAAGTCAGGAACAGAATGGAGAGAGATACGAATCGTTTCACTTTGGCTGCTTTTTTCTTTATTTTCGTCTTCTATAACTTATATAACGTGGGACAGGGGCAAAACATTGTGTCAGTGGGCTGTGGGGGGATAATCGAGCGTGTAGTGCAGACCGCGTGATTCGTGGCGCTCCTTGGCCTGACGCATTATCAAGTAGCCAACATTGATTATGTTTCGCAGCTCGCAAATCTCGCGCGATGCCTTCGAACGCTTGAACAGCTGTTCGGTCTCCTCATATAGTATGTCAAGGCGGTTCCACGCACGGTCAAGGCGCAGATTGCTTCTTACTATACCCACGTAGGAGCTCATGATCTGGTTCACCTCACGGATGCTCTGAGTGATGAGAACCATCTCCTCTGGGTGGGATGTGCCCTCGTCGTTCCAGTCAGGAACATCATGACGGATGTCGTAATGACCTATTGCTTCTGAGGCATGACGAGCTGCTGCATCGGCATAAACCACAGCTTCTATAAGTGAGTTGGATGCCAGACGGTTGCCCCCGTGAAGGCCGGTACATGAGCATTCACCCACGGCATAGAGCCGCTTGATGGACGATTCGCCGTTGAGATCCACCTTGATGCCTCCGCAAAGGTAGTGGGCGGCGGGCGCCACGGGGATGTAATCGCGGGTGATGTCTATCCCAAGCGACAGACATTTGGCATAGATGTTGGGGAAGTGGCGTTTGGTTTCTTCGGCATCCTTATGTGTCACGTCCAGGTACACATGGTCGTCGCCATGAAGCTTCATTTCAGAGTCAATGGCGCGCGCCACTATGTCGCGCGGTGCAAGCGAAAGACGCGGATCGTATTTCTGCATGAACTCCTCACCCTTGAGGTTGCGCAGGACAGCTCCGTAGCCGCGCATTGCCTCGGTGATGAGAAACGACGGACGGTCGCCCGGGTGGAAAAGTGCGGTGGGATGGAACTGCACGAACTCCATATCGGCAACCGTACCCTTGGCGCGGTACACCATTGCTATTCCGTCGCCTGTTGCAACGAGAGGATTGGTGGTGGTGGTATATACCGCCCCGATACCACCCGTGGCCATTAACGTCACGCGGGCAAGAAATTTATCCACATTTCCTGTGGCCGGATCAAGCACATAGGCCCCGAAGCATGTGATGTCGGGAGTGCGGCGTGTAACTATTTTGCCCAAGTGGTGTTGCGTGATTATCTCTATGGCGAAATGATTCTCGAACAGGTCTATATTAGGATTCTCTTTCACCCGGCGAATAAGGCTCTGCTGGATTTCATAGCCTGTGTTGTCGGCATGATGGAGTATACGGAATTCGGAGTGGCCCCCTTCGCGATGCAAGTCAAAGGTTCCGTCCTCTTTTTTATCAAAATCGACTCCCCATTCAAGGAGCTGGCGAATCTGGGCCGGAGCCTCGGTCACCACTTTTCTCACAGCATTGATGTCGCTCAGCTGGTCGCCGGCAACCATGGTGTCCGAGATATGCTTGTCAAAGTCGTCTACCTCAAGGTTCGTCACTGAAGCCACGCCTCCCTGCGCAAGGGCAGTGTTGGCTTCATCGATACCGGTTTTGCACACAAGTGCCACACGATGTTTTTCGGAGGCTACTTTCAGGGCAAAGCTCATTCCGGCGATGCCCGAGCCTATGATGAGATAATCGTATTCGTAAGTCATGGTTGGAGATTTATCAATATCCGTTGTAATGGATGCGCTCGGCATCATATTTGTCTTTGGGTTGGAGTGGAGATTTGGGTTGGCCTATGGGGATGATGTTCAGAGGCTCTATGCTGTCGGGCAGTTCAAGCAGTTCCTTCACGAATTTCACACGCTCAGGGATGGGATAAATACCGCACCACACAGCGCCTAACCCCATTGAGTGGGCTGCCAGAAGGATGTTCTCTGTCATGGCCGACACATCTTGCTCCCAATATTCGTCTCCTCCCTTACTGCGGGCAATCCCTAAATTGCCGCAGGCCACCAAAGCAAGAGGGGCTTCAGCTGCCATCTTTATGTTTTTGCACTCCGAGGCTATGGTGTCAAGAATATCGCGGTCGGTAATCACAATTATATCCCACGGACGGGCGTTGCGTGCGGTGGGAGCTGCCAAACCGGCGCGAACAAGTGAGTCAATCTGAGCCTCAGTGGGGCGATAATCGGTAAATGCGCGACAACTTGTGCGCGTCATGATGCAGTCGTAGGCCTCGTTTGTAACCGCGAGGCTGTCGGCTGTTTCAGTGGAAGATGAGCCGCCACGTACAAGTCGCCAGCTGACTATGGCCAATGCTATGACCAGTATTATACAGAAAAATTGTGAAGTTTTCATCTCGTTCGTAAAAGTAATTGTGGGATTATTTCATGTCAATGTTTTCAGATATGCGGAACAGTGCGCCGGTAGGACACACGAAACGGCAGTAAGGGCGCGTGATGAAAAGTGAAAGTACCACAAAAAGCGCTCCCGCTATCACCACTCCCGTGGCGGCTTCATTCACCATGAAGGAGGTAAAGAGTTCGTAATCGATCCAGCTGGTGAAGAATCCCGCCCAGAGGCAGAGCATCAGTCCTCCCCATAATACGGTTCTGAACCATTGCAGTGATTTCACAACACGCGGACTCATTTTTATTTTATGGCGAGGATTGCAACGGCCGGCTAGTTCCTGAAGCGATCCCAGCGGACATATCCATGCGCAATAATAGTCCTTTTTGCCGAAAAGAGGATAGATGAAAGCCACAATAACCATTAATATGGTGACCAATGAGGCCGAGGCGGTAAGTCCGTTGCTCATTATGGAGAGTATGGCGGTGTAGTCAAGGAACGTGCCGGTCCAGAAGCCGAGCACGCCCACGTTGAGCAGCTGTTGAACCACACGATAACGTTTGTTTTTCCATTTCAATGATACAACAGCACCGCAAACCACCACAGCTAAAGCCGCGTAGAATTTCCAACCGTGTTTGGTGCTTTGACGGCTTGGGTTAGCCGATTCATTGGCGTAATAAGCTGCACCGCTGCGTATGTTGGCTATGAGCGCTGTTGACGAATAGGTGGCGCCCGTCACTGCATCAACCTGAAGTGCGATTGCTTCTTCGGCTGTTTTTCCGGTAAACATGCTAAGAAGCGGACTTTCAATTACTCGCTTGAAAAATCCGGGTGTCTCACTATTATCAAGTGGAGAGATGGAGTCGATGCGTCCCTCTGTGAAAGTAATTTCCACAGGTACGGGGCCGGCATATCCGGTAACATCCGTGGCAAGAGAAGTGGTGTTTATTTTCACCGAACCGTTTTCAAGTTCAGTTACGGGATCGATTTTGATGGAATCGGCCGGGTCTGTCGCCTCAAGGCTGTGACCCAATAGTTTGCCGTCGCGAAGCATTGCTGCAGCGGCCATTGCAAGGAACACGAAAATTATTCCAAGCAGGTTTTGAACTAATTTCTTATTCATTATGTGAAAATGTATCTTTTTGTTACGCACCATGCAGCCTCCGTTGGGTGCTCCATTGCACTAATCATTAACGCGTTTGCACACTGCAAAGTTACACACTTTCACCAACCGAGAAAAAATTATTCCCAATTTATTTTCCCTCACCATTCTCACTTCGAAGTGATTTAAACTTTTTTCAAATGCAAGGTTTATTAATATTTTGAGCAGATTTGTC
>CAJUSN010000091.1 GCA_910589095.1 uncultured Muribaculaceae bacterium
GGCTACAACATCTCCACCGGGAAGAATTTCTTCGCCAACTTCAACCTTGTCATACTCGACGAAGCCCCGGTGACATTCGGCGACAACGTGTTCATCGCCCCCAACTGCGCGTTCTACACTGCCGGCCATCCTCTTGACGCAGCGGAACGCAATCGCGGAATCGAGTACGCACGCCCTATAACAGTGGGAAATGACGTGTGGATCGGAGGAAACGTGACTGTACTTCCAGGAGTAACCATAGGGTCAAATTGCGTGATTGGGGCAGGCAGCGTTGTGGTTAAGGATATTCCGGAGGGCAGCGTTGCTGTCGGTAACCCCTGCAGAATAATCAAAAAAATAAAGTGAACATGAAAAAAACACTTCTTGCCGTTATGCTTTCAGCCGCTTCACTCAGCGGTGTGGCCCAAACTTTGGAAAAAATGAACTGGTTCAACGAACCGGCCAACTGGAATGTCAACAAGGAAAAACTCTCCATGTCCGTAACGCCTAAAAGCGATTATTGGCGCATATCCCATTACGGATTCACTGTTGACGACGCACCCTTTTACTATGCCGAATACGGGGGTGAGTTCGAAGCAAAAGTAAAGATAGAAGGTGACTATAAGGTGCGCTTCGATCAGGCCGGAATGATGATACGCATTGACCACGAGAACTATATCAAGGCAGGCATAGAATATGTTGACGGAAAGTACAACCTGAGCGCCGTGGTGACTCACCACACATCGGATTGGAGCGTGATTCCACTTGACAAGCCGGTGAAAGAGCTCTGGATCAAAGCCGTGCGCAGATTGGACGCTATTGAGATCTTCTATTCGTTCAATGACAAAGACTATACACTCATGCGCAATGCATGGATGGAAGCCAACCGGCCTGTCAAGGTGGGAATGATGGCCGCCTGCCCGGATGGCGACGGGTTCAACGTCACCTTTTCAAATTTCAGCGTCACTCACCTCCCCGACAAAGTGCGCACCGAGTGGCTTCAACGCAATGCTGAATAAGCCAAACCGCCCGATAACTGTTCCCTTAATTTGCGCATACTTTTGGCGCGTACATAACAAAACCAACCCACACTCGGCTCAAAAACGAGCTGAGAATGGGTTGGTTTATCGCAACTGTGTGCGTGTGCACATCAGAGTTTATTCTCACATTCGGTAATTTCGGCATCGGTCATGGTGTAGCCGCCAAGCGAACCTTCTTTGGCCTGGATGCACACGTAGGTCATGGGCTGAGCGGAGGTGCATTTGAGATTACGGTCGCAGTTAGTCGATACGCGGACCACAGATCCTTCCGCCACATCAAACACATCACTTCCCACCTGGAACTTACCTTCTCCGCTCAGAATAATGTAATTCTCCTCATTTTCCTTATGGCTGTGAAAGAACGGAACGGACGCTCCGGTGGGGAGGGATCCGAATGATATTTCGCATGAAGTTGCCCCTGTAGCATCTTTTACAAATTGTTTTCCTTCGAAAGACTGGAGCGAGCCAACTGTTGCGTGGGCGAATTTGCGCCTTGATTCAATACTTTTACTTCATTCATGATTAAATGCTGATATTTTGATTATTGATTGGAATTTACTAACTTTGCCCTGGTGAGCCGCTTTCTTTTTGATAGCGCAAAGTTAATTTAAAAATCCCACTAATCCAACACGTTACAGAAACGTAAGGCACTTACTTGCGAGTAACTATTTTTGAAAATGAAGCCTTTGCAGTTAGAAGAAAATTTGAAAAAATACACCTGTACATCAGAGTGTCCTGTAAGAAACGTAATTTCGCGCTTCTCCGGAAAGTGGGCCATGCTGATTCTTTGCGTGCTGTCCGAGAACGACGCCGTCCGTTTCAGCGCCATTGGGAAGGCCATTCCGGATATCTCGCCAAAAGTCCTGACGGAAACGCTGAAAAACCTTGAGGCTGACGGGTTAGTGTCACGACGGCTATATGCCGAAATACCTCCACGGGTGGAGTATTCTCTCACCCCACTTGGCAAGAGTCTCATGCCCGTAATAGGCCAGCTCATATCGTGGGCCATAGATAATTTTGACAAGATTGCCAAACGATGATCCCATTATCATGAAAGAGATAATCAAGTGCTGCCCCGCTCACTACGCCACTCTTACAGAAATCTGGGAACGCTCAGTAAGAGCTACCCATAAGTTTCTGACGGAGGATGACATTGCAGAGATCAAGGCTGCATTACAGCCCGCATATTTCCCCTGTGTGGAGATATATGCCGTGAGAGCACACGAAGTGTTGGAAGGGTTTATTGGGATTGCTGATGACAGAATTGAAATGCTGTTCACCGACGCCAGGTTCCGAGGATGCGGAGTAGGCTCCATGCTCATTGAATTTGCAAAAAAGAGAGGATGCCGGTTAGTCGACGTCAATGAACAGAATCCTGATGCTCTCTCATTCTACCGAAAGAGAGGTTTTAGTGTAATTTCCAGAGATGAAACCGATGAAAGCGGGCGTCCTTTCCCAATACTGCATTTGGAACTGAAGGAACAGGGGGAATATCCTGATCCCACGGTGTCAAAAACAGCCCGTCCCGTGGTAATCACTTTTCAGAACAACGGGGGCACGAGCCTTTGACCACATAGTTAACTGCATGAGGAGTAAAACCCTCAGGCAATTCAACCATAGGCACTTTGACGGATTCAATGCAGTATGTTTCCTTGCACCGCTCACAATAAAAGTGAATGTGCTGATCGGCCACGGAGTGATGCGCGTGACCATGACAAAGCTCATACTTCAATGAACGGCTCCCGTCCTCAATCACATGCACTACATCCTTTTCGGCAAACAGTTCAAGCACTCGGAATATGCTTGCCTTGTCGAGAGTGAACCCAAGCAGGACTTCCAGATCGGCAAGATTAACCGGATTAGTGGCCTTGGCCAATTCTTTCATCACAAGTATCCTATTGGATGTTGGGCGCACTCCCTTTGTCTCCAACAGCCGCTCTATCTCCGCATTGCCCATACCATTATATCAGCTAATTAAGTTCAACCGATTGAAAAACCAAGATCGTCAATTACTTCCTTCACGGCCGCCTCATCCGGATTACCTTCAATAACGGTCCGACCGGAAGCAAGGTCTACTGTCACGGATTCCACTCCGGGAAGCTTGGCAAGATTTTTCTCTACCATGGCCTTGCAGTGAGCGCAAGTCATACCTTTTACAATGATTGTTTTTTCGTGTTCCATACTATTTTTAGTTTTTTCAGGTGTATATTTTCTAATTAGAGCATTTATAATCAGCAGAACCAACAGGGCCGAGCATATTCCGGAGAAAATGCTTACATCAAGGTGACAGTTGGCATGAGTGGCTACCAAAGGCATTGTGAACCAATCACGAGGCAGAAGATAGTCAATAACAAGGC
The DNA here is from genome assembly GCA_910589095.1 of uncultured Muribaculaceae bacterium. Lineage (GTDB taxonomy): Bacteria > Bacteroidota > Bacteroidia > Bacteroidales > Muribaculaceae > Paramuribaculum. Next base: position 3,377 of record CAJUSN010000091.1, read on the forward strand.
CTATGGCTATGGCACCGGCCACAATGGTTCCAAGATAAATTGCAGCCGTACGTTTTCCAAGCGATTTCCCCACAATGATTATGGAAGCGAAATTAGCCGCAGGTCCGGCCATGAGAAGAACGAAAGCCGCTCCCGGGCTCAAGCCCTTCAGCATCAGTGAAAGCGCAATAGGTATCGACCCGGTGGAGCACACATACATGGGCACAGCCACAATCACAACAGCTATCATAGAGAGCAAAGGATAGCCGGCGAAGAATGTGAAAAATCCGTCCGGAACAAACACAGTTATGGCAGCAGCTATAACCAAACCTATAATCAGCCATTTGCCTATGTTCTGTACCATTTCAACAAATCCATAACGCAGCGCATCCTTTATTTTCCCACCTAAAGTGTGGGATGCCGGAGCATCTATCGTGTCCACCTCCGCATCGGTGTCAATGTTACATGATTTATCCTCACGGTTCACAAGCATCCCACCCACGAATGCGGTGACAAGCGCCGCCACAGGGCGTATGACCGCAAATGCCGGGCCTAACAGAGAATAGGTGGCGGCGATGGAATCAACCCCGGTCTGCGGTGTGGCTATCAAAAACGATGCTGAGGCTCCGCGCGATGCTCCGTTGCGACGAAGTGACACCGCCGTGGGCAGCACTCCACATGAACATAGAGGCAATGGCACACCTATGAGCGCGGCCTTGATTACGGCCCATGCTCCGGGCCGCGACAGATGATTGCGATAGAACTTGCCAGGCACAAATGCGTAAAGCACCCCTGCAACTAAAAAGCCGAGCAGAAGGTATGGCGCCATTTCGGCAAGCATGTTTATAAGCGAATATATGAATTCCATTTCTTGTTCCTTTTGTTTGTGCAAAGATAACACAAAAACTTTGCAACCAGTTTGCAAAGTTGCGGAATTGAATTTGCAACCCGTTTGCAAGAATTTCACCATAACTTTGCCACAGCAAATCACAAAAAACTCACGTAATGATGAAGAAGATATTTAAAATTGAGATCGACTGCGCAAATTGCGCCAACCTCGTGGAGGAAGCTGCCCGTAGGGTCAGCGGTGTGAAAGATTTATCAATTATCTTCATGACACAAAAAATGAAGGTGACATTCGAAGAAGGCGCCGACGAAAACAGTGTCATGGACCGGATTGTTAAAACAGCAAAGAAGATAGAGCCCGATTTCAAAATCCTGAACTGACCACCCTGTGCTACTTATAAATTACGTCACACATCAAAAAAACAAATCATAATATGAGCAGGAAACAACATAGGATGCTCGCCCGCATCATAATTGCAGCGGTGATGACAGTCGCACTCGTGCTCGCTGATTTAACCGGTTGTGTCCGACTGTTGGCTTTCCTGACGGTATATCTTATTATAGGAGGCGACATACTTAAGAAAGCCTGTCTCGGTATAGTCCGCGGGAGAGTGTTTGATGAAAACTTCCTTATGGCCGTTGCCACCGTAGGGGCTTTTGCTCTCGCCATCTATGAAAAGAGCGGCGATTACCTAGAGGCCATAGCCGTGATGCTGTTTTACCAGATTGGAGAATTTTTCCAAAGTTATGCCGTTGGCAAAAGCCGCAAGGACATAGCGGCACTGATGGACATACGTCCCGACTATGCCAATGTGGAAAAAGATGGCGCGATTGTAAGAATCGATCCAATGGAAGTGAAAACAGGTGATACTATAATAACCCAACCTGGCGAACGTGTACCGATTGACGGAATAATAGTTTCGGGCGAATCTTCACTGAACACATCAGCTCTTACGGGCGAATCACTTCCGCGCGAGGTGAAAACAGGCAGTGAGGTTATCAGCGGAAGCATAAACCTCACAGGGCTATTGAAGGTGCGCACAACGAAAGAGTTCAGCGAGTCAACAGCCTCTAAGATTCTGGAACTCGTGGAAGAGTCCGCCTCACGTAAATCAAAGTCGGAAAACTTCATTTCTAAATTCGCCCGCATCTACACTCCGGTTGTTTGCTACGGTGCATTGGCTTTGGCGTTGCTGCCACCCCTGTTTATGATGCTGTTCAACGGCGCGCCGTTTAGCTTCGCCACGTTTGAAACTTGGGTCTACCGCGCGTTAGTGTTTCTCGTAATCAGCTGTCCTTGCGCATTGGTTGTGAGCATTCCGCTTACGTTCTTCGCCGGTATTGGCGGGGCAAGTCGCGCAGGAATTCTGGTGAAAGGTGCCAACATGCTTGAAACATTGTCGAATGTCAAGACTGTGGTCTTTGACAAAACCGGTACTTTGACAAAAGGCGTGTTTGAGGTCAATGCTTGCCATGGCGCCAATGATGAAGACATTTCTGAAAGAGAATCCCGTTTGATCGAATATGCAGCACTCGCCGAGTCCGCATCATCGCACCCAATTGCAAAATCTTTGCTGAAAGCCTACGGCCAACCCATTGACCGCCGCCGGATAGGGAAAATAGAGGAGATCGGGGGTAAAGGAATCTCAGCTGTTATCAATGGTAAAAATGTGGCGATCGGGAATGAAAAGCTCATGCGGGACTTAGGTCTCTCACCGTGCCGCTGCACCTCGGTGGGAACCATTGCCCACGTAGCCATAGATGGGGAATATGCCGGCCACATTGTGCTCGGCGATATTGTGAAACCCACCGCCGGGGCTGCGATAGCTCAGCTTAGGAAGACGGGAGTGAAACAAACTGTAATGTTAACCGGCGACAGCGCCACTGTTGCGAACCGGACAGCCGCCACCCTTGGCATTGACAAAGTCTACAGCCGGCTTCTTCCAGCCGAAAAGGTTGCGCAACTTGAACGCATTTTAGGCCAATCGGAAGGTGATGACAAGGTTGCATTTGTGGGGGATGGAATCAATGACGCACCCGTACTCTCCAGAGCCGACATTGGCATAGCTATGGGCGCCATGGGTAGCGATGCTGCTATTGAAGCCGCCGATGTGGTGCTCATGGACGATGACCCTCTGAAAACAGCTAAAGCCATACGCATCTCGCGCCGTTGCCTGAGAATTGTCCGTGAAAACATCTACCTGGCATTAGGCATCAAGGGTATATGCCTCATGCTCGGTGTGTTCGGCATTGTCAACATGTGGCTCGCAATATTTGCTGATGTAGGCGTGATGATTCTCGCGGTGCTGAATGCCATGCGCGCTTTGGACGTCCGCAACCTCTGACACACTCCTCCCGACCGCACATCAAGAAAGCCGCCCCATGATAAATCTCAACATTTATCATGGGGCAGCCTCACTTCCCCAGCCCTGTGTCCACCAATAGTCACTTTCAATATTCGGCACCCCGCAATCTGCTTGACAGAAGAAAAAAAGTGCTTTGAAACAGATCAACCAACTTTATCAACCCCTAATTGAGATTTATAAATATAAAATAGTAGGTCTGTTATACCACCCAATTTTTTAAACAGAATCAACGGGATTCTCATTAATACACATACTTTATTTTAACACTCCATTCACAATATTTAGCATCTGGACAAATTCGTTCAAAACCAATCAGATTATCTTTGTCATCATAATGAAAAGCATCACGAAAACATCCACTTTGATATAAACTAAGCATACTTCTATCAATAAAATATTTACGTCTACTGATACCCCACTCAGTCATAGTAAAAGTACCTGAGCCACCAATACAATCAAAAAAACAATTCAAATCTATGTTGGTGTCATTTGGACGATTGTAATCTATGACATAATTTTCTTTCCCCGTCAGTATAAAGCCATCTATAATCTTAATATCTGTAGTTTCGATAGACCCAACAGAATCTCCATGCCACGATGTTTGACCCTTTTCTTTAGTTGTTTGTGTCCAAATGGATTTGTTTAAACAAAATGCTTTTTCTTTATCATCCCATTTATAAAAATATTTGATTTCATTTTTCGTTATGATACCTGCATCCAACTCTTCACACATAACAATACAACTGATATTGCCATAACCATCGTATTCAACTTCCCAAGTCATAGGTCTCTGTGTATCTGTACCAAGATCGGTTGCTGCAATACCATCATCAGTTTTAACAAAGTCACGAAACAACTTACCATCTTTATAAATTGTCATTCGAGAAAGTCTGTTGTTGTCATCATAACTGAATTTGTAATTATAAATTGTACCCTTCCGAGCATCCCTAAGATACTCAATCTCACTCACCATCTTCAGACCATGCTCATTCAACCGTTGGGCAAAAGAGCATAGGGTTGAACAGATGATAACAATAACTAAAAAAGTCCTTTTCATATATTCTGTATTACTAATAATTAGCGTGAATTTTCTCTATTATCAGCCTATTGATTACTCATTTTGAAGGTAATTATTTATTACATTGTAAGCAATTCCATCTTTTTCAAATGCGAAAAGAAGGTTAAATGAAAAGATTGCTATCGCTAACAATACAATATCTAAGATTCCTCATTACTTTAAATCATTGCGATTGCTCAACGTAAGTGGTAGGTTTCGCCTGCTTGCGTTATTGTTTGAGCCGAAGCATTTATGCGGAAAGTGAGCTGACCGTTGCCTGCATAGGGAGAATGAGCCACAATGGTGGCTGTACCATCTCCAAAATTCGTAACACGAGGTGCTCCGGTCATAGCCCGGCCATTCATGTAAACTGCATCAAAACCGATACGCAGGCCATCGCTCCCGTCATAAAAAGTTTTGCCGTCAAGATATCGCATTACATCTTGCGCAGAGGAAAAACTCGTGTTGTTGCTGCGTATGTTGTTGCCGGATGAATTAGCATTACTATTAATGTGGTTTTCGACAACTTGTGGGCTTTCTTCTTGTTGTTTTTGTTGCTTCTGATTGTTTGCAGCAATGGCTTTGTTCTGTTTTGCTGTGTTAGCGACTGGATGTGAGCCGCCACCATTGCTTTTGTAGTATTCAATGGTGCGGGTTTCAGTTTCTTTACGAATCGTTGAAGAGTTGCTATATGTGTCCGTGTTACGGATGGTGACGTCACGTTTTATCCAATTGCCCATGTCATCCAACACATAGTTGCTGTATGTTGCCGATTCTTGGTAGTCAAATTCTTCATCGTCCACACAGCCTATAACCAAGCCATCGTCGTTATATCGATATGTTGAGAGAAAGCATTTCTGAACTTTGCCGTTTTTCCATTTGACATTTATGTATTCATAGTCAAAATCACACTCACAGTATATTTTTGTGATATAACCATCCTTGTTACGCGTTACTCTTGGATGCTTAGTTCTATCCGGACAATACTTTTTCTCATATTTGCTCCATTGGTCATTTGTCCATTTGCCATTTTCATCAAATGTTATACAATCTTCGGGACTGTACCCAAATTTACGTTTATACACACATTTCTTTACGTCGCCATGCAGTTCGTAAAATGCGAGGTCGGGGGAGGTAAAGTTGCGGCGGTCAATGGAGTCTTGGCGGATGGAGTCAAGTCGGGCTTCTTCAAGCTCGGCGGACGCCGCTATTGAATCTTGGTGTGCTTGTTCTTTTTCCTTGGATGCCGAAGATGAGCAACTACCTGCCAACGGAGCGACAAGCATCATGACTAATGGTACGATGACTAAGCGTTTCATGACTTTTAAGGTGACCCTACGCTCTCAATAGGGGGGAAGGTGAATGATTGGTATTCGTTAAGGCATAAAGGCACATAAAAAAGGGGAGCCACATTTGACGTTATCCGTCGGTTGCGGCCTCACCACAAGGCACTGAAGTACAGATACACGCGAAATAGCAACTCACCCCTGTGGTGTATATCTAACTTGTGATTGGATATGCTACCAAAGGGAAGAGTATTTCGGTAATTCTCGACTTCAGTTTAGCAAGGTGGTGAATTTGCAACCGTCAAGAAAAGCCAAAACACTTTCCTATATGTCTGTCAAAGGCAATGACCGTAGCCACAAAACCCTCAACACCGCAAATATAAAAAGAATTTGTCTATCATGCAATATTAAGTTGCTATTTTATTGCAAAATTAGCTTGTCGGTGCAGGAATCTGAGACGCCAAAATATTAATGAAGATTGCTTTTGAAGAAAACATTTTTAATGTTCTTTTTTACTTTTCGCAAAAAGTAAAAGCACTTCTAAGTTAAATTCGGTTTAAATTCAAGCCGGCTCTTATTTTTCATGCTCCGCTTATGTACTTTTATGGCCTAACTCAAGAACAAACCATATTATGGCGAGCATAAAAATAATCTTCAGGGACTCGCATTGCGAATCCAATCCCGGCACGCTCTATTTCCGCATAATCCACAGAAGAAAAGTGCGTCAGATAAATACCGGCTGCCGAATTATGCGCTGTTATTGGGACGCGCATCTTGAAAATGTGGTTACCCCCTACTCCACCCCTCATAAGGAGATGCTTGACTCAGTGAACGTCACATTGCAACTTGGCTACTCGCGACTGCAACATATAGTTGCAAGCCTGGAAAAAACCGGAATGGCTTACACGGTTGATGAAATTGTTGACCGATACCATTCGCGGGATTCTGTGGTTGGTTTTATCTCGTATGCCAGAAGCCATATCCGCGAACTCATGGATATGGGTAAAAAGAGACTTGCCGAACATCACTACACCGCACTGAAAAGCTTCAGCCGGTTTTACGGATTGGAGGAAGTGACATTTGACAACTTCGACGACAAGTTGATGATCAATTATGAAACTTACCTTACAGAAAGGGGGCTCTGCCCTAACAGCACATCATATTATATGCGCAATCTCCGGGCTATTTACAATCGCGCAGTGGAGTTGGGG
>CAJUSN010000092.1:0-6268 GCA_910589095.1 uncultured Muribaculaceae bacterium
GGTCTCTACCTTGCCATCCTCCCCGAACTGCTCGAGCCAGTTCTCGGGAGTCAACTCAAGCTGTGGCGCTTCTTCTGCCAATGTGCCCATACGTGAAATCACATCAGAAGCCTCCACATCCGTCAGCGACCGACCCACAACGCCATCAGCTCTTACTGCCTCTGACGCCTCATCCTTAAAGTCCTTAAGGTCCCTACCGTCCTTAACCGAACCTACATTAACTGGCGCTCCCTCTCCGTTGCCGGCAGGGGAGTGGTCCTCTTGACTTTCTACTTCTGACTTATGACTTGGCAGCGCCCCCTCTTCACTTGGCAGCGCCTCCGCATTCTCCGCCTGCTTGTAGCCCTCCATATAGCTGTCGCTCCGGGCGTCCGCCTTCCCGCCAGCGTCCGACCATTCCTCCAAGGAGATAACCCTATATCCTTTCGGTTGCAGAGGTGATGATATTTGAGTATGGTGCGAGCGCAATACTCACTCACAACCGGGTCTTTCAGCTCACCATTGGCTGAGACCTGCTTGTGATGGATGAACTTGTTCGTCTTGATGTAGGCCATCTTGCTACGATGTACGATGCGGATGTACACTTGATAAAGACCATCAGCCATTAAGTTCCTTACAACTGCTTTATGTGTGGCCATTTACGTTACGTGTTAGAGTTGTATGCGTCCATGTATGCGGCTTGTATGCGAGGGTGTAAATTCTTGTATGCTATTTGTATGTGTAGGCCGTTTATTTGGCTTTTGAAGCGACTCTAAATGTAGACCCCCCCCCTAAGAACAATTTAGGCCGTAACCTCTGGTTTACCAGTGGGTTACAGCCTAAATAGGTTATGTTTGCGGAACTACCGCTAAGTAGCGATTAGTCTTCGATAGCAGCCTGCGCCGCTGCTACGCGGGCGATGGGCACGCGGAAGGGTGAGCAGCTTACGTAGTTCATGCCAAGTTTAGCACAGAACTTAACCGATGAGGGTTCGCCGCCGTGCTCGCCGCAGATACCAACCTTGAGGTCGGGGTTAGTGGCACGTCCTTTTTCAACGCCCATCTTCACGAGCTGGCCAACGCCTTCCTGATCGAGCACTTCGAATGGATCGGTCTTGATGATGCCGTGTTCTTTGTAGAATTTCAAGAATTTGGGAGCATCGTCGCGAGAGAATCCGAAGGTCATCTGAGTGAGGTCATTTGTACCGAAGGAGAAGAATTCTGCAACTTCTGCAATCTGATTTGCCACGAGAGCTGCGCGGGGAACTTCAATCATGGTACCCACTTTGTACATTACAGTGTGGCCCACTTCTTCGAATACTTTTGCTGCGGTGAGATGGATAACTTCTGCCTGGTTCTGAATCTCCTTGAGTGAACCAACGAGAGGTATCATGATTTCAGGATGTACGTCAATACCACGAGCTTTCACGGCAAGAGCAGCTTCAATGATGGCGCGAGTCTGCATCTCGGTGATTTCGGGATAAGTGATACCGAGACGGCAGCCACGGTGACCGAGCATGGGGTTGAATTCCTCAAGGCTGTCAACTTTGGCTTTCACTTCTTCAAGGCTTAGGCCCATTTCAGCAGCGAGCTCTTTCTGAGTAGCAGTCTGATGAGGTACGAATTCATGCAAGGGGGGATCGAGAAGACGGATGGTAACACCGTAGCCGTCCATTGCTTCAAAGATTCCTTCAAAGTCGCCGCGCTGCATGGGGAGAAGTTTGGCAAGAGCCACGCGACGTCCTTCAACGTCAGATGCGAGAATCATTTCGCGCACTGCTTTGATGCGGTCGCCTTCGAAGAACATGTGCTCGGTGCGGCAAAGGCCAATACCCTGAGCGCCGAAGTGGCGTGCCTGCTTGGCGTCGCGGGGTGAGTCAGCGTTTGTGCGTACGAGAGTCTTGGTATATTTAGCAGCGAGGTTCATGATAGCGCCGAAGTCGCCGTCAAGTTCAGGTTCGGTAGTGGGTACCTGACCATCGTAAACATCTCCGGTTGAACCGTTGAGTGAAATCCAATCGCCTTCTTTGTATGTTTTGCCACCAGTGGTGAGGGTCTTATCCTTGTAATCGATGCGAATTTCGCCTGCACCGGATACGCAGCATTTACCCATACCGCGTGCAACAACTGCAGCATGCGAGGTCATACCACCACGCATGGTGAGGATACCCTGGGCAACTGCCATACCGCGGAGGTCTTCAGGAGAAGTTTCAATGCGGACAAGCACAACTTTCTTTTTCTTTTCAGCCCAAAGCTCAGCTTCATCGGCAGAGAATACAACTTGACCTGTGGCTGCACCGGGAGAGGCGGGAAGACCTTTTGCTATTACAGTGGCACGCTTGAGGGCTGATTTGTCAAATACAGGGTGGAGAAGCTCATCGAGTTTCTGGGGCTCCATGCGAAGGAGGGCGGTCTTTTCATCAATTTCACCTGCGCGGAGGAGGTCCATGGCGATTTTCACCATAGCGGCACCTGTACGTTTACCGTTACGTGTCTGGAGCATCCAAAGTTTACCATCCTGGATGGTGAACTCCATGTCCTGCATATCCTTGTAGTAATCTTCCAGACGGTTTGCAATGGCGATAAGCTCGGCTGCGCAAACGGGCATTGATTCTTCAAGAGAAGGATATTTTGAAGCACGTTCTTCCTCAGAAATGCCTTGGAGAGCGGCCCAGCGGCGTGATCCTTCTACAGTGATCTGCTGAGGTGTACGGATACCGGCAACCACGTCTTCGCCCTGAGCGTTGATGAGATATTCACCATTGAAAATGTTTTCACCGGTTGCAGCGTCGCGGCTGAAAGCAACACCGGTAGCTGAGTTGTCGCCCATGTTACCGTAAACCATAGCCTGAACGTTAACGGCAGTTCCCCATTCTTCGGGAATCTGGTTCATACGGCGATAGATGATGGCGCGCTCGTTCATCCAGCTGTCAAACACAGCGCAAATACCACCCCAGAGCTGTTCCCAAGCGCTATCGGGGAAGTCTTTGCCGGTGTATTCTTTAACTGCTGCCTTGAAGAGAGTAACAAGCTGCTTGAGGTCGTCAACGTTGAGCTCAGTGTCGAGTTTCACGCCTTTTTCCTCTTTCATCTTGTCCATGATTTCTTCAAACGGATCGATATCCTCTTTGCTCTTTGGTTTCATGCCAAGAACTACGTCGCCGTACATCTGTACGAAGCGGCGGTAGCTATCCCAAGCAAAGCGGGGGTTGCCGCTCTTGTTGGCGAGAGACTCAACAGTGGCATCGTTCATGCCAAGGTTGAGCACGGTGTCCATCATACCGGGCATTGAAGCGCGGGCTCCTGAACGAACTGAAACAAGGAGGGGATTTGCGGGGTCGTTGAACTTGCAACCTGTGAGCTGTTCAACATGAGCTATGGCCGCTTCAACCTCTTTGGTGAGGTTTTTCACAACTTCGTCGCGACCATATTTGGTGTATTCGGTGCAAACGTCAGTGGTAATGGTGAAACCAGGAGGCACGGGCATGCCCAGAAGGTTCATTTCGGCGAGGTTTGCGCCTTTACCGCCAAGGAGATTGCGCATAGAGGCATTGCCTTCTGCTTTACCATCTCCAAACGTGTAAACTCTTTTCATTTGAAAATTTAGTATTTGAATTAGTTTATGAGAAATATAGTTTTTTCTGCAATTGAAAATTTCGGTTATTGTGTCCGTCATGGAGTATGATGCAAAATTAACACATTAAAATCATAAAGCGAAATTATTTCAATATTTTTTGAAAGAATTGACGTGCGTTTGGGTTTATTTAAGTAGCTTTGCAAAACATTTCAGATATTAACCAAGCCTTTTTATTGTTTTGGGAAGAAAACGTAAACCATTACCGTTGTTAAGCAACGTTGAGATAAGCGGTGTAGCCGCAGAAGGAAAGAGTATAGCTCGGGTGGACGACATGGTTGTCTTTGTTCCATTTGGCGCTCCGGGCGATGTTGTTGATGTCAAACTAGATAAGAAAAAACGTTCTTATGCCGAGGGCCATATAGTGAATCTCACAAAGCCTTCGGACCTGAGGGTAAATCCCCGGTGCAGTCATTTCACTATTTGTGGGGGGTGCAGATGGCAGCATTTGCCATATGAATATCAACTTAAATGCAAGCAGCAGCAGGTTGAAGATGCACTTACACGCATAGCCAAAATACCATTGCCCGAGATTACTCCAATTCTTGGCTCAAGTCAGATTTGGGAATATCGCAACAAGATGGAATACACATTTTCCAACAAAAAATGGTTGACCTTTGAGCAGCTTGAAAGTGGCGAAGAGTTCCCTGATCGCGACGCGGCCGGTTTTCACATCCCAGGGGCCTTCGATAAGGTCCTTGACATTGATGCCTGTCATCTTCAGGACGATTTTGGCAACCGACTCAGGAAATTTATCAAACAATACGGTAAAGAGAACGGTCTTTCGTTCTATGACTTGAGAAACAATGAAGGACTTCTTCGCACTTTGATGATAAGAATTGCCTCAACCGGGGAAATTATGGCCGTCATGGTGTTTGGAAAGGACTCTCCTACGGAGATTGATGCTCTGATGGCTGCTGTCAGGGAATCTTTCCCTGAGATTACTTCATTGCTCTATGTGGTTAACCTAAAACTAAATGACACTATAAGTGATCAAGAAATAAATTGCTTCAGTGGAAAACCTTACATTGAAGAGGAAATGGAAGGATTGAGATTCAGGGTCGGTCCCAAGTCTTTCTATCAAACCAATTCCAAGCAAGCTTACGAGTTGTACAAGGTTGCGCGTAATTTCGCTGAGCTTAAAGGCGATGAACTGGTGTATGACCTATATACGGGCACAGGGACGATTGCCAATTTTGTAGCGCGCAAGTGTCGTAAAGTTATTGGCATTGAATATGTAGAGGACGCAATTGCCGATGCTCGTATCAACTCCCAAGTCAACGGCATTGACAACACTGTTTTCTTTGCCGGTGACATGAAAGATGTTCTTACATCGGATTTCATTGCCGAACATGGGCGACCGGACGTGATGATCGTGGATCCCCCGAGGGCAGGCATGCATACCGACGTTGTTAATGTGATCCTTGCAGCAGAACCGGAAAGGATTGTATATGTAAGTTGCAATCCCGCAACACAGGCCCGTGATCTCGCATTGTTGGATGAGAAATATTCGGTTGTGGCCATCCAGCCTGTTGACATGTTCCCGCACACTCATCATGTTGAAAATGTGGTTAAGCTGATCCGAAAGCAAGACTGAATGCTGCAGCTGACACGTGGAGCCGATCGGTGACTCTTGACGTGCCTGAAACAAATCAGGTGACTACGGCGTTATATCATTGCCGATACGTAGGTAAGTCGTTGTCACATTATTATTCATCACAGAAAAATTTCCACGTATGAAATGGTTGCTTAATAAAATGAAGTCTAAGCCAGTGCTGTTTTCTCTTCTGGCTATTGTCGCAGTTGCTGCTGTGGCAGGTACGATAATTGCAATAACAAAATCAAAGGAAGACAAAGTATCTGACACAAAGGATGCACAATCAGTTGTTATTGCTGAGGTGCAACCCGCCGACGTGTATGTATATGGCGATTTTGTAGGACGCATAAAAGGTCAGCAATTTGTCGAGGTGAGAGCTCGCGTAGAGGGCTACCTTCAAAAAATGCTTTTTTCAGAAGGTACATTCGTAAAGAAAGGGCAGACACTTTTCGTAATTGACCCAACCGTGTATAAAGCGAGGGTTAACAAAGCGAGGGCTCAGCTAAATAAGGCAAAAGCTCAAGCGCAAAAGGCAAGTCGTGATTTGGCACGTATCCGTCCGCTTCATGCTCAGAATGCAGCCAGTCAGCTTGATCTCGATAATGCTGAAGCAGCCTATGAAGGTGCTGAAGCCGACGTAGCTGTTTGTCAGGCCGACCTGACGCAAGCTGAAATTACCCTTGGCTACACTGAAGTGAAAGCCCCAATTTCAGGCTATATCTCTCAGCGTGGTGTGGACCTTGGCACATTTGTAGGCCCAGGCGCAACCTCATTGCTTGCAACTGTTGTGAACAGCGATACAGTGCATGTGGAATTTTCTATGACAGCATTGGATTATCTCAACAGCAAAAATCGAAACGTTACCTTAGGAGAGCGCGTTAACGACCGAGATTGGGATCCCTATGTCACTGTAACACTTGCCGATGGATCCATCTATCCATTCAAGGGCGTGGTTGATTTCGCTGACCCGCAAGTTGATCCAAAAACAGGTACATTCCTTGTCCGTGCCGAGATGCCCAATCCCGACAGGACTTTGCTCCCTGGTGAAATTACCAAGGT
>CAJUSN010000092.1:6278-10116 GCA_910589095.1 uncultured Muribaculaceae bacterium
CTCCTTATGGATGTGCGTGAGCAGGCCATTCAGGTTCCGCAAAAAGCTATAGTCGTAGAAAAAGGTGGCGCCTACGTTTTTGTAGTTGGAAAAGATGGCAGGGTCGAGCGTCGATTTGTTGAGACAGGCCCCGAGGTGGATAATTCAATTGTAATTGAACGCGGGCTTGTTGCCGGCGAGAAAATCGTTGTGGAAGGCATTCATAAGCTTCAGCATGGCATGCGTGTTGTTGCTGCGAAACCATCTTCTGCTCAAAGCAAGTAGGCAAAGATGAAACGCAATTTTTTTCTTGACCATCCTGTACTGTCGATTGTCATTTCGATAGTCATTGTGATAATCGGTGGGGTAGGGCTTAGCCTGCTTCCCATCGATCAATATCCGGCCATTGTTCCTCCCGTTGTAAAAGTATCGGCAAGCTATCCCGGCGCTGACGCTGTGACAATGACGCAAGCTGTGGCTACTCCCATTGAGCAGACGCTTAACGGCACACCCGGTATGACATATATGCAGTCATCGTCCACAAACTCTGGACAGTTTACGGCTACCGTAACATTTGATATTGATACTGACCCGGAGCTGGCGGCGGTGGATGTGCAAAACCGAGTAAAGAAAGCCGAGGGCAGTCTACCTGCCGAGGTGGTACAAAATGGTATCACTGTCGAGAAAGAGACAGAAAACAAGTTGATGACCATCACACTTCTGTCCAGTGACTCCAAATATGATGAAATCTATCTTAGTAACTATGCAACTCTGAATGTCCTCGATATGCTCCGCCGTGTGCCAGGAGTGGGTAGTGTTAGTAATGTTGGTAGTCGATACTATGCAATGCAGATATGGGTTGAGCCGGACAAGCTGGCCAATCTAAGTCTCACCGTTCAGGACTTGCAGAACGCCTTAAAGGATCAAAACCGTGAGTCAGCTGCCGGAGTTCTTGGGCAAGCTCCGAATGAAAACATAGAGCTCACTGTGCCCATCACTGCCAGAGGCCGACTCTCAACGGTGGCTGAGTTTGAGCAGATTGTTATTCGTGCTAATAATAACGGTTCGGTCATCAGACTCAAGGACGTTGCTCGAGTTTCACTGGAAGCTTCATCTTATTCAACTGAAAGTGGAATCAACGGTGGTAATGCTGCCGTGATGAACATCAATATGCTTCCCGGTGCAAACGCCATAGATGTGGCCAATGCCGTGCGCGAGACCATGGAAGAGATCAGCAAGTCGTTCCCTGAAGGAATTTCCTATAAGATTCCGTTTGATATGACAACATATATCAATGAGTCTATCCATCACGTCTATCGAACTTTGTTTGAGGCGTTATTGCTTGTGATATTTGTTGTATTCCTCTCTTTGCAGAATTGGCGTGCCACTGTTATCCCCATTGTTGCGGTGCCCATCTCGCTTATCGGTACTTTTGGAGTTATGCTTATTTTCGGATTCTCCCTCAACATGCTCACACTCCTCGGGCTTATTCTGGCCATTGGTATAGTGGTTGACGATGCTATTGTGGTGGTGGAGAATGTTGACCGCATAATGCGTCAAGACAAGCTATCGGCCAAGGAGGCCACACGCAAGGCTATGAGTGGTATCAGCGGAGCGCTTGTAGCTATGTCGTTGGTTCTGTGTGCGGTATTTGTACCTGTAAGTTTTCTTCCGGGCATATCCGGACAGCTTTATCGCCAGTTCACCATCACCATCGCTGTATCAGTAATTATTTCAACCATCGTGGCCCTGAGCCTGTCGCCGGTGATGTGTGCCTATCTCCTGAAACCTGACACAAAGGAAAAACATGGAGTTTTCAAGGCCATTAACCGCTGGCTGGCAACGGGCAATTCGTTCTATTGCAGAATGGTTCGCCGTGCAATAGCCATGCCTCGGCGCATGATAGCAGCTTTCGGATTGATTCTTATAGCTGTCTGGCTGATGAATGAACTGGTCCCCACCAGTTTTATGCCTCAAGAGGACCAAGGTTATTTCACGGTTGAACTCGAGCTCCCCGAAGGCGCCACGATTGAACGTACGCGAGAAGTTACGGACCGCGCCATGGCATTCCTCATGCAGCAGCCTGAAGTGGAGCATGTGCTTAATGTAACGGGGTCAAGTCCGCGTGTCGGAACGAGTCAGTCACGTAGTCAACTGACGGTTATTCTCCGTTCATGGGAGGAACGCAATGGTCGTTCACTCGCTACCATAATGGCCGACGTGATGGAGGAGCTATCAACTTATCCTGAAAGCAAAGTCTATCTTTCAAGGCCGGCGGTTATTCCCGGATTGGGATCTTCCGGTGGTTTTGAAATGGCGTTGGAAGCCAGGGGTAACACTACTTACGATGAGTTGAAGCTTGCTGTTGATACACTTATGGCAGCGGCGGCCAACTGTAAGGAAGTGAGTGGAGTGTCTTCATCATTGCAGCGTGATATCCCGCAGCTTTATTTTGATGTGGATCGTGATAAGGCACAGCTTCAAGGTGTGAAAATGTCGGATATATTTTCCACTGTGAAAGCTTTTACAGGCTCTGTTTATGTCAATGACTTCAACATGTTCAATCGTATTTACCGAGTTTATATTCAAGCTGAGGCGCCGTATCGTGCTCATAGGGACGATTTGAATCTCTACTACGTCAAAGGTTCGTCCGGTGAAATGCTTCCTGTAACGTCACTCGGTAAATCGTATTATACCACGGGTGCCGGCAACATCAAACGCTTCAACATGTTTAATTGCGCTATGATTACCGGCGAGGCTGCACATGGCTACAGTTCCGGCCAGGCTATGGATGCCATGGAGCGTCTTGTCAACAACACTGTCGGCGACAAGGTGCATGTTGAATGGAGCGGTTTGTCATATCAAGAGAAACATGAGGGTGGTAACACAGGCGTAGTGCTCCTTCTTGCTTTCGTCTTTGTGTTCCTATTTCTTGCCGCCCTCTATGAGAGTTGGACTGTTCCATTGGCTGTGATTCTATCCTTACCGGTTGCTGGCATAGGCGCCTACCTCGGGATTTGGTGCTCTGGACTTGAAAATAACATTTATTTTCAGATAGGTCTGGTCATGCTCGTCGGTCTTGTTGCCAAGAATGCAATCCTGATAGTCGAGTTTGCAAAAGAGGCTCATGAAAAAGGGCTGAGTCTGACTGCATCGGCCCTTGAAGCAGCCAGAATGAGGTTCCGTCCGTTGGTGATGACTTCGCTTGCTTTCATGCTTGGTCTGTTGCCTTTGGTCTTTGCTTCTGGACCCGGTAGCGAAAGCCGTAGGAGTATCGGAACAGGAGTTTTTTTCGGAATGGCCGTGGCTATTACAATAGGAATAGTGTTTGTTCCGTTCTTCTATGTGATCATAGGTAAAATCATGAACCGTTTAAAACACCGAAAATGACACTTAATCTTAATCTACACGTACTTAAGTCATGCCTTACAATTTCCGGATTGCTTCTGTTCCTTAGTGCGCTATACTCATGCAACGGCACCAAGCAATGTGCGGCTCCGGAGCTTGCCCTGCCTGAAACTTATAATCCCTCTTCCGGCATTGATACAGCTTCTGTTGCGGATATGGAGTGGTGGGATTTCTACGGTGACTCTCTCCTTTGTTCTCTTATTAACCGTGCTCTTGAAAACAACAAGGACATCCTTATAGCTGCTTCACGCGTGCAAGAGATGAGAGCCCTTTATGGCGCGTCCTCAGCAGCTCTTCTGCCACAATTGTCCGGCGGAGCTTACGCAAATAATGAGTCCAATAACTACTCTGGCAACGGAAATGTGAATGACCCGGAGATTGGCTTGAAAGTAACACTTTCGTGGGAAGCTGATCTTTGGCGAAGACTTTCCTGGGCAAAGCGGAAAAGCGC
>CAJUSN010000093.1 GCA_910589095.1 uncultured Muribaculaceae bacterium
CCGCCCCCTTCTAAGAAACGCTCATGACTCTCAGTCATGGGCGTTTTTGTTGTTTATCCCCTTGCGTCAAACCTCGCTCATCCATCCGGCCGATGATACTGCGAAAGCGGGAAAGTAGGTAACCGCCCCCTTCTAAGAAACGCTCATGACTCTCAGTCATGGGCGTTTTTGTTGTTTTATCCCTTTGCGTTAAACCTCGCTCATCCATCCGGCCGTGGAAGCTGCAAAAGCAGGTGACTAACCCTTTTAATGAGGCGCCGATAACAGACAGCAATGGGTGATTTTCTATTTTCAAGCCTTTGCCGTAGTAAGAGCAATTTAAGCTTTTCATATGGAATTTAGACATCTCTTACAGATCAGTTGCATGATGCTGGAAGAGTGATGTGGGTAGAACTCGACGTAAATAAGATGTATAGTGTCATCTCCTTGGCTTGATTGGCGTAGTCTGTCACTTTAGTGGGGCTAATAAATTATAACTGCCTTATAATAAAGTTAAGTAATGTTAATTCCGGCTTCTTTTTATTGTAACTATAAAAATAGTTCTTATATTTGCCGTGTAAACTATTAATATAGTTATGAGAACTAAGTCAACTGATCAACTAACGCCGAAAGAAGAGGAACTCATGCAGTTTATGTGGGCACATGGGCCTATGCCAATAAGTCAACTGATTGAATTGTATCCTGATCCAATGCCGCACTTTAACACCGTATCAACTGTGATGCGCCGTTTGGAGTCAAAGGGATTTGTCAGCCATGATGAAGTCAGCGGAACTTTTCACTACTACGCGCTGGCAAAGAAGGAGGATTTCCGAAGCAAGAGTTTTGGAAAATTTATCAAGAGTTATTTCGGAGGAAGCTATTTAGGTGCAGTATCCGCATTAATAGAGGAAGAAAAGTTTTCGGATGAAGAATTAAAAGAACTGCTTGATTTAATCGAGCGCAAAGGTAAAAAGTGAAAAATGGGCACTATTCTGGCATATTCTATTTTAAGTGGCTTGGTCATGCTGCTGATGCTGGTGGCTTATAAATTTTTATTGGCAAGAGATTCCCAGCATGCATATAATCGTACGATTCTGCTTCTGATTTATGCTGTTTCATTCACGGTGTTTCCTGTGTCGGAATTAGTGCGGAAAATTGGTTTCACCAGCGGTGGTCAAGCTGTAACGATTCAATCAGCTGAACTTGCTAAAGTGGAAGTTGCTCCTGCGTCAGGCTTCTGTATTGGATCTGTTATGATTTGGATTTATTTATTGGGCGCAACTTGTGTGTTAGTTCACACCGTCTTTGTTTGGATTCAGCTTCTTCGAATTATTGAATCTGGCGAAAGAATCCAAAAGAAAGGATATGTACTGATTATCACAGATGAGCAGAAGTTTTCACCTTTCACTTGGTTGAACTATATTGTCATATGCCGAAAGGATTTTGATGAGAAGGTTGATGCAATTGCAGTTCATGAAAAGAAGCATGTTGCCTCGCGCCATTGGATTGATTTATTGGTAGCGCAGGTTGTGTGCATTGTCAATTGGTTCAATCCGGCAGCGTGGTTCATGCGTGAGGAGCTGAAGCTTATTCATGAATATCAGGCGGATTTGGAAGTGATAAATAGTGGCTACGATCTTCGCAGCTACCAGATGATACTTGTAAAAAAAGCTGTTGGCGGCAGATTCCCGTCGTTAGCCAACAGCCTGAATCATAGTAAACTTAAAAAACGTATCACCATGATGTACAAAGAAAAAAGTGGTGCGGGCTGCAAATTTAAAGCCCTTGCACTTGTGCCGATGTTAGTGTTGGCACTCGGTGTGGCCTCAGTGCCAAATGTGCGCGCTGCAGTAGCGAATCTCAGTAGCAGTACGCTTTCTGTAGGCAAAGATAGTGAAAATCTGTCGGCTGTCAAAACCCCTGGGTCTTCTCTCAGAGTAAAGAATCTGAGCAATAAAGACAATGTAACAACTATTACTCTCCGCGGGGAGGGGATGGGTGACAATCTCACGGTGTCCGGTGGAACGTTCACTACAATGGGAAAAACTTATTCGGCTAAATCCATGCAATGTGAACTGGTCAATGGCGTAGCTACCGTAGTGGTCACCTTCCCGTTTACAGATGAATACGAGGACACAAGCATGACACTTGATGTCAATGGCCAAACCGTTAACCTTAATCTCAATGATTTCTTCAGCAATTCGGCCGATGCCGTACTTCAGCCCGAGGTCATGCCGGTTTATCCGGGTGGAGAAGGAGCCATGATGCAGGCCATAATGGCCAATGTGACGTTTCCCGATCCCAATCGCGAATGGAAGAGTGGGGCGAGTGGACTTACACTTGTGGGCTTTACTGTCAATGCCGACGGAACGGTCGGAAATGTTGAGCGCAAGCAGTCATGCGGATATGGCGACCTTGATCAGATTGCCATAGACGCAGTAAAGAAGGGGTTGACGGAGCGTTGGAACCCCGGCACTGTCGGTGGTAAACCGGTAGCCGTGAGCTATAATATCCCAATCCGATTCAAATCGAAGATGTAGTTAATTGATTGGATAGCTAATTCATACTTCAAAACATGTTAGGCCGGCAAATGCAACCGTGATGGTTGGCGATTTGCCGGCCTAATATTTTTTAGGTAGTTTTATCAGAGAGTAGCGAGAATGTCGTCAATGAGCATGATGGACTTCACGAGCATGCGGGGGATGTGGAATGGACCTTTGAAAATGTTTCCTTTGGCCGGCTGTGCCACAGTGCCGTCGCGGTGCAGGTAACCGAACCACTCACGGAACTCAGCGTCAGGAAGATGTTCATACATCCAATCATTTGTTTGGCGGTGCAAGTCAAGGTAATGTTGGTTACCGGTGGCGAGGTAGCAATAGAGCGTAGCAATTACGGCTTCAGTCTGTGGCCACCAGAATTTCATGTCCTGAGAGTAGTCCTGCGCGGGGAAGTTACGGCAGTCACGGAAATTGATGATACCACCATAGGTTTCATCCCAGCCCCAATCCCAGCTCCAGTCGAATATGGTTAGGGCCAAGTTTTTGATTTTTTCATCCCATCCGCGATGACGGGCCTCTTCAAGTATGAACCATGAAGTTTCAATGCAGTGTCCCGGATTGATTACACGGCCGTTGAGTGTGTCAATGAGTTCGCCTTCCGGGCCAACCATTTCCAACACAGCTTTGAACTCGGGATGCATGAAGTACTTTTCAATCGATTCAAGCGAACGATCAATCTGAGCCTTGAGTTCGGGTGAATCACCGCAGGCCTCGCGCACGCGCGAACCGGTGTTGATAAGAATCATGGTTATGGAGTGACCCTGTGCCTTGAGTGTATCCTCATACTTGGGTTCAAGTATGCCCGGAGTGTTAAGGAAGTAGACCATACGTTCGAAGAGATCAAGAGCGCGGGCGGCATAGCTCTTGTCGCCGGTGGCAATGGCATACTCGGCAAGGGCGATACATGCGAAACTTTCTGAGAACACATAACGACGCATACGCAGCGGACGGCCATCGGCAGTCACTTCGAAGTACATACGTCCGTTCTCGTCATAGCAATGTGCATCGCTGAAATCAATGCAGCTTTTTGCGAATTCAAGATATTCCGGACGGCGCTCAATATTGTTGTAAGCGAAGGCGAATACAAAAGCGCAACGACCCTGGAACCAAACAGATTTGGTGGAGTCCATTAAACGGCCCTCGCGATCAAGGCATGTGTAGACACCGCCGTTCACTTTATCCCAGCCTTTTTCAAGCCAAAAGGGGAGGATGTTGGTTGTGAGATCCGACAGGTATCTCTCGCGGCACGCGAGAAGATATTCTTTGATTTCTTGTTTTTCCATGATTTTGGGAATGGATTATGTTATGATGATTGATTTTTCGCTTTGTAAAAGTAGGGAGGTCAGTCTATGAGGAGTTCGGCAATGAGTTTTACGCGGGCCAGCCGCTCGCGAGCCCAATTGCGAGATTTGTCAATGAAGGCCGGAGTGGGTGCAGCATCGAATCCTATGGCGTGGAGACCGTAGTGGTCGGCTTGGAGGAGAGCCCGCTGGTTATGGTAATGCTGAGAAACAATTACCACTGAGTCGCATCCATATTTTTCTTTGGCATTGCGTATGGAGAGAATGGTGCGTGTGCCATCATAGTCAAGCAGAATTGAATCAGGGGGCACACCGTCATTTACAAGACATTGTTTCATACACAGCGGCTCATCGCGCCCTCCTTCCAAAGAGTAGTCGCCCCCGGAAGCGATGATACGTGTCACTTTTCCCTCTTTGAACAATTGCGCAGCGGCAGCCGTGCGGTTGTAGAACGAGTGATTACGCGTGTGGCGTAGCGAGATGGGGGAAGTGCCGAGGAGAAGAGCCGTTTGTCCTGCAGTTAGTTCGGCAGGGTCCGATACCGTACGGCCACGGGCATTGACAATGACAATACAGTCGCAGATGGCAATCATCACCACCACCGCAGCCAGAAAGATTAGAAACGCAAGCATAATATGTCGTGGCGAAACCGTAGTCATTGCATTGCTTCAGATGATGACAAAGTTAGGCACATTTCAGATAAAAACCAATTTTTTCAACCCGATTGTTCGGGTCCTGAGATATTTTTCAGTAAATTTGCAACTTAAAAACATCATAATCTATGATATTGATAGCCGATAGCGGAAGTACGAAAACACAATGGGTGCTCGCTGACCATGCCGGGGTTGTGAAGGAGTTTTTTACACCCGGAATCAACCCCGTTCACCTTACCGACGATGCTTTGCGCCATGCTTTTGACGAAGCTCTTTCAAGCGTGGAGTGCGGTCCGGCCCGGGTGCGATTCTATGGGGCCGGATGCACGGAATGGCTATGTGGAAAAGTAGAGGCTATTTTAGGAGCCGTCACCCGTTGCGGGGATGTTAAAGTGGGTTCCGACATGCTTGGCGCAGCCCATGCACTGTGTGGTAATGAACCGGGCATAGTTGCCATTCTCGGTACCGGATCGAATTCATGCTACTATAATGGCAATCACATTGAAGCCAATACCCCTCCCCTTGGTTATATTCTTGGCGATGAAGGCTCAGGTGCTCGCTTGGGTATCCGTCTTGTCAACGGAGTTTTGAAGGGATATTTGTCGGCTGAAGTCGCAAATGATTTCTTTTCCGAAACCGGTTTGGACAAGGCTGCCATAATCAATCGTGTTTACCGAGGCGAGGCTGCGAATGTGTTTTTGGCTTCACTGGTGCCTTTTATAAAGGCTCATATCTCGGATGCATCGGTTAAAGCTATGGTGGAAGATGAGTTTCGGTTGTTTCTTGAAAGAAATATTGTAAAAGCCTATCCAACGGGCCTACCTGTAAATTTCACAGGCTCAGTGTCGGCTGTGTTTGAAAATCAGTTGCGCGCGGCTTGTGACATAGCAGGAGTGTCGGTGGGAGGCATCAGTCCCCGCCCCATGCCCGGGTTGGTAAAATATCATCTGAATAGATTCACATCATGAACGCAAATGGAAAAAACGCTCCCGAAGTGGAGCTGATAATGATAAATATTGCAGGTCACGACAAGCCCGGCGTTACAGCCGCACTGTCCGATATCCTTGCCCGTTACAACGCGCAGATTCTTGACATAGGTCAGGCCGACATTCATCATAACCTTACGCTCGGACTGCTTATAAAAACGGACAGCAGCGTGTCAGGCGACATTATGAAGGATCTCCTTTTCAAAGGTTATGAAATGGATGTGCAGGTGCGTTTCACTCCCGTAACCCCTGCCGACTATGAGCGGTGGGTTGGCTTGCAGGGTAAAAACCGCTGGATTATCACCATTCTTGGACGCCATCTTTCGGCTCGTCACATAGCATTGGTAAGTGGGGTGGTTACTGATCAGCAACTTAATATTGACAGCATTCAGCGTCTCACAGGTCGCATGCCTCTTGATGAACATGAAATCCAGCACAGCAAGTCGTGTGTGGAATTCTCGGTGCGCGGCAATCCCCGTGACCATAGCGAGATGCAACGCCGATTCATGCACATAGCCTCAGAAGAAGGGATTGATATTTCGTTGCAAGAGGACACCATGTACCGCCGGTGCCGCCGGTTGGTGTGCTTCGATATGGATTCCACACTCATCCGCACAGAAGTGATTGATGAGCTTGCTGAGCGCGCCGGCGTTGGCGATCAGGTCAGGGCCATCACGGAGAGCGCAATGCGTGGCGAGATAGATTTCACCGAGAGCTTTGCACGTAGAGTGGCGTTGCTCAAGGGGCTTGATGAGTCGGTGATGAAAGATATTGCCGAGAACCTGCCAATAACCGAAGGTCTTGACCGCATGATGACTGTTTTGAAGCGTACCGGTTATAAAACAGCCATTCTGTCAGGTGGATTCACCTACTTCGGTAACTATCTTAAGCAGCGTTTTGGATTTGATTATGTGTATGCCAACGATCTTGAGATAGTGGATGGAAAACTTACCGGACGCTATCAGGGTGAGGTGGTCAACGGCCGCCGAAAAGCGGAGCTGCTTAAGTTGCTTGCCCAGGTGGAGAACATTAATATTAAGCAGACCATCGCCGTGGGCGACGGAGCTAACGATCTCCCGATGCTGTCAACAGCCGGCCTCGGAATTGCATTCCATGCCAAGCCAAAAGTGAAAGCCGCCTCTGACCAGTCGATCTCCACAATCGGTCTTGACGGGATACTCTATTTCCTTGGATTCAAGGATTCGTTTATAGGTTGAAAAAATCAATTAATCACATTTTTTATATGGAAAAACTCAAATGCATAGCACTTACGGCCGCGCTCGCTACTGCGGGGGCTGCCATGGCCGCGGATTCTTCTCCGCTATGGTTGAGGAATGCTGCCATTTCACCGGATGGCAACACCGTAGCCTTCACTTACAAAGGTGATATATTCACCGTTTCTGCCAACGGTGGAAAAGCACGCCAGCTTACTACCTCTCCGTATTATGACAGCACACCGGTGTGGAGTCCCGATGGATCGCGCATAGTGTTCACGAGCAACCGTCGCGGTTCCGATGATATCTATATCATTCCGGCCGAGGGAGGAACGGCACGCCGTCTCACCACAAGCGATCGCAACGAGCTTCCTTTGGCGTTCCTGCCCGACGGACGGCTCCTGTTCTCCACCGCTTTCATGCCTGACCGCACATCAGCGCAGGCTCCATTTGGAGCTCAAGCCTACGTTATAGACGTGGATACCGAGGAGGCCCGCCCCGAGCTTTATCTTTCGGTACCAATGCTTGCTGCAAGCACTCGACAAGATGGCACTATCCTGTATCAGGACAAAAAAGGCTATGAAAATATCTGGCGCAAACATGAACGCTCCTCAGCCACAGGCGATATTTGGAGTATTCTCCCTGATGGGACATTCAAGCAGCTCACCACATTTAATGGCCATGATATCAATCCTGTGTGGGGATCCGGCGATGAGTTTTTCTATCTCACAGAACAAGGAAACAACACACTCAACATTTTCAAGGGAAATTCAGCGGGAGATCTCAGTCCGGTGGCTCTGACGCAGTATACCGACTACCCCGTGCGCTCTCTTTCGGCTTCCAACGACGGACGCCTGGCCTACAGTTACGCCGGTGAGCTTTATACGCTTACTCCCGGTGGGCAGCCTAAGAAAATCAACGTGGAGATTGTGACCGATGATTATGACGCCGACCTTGTCAAGAATTTCCGTAACTCAGGTGCCACCACGCTCGCTCCGAACAAAAAGGGCGATGAAGTGGCCTTCGTGATTCGCGGCGATGTATATGCCACATCGGTGAAGTATCCCACCACGGTGCGCATCACTAACACTCCGGGCCAGGAGCGTGTGGTTGATGTAGCACCCGACGGACGGTCGGTAGTTTATGATTCCGAGCGTGACGGTCTGTGGCAACTGTTCATCTCCAAAATCAAGAATAAGGATGAGAAACAGTTGGCCTATGCCACTGAATTTGTTGAGGAACCGCTTTACAGCTGCTCCACCTCTGCTCAGCAACCGGCTTTCAGTCCCGACGGGAAGAAAGTGGCATTCCTTGAGGACCGTACCATTCTTCGCGTAATCGATATTGACACCAAGAAAGTAACCACTGCACTTGACGGAAAGTATAACTATTCTTACACTGACGGTGATGTGGAATTCACTTGGAGCCCCGATAGCAAGTGGCTTCTTGCCAGTTATATAGGCGATGGTGGCTGGAACAATACCGACATAGCTCTCGTGGCAGCCGATGGTTCCAAGGTGGTTGACCTTACCGAAAGCGGTTACTCAGATGCGAAGCCCCAGTGGGCACTTGATGGGCGTGCGTTCACCTATTATACCGGTCGTTACGGCATGAAGAGCCATGGCAGCTGGGGTAATCAGTACGACGTGATGCTTATGGCCCTCGACGCTGATGCTTGGGATGAATTCAACATGACCGAGGAGGAAGCCGCTCTCAAAGAGCAGGAAGAGAAAGACCGGAAGGAAAAGGAGAAGAAAGATTCTGACTCAAAGGATTCCAAGAAGGGTAAGAAATCGTCTAAAAAAGATAAGAAGGATTCCAAGAAGACTGACAAAGCCGGTGATGAAAAGAAAGATCTTAACTTTGATCTCGAGAATCGTCGTTACCGTATGGCCCGTCTTACTCCCGGTTCCGGAAATTTGGGCGACAGCTACCTTTCCAAGAAAGGCGATAAGTTCTATTATGTGGCCGGTTCTTCGGAAAATGGTGCCAATCTCTATTGCCGCGATCTGCGCAAAGGCGACACTAAGGTATTGGCCAAAGGAGTGAATGGAGGATTTGTAGCGGATGAGAAGGGCGAAAACCTGTTCCTCATAGGCCGTGGCGGCATGAAAAAAGTATCGCTTTC
Organism: uncultured Muribaculaceae bacterium; assembly: GCA_910589095.1. Taxonomy (GTDB): domain Bacteria; phylum Bacteroidota; class Bacteroidia; order Bacteroidales; family Muribaculaceae; genus Paramuribaculum. Next base: position 8,820 of record CAJUSN010000093.1, read on the forward strand.
CGATGGTAAAGTGACTCCGATAGAGTTTGAAGCACCTTACAATCGCCATCCTTCGCAGGAACGTTCATACATCTATGAGCACATGCTGCACCAGGTGAAGAACAAGTTCTACGACGCCAATCTCCATGGACTTGACTGGGATTCCATCGGAAGCCAGTATCGCAAATTCCTACCTTATATCAACAATAACCGCGACTTCGCTATTTTGATGAGCGAAGTGCTCGGTGAACTCAATGCCTCCCACACTGGAGCCTCTACTTCAAGCGATGCTCCCATCAGCTACCTGTCTACTGCTGTGCTTGGCGCTTACTATGATCCTGCCTATAAAGGCGACGGTCTGAAGGTGTCTGAAGTGCTTCGTCGTGGACCGCTTGACACAAAGAAGGCCAATGTGAAGGCGGGGGATGTAATTCTTGAAATCGACGGCCAGCCCATAAAGGCCGGACGTGACTACTTCCCGCTGCTTGAAGGCAAATCCGGCAAAAAAGTGCGTCTCACAGTGAAAGATGCCTCCGGAGCCACACGCAATGTGACCGTGAAACCCATCTCGGCCGGAGCTCAAAGCGGATTGCTTTATCAGCGCTGGGTTGAACATAACGAGCACTTGGTTGATTCTCTGTCGGGCGGTCGTCTGGCCTACGTGCACGTGCGTGGCATGGATTCCCCCAGCTTCCGCACAGTTTATGACCGCTTGCTCGGCCATTACCGTAACGCCGAAGCCGCAATCGTGGATACCCGTTACAACGGTGGCGGATGGCTCCACAATGACCTTGCCATTCTTCTTTCAGGCAAAGAATATGTGCGCTTCACGCCCCGTGGACGCTATATAGGTTCCGAGCCATTCTCACAGTGGACAAAACCGTCGGTTATGCTTGTTAACGAAAGCAATTACAGCGATGCCCATGGCACACCGTTCGTGTACCAGACTCTTGGCATAGGCGATGTGGTTGGTGCTCCCGTACCCGGTACCATGACAGCGGTTTGGTGGGAAAGCCAGATCGATCCGTCGCTCGTGTTCGGTATTCCGCAGGTTACCTCGCAGGATATGAACGGACAGGTTCTCGAGAACCATCAGCTCAATCCCGACGTTTTGATTTACAACAATCCCCAGGATGTGATTGCAGGTCAGGACGCACAGATTGAAGGCGCCGTGAAACACCTGCTTAAAAAACTTGATGAAAACAAAAAGTAAGTGGCTCCAATAAATGAGTTCTGTTTATTTCGAGTGTGTTTTGCTACGGATTTCGCAAGTTGAAGAGGGCGCGATG
>CAJUSN010000094.1 GCA_910589095.1 uncultured Muribaculaceae bacterium
CCCTTTAGGCGCACCACATCGTAGAGCGAAGTGTCGCCTAAATCCTGCTGAAGATAGGCTGTCGAGTCAGCCGAAACGGCAAGAAGTTCTGGTACAGGTAAACCCCTTTGTGAAAAATGGCGTGAAAAGGCTATATAGGCTTCGTTCTCTCTTACATCATCGCCGACGGTTCCTATAACGGAAGTGCTGTCGTTGCCCAAGAGACGATAATAGGACCTTGAGGACCCGGCTCCGGCAAGAGGCTTAATATCATGCGGTTTCTTACCGAAGGTCGCGGTATATAATGTTACTAATCTTTGCATATTAGTTATTTTTGAGCTTTTGTAGCACAAAGTTACTATATAAAATCGTAACTTTGTAAAATAAGTGGCCCGAATAAACATTGACGCATAAAGCCACTGAATTTAAAATCATTTATTTGAGACACTTATCCACAAAAACGTTAATGACAACTCCTCATCTATACGGCTTGATCGGTCACCCACTCGGTCATTCATTTTCCAGAGATTATTTTACGGAGAAATTTGCCCGTGAAAGCATTTCTGCCGAATATGAAAACTTCGACATTCCCACAACAGCCGATTTTGCCGAAGCAATTGACCGGTTGATCCATGCTCGCCCTACCCTGCAGGGCTTCAACGTAACCATCCCCTATAAGCAGAAGATTATCCCTCTGCTCGATGTCCTTTCGGAGGAGGCTCGCGCAATAGGTGCGGTAAATGTGGTTAAAGTGATCCGTAACACCACGTCAACCGGCAAGCCGTATCGCCTTGAAGGCTACAACACTGATGTCATCGGCTTTACCCGAAGCCTTAAACCACTGTTAAACGATAGCCACGTGCGTGCTTTAGTACTCGGTTCGGGAGGGGCGTCCAAGGCCGTTTGCTACGGATTGCGTCAATTGGGTGTTACACCAACCGTCGTGTCACGACACCCAACGGCCGATCAGTTGAGTTACAAAATGCTCAACCCGGAAATCATGGCGCAACACACGGTAATTGTAAACGCAACGCCACTGGGCACCTATCCCAACACAAATACCTGTCCTGCCATTTCATACCAAAACCTAAATGAAAGATATGTTTGTTATGATTTAGTCTACAACCCGCCGGTAACACGGTTTCTCGAGCTGGCTCAAGCTGCGGGCGCACGTATATGCAACGGCCTTGCTATGCTCCACATCCAAGCCGAGGAAGCGTGGAATATCTGGGAAAACAACTAAGGTAACAATAAGATAAACCTAAATACCCATAGATTCTGAAAATGAAACTAACCGAACAACGCAGCAGCATGCTTCACGGCATTCTGCTTATTGCGCTCTTTGCCTGCGCTTCTTTCTATATCGGTGAGATCCGGCTGCTTCAAGAGCTTTCAATCTCTCCGATGATCATAGGTATTGTACTCGGCATGATCTACGCCAATTCGCTGCGTAATCATCTTCCGGCCACATGGGTGCCGGGTATAATCTTCTGTTCAAAAAAAATACTCCGATTGGGCATCATACTCTACGGTTTCCGACTCACCCTGGCCGACGTGGCCGCAGTTGGATTGCCTGCCATACTCGTGGATGTGATAATCGTAACAGTTACGATCTGCGGCGGTGTATTGGTTGGCAAACTGTTGAAGATGGATAGTGAAACTGCGCTGCTCACCTCTGTGGGAAGCGGTATATGCGGTGCTGCGGCCGTGCTCGGCGCAGAATCCACCATCCAATCCAAGCCCTACAAGACAGCCGTGGCCGTGGCCACTGTGGTTATTTTCGGAACCTTATCTATGTTCCTTTACCCTATCGCCTATAGGTCAGGAGTGCTCGGTCTGGAGCCACGTGAGATGGGCATCTTCGCAGGCTCTACCCTACATGAAGTGGCACACGCAGTTGGCGCAGGCAATGCAATGGGCACGGACGTTTCCAATGTGTGCGTCATAGTCAAAATGATGCGCGTTATGCTACTTGTGCCTGTGCTCCTCGTACTTGCCTGGTGGGTTGCCACACGAAAGAAAGCCTCCACACAGGGCGGAGAAAAAGGGAAAGTCAGCATCCCATGGTTTGCCATCGGATTTCTGCTCGTGATTTGCTTCAACTCACTCAATCTGCTCCCCGCAGCGGTTGTTGATGGCATAAACTATTTCGACACATTCCTTCTCACTATGGCCATGGCTGCATTAGGAGCTGAAACAAGTTTTGAGAAATTCAAGAAAGCAGGTGCAAAACCATTTATACTTGCTTTCATTCTGTTCATTTGGCTCATTGCCGGCGGCTACTGTCTGGCACGCTTCTTCGTACCCCTGTTCATGTGATAAGCCGGACCCGCCTTTCCACCGTCCCCCTACTGCCTGTCACAGCTTGCTTCTGCGGAGGCATCATCTTGCAGTTGGCCGGCTATCCATTATGGACGCTGGCCATACTCCTTGCGGTCGCGGGTATCCTTGCTTTTTTCAACACATATTTCAGCGCTCTTGCGGGAGCAGCCTCACTGGGGCTGCTCTGCGCATTTTTAAGCCGTCCGCCCGAGGATTATGAGTCGCTCGCCAACCGGGAGCTTACATTTGGAGCTGTGGTGGAAAATGTAAAAGAGCTTGAATCATCCCAACGTCTTATCGTGACCTTGGATAATATAAGCGACTCTGTTATTCCGTCTACCGATATACGGCCGGTCAAAGCATGCCTTATCATCACAGGAGCAGCTCCTTACATCCTGCCCGGTCAGGGAATCAACTTCACCGGGAAACTTCAATGCATTTCTATAATGACCGATCTTCCGGATGAAATTGATCCAAGCTCATACTTGCTGCATGACGATGTTATGCTGCAGGGATTCATTTCGGGCCAAAAGATAATCGCTAGAGAAAAGAACTTTGGATTGAGAGCAGCTTGTAAGCTACAAGCATCCCGGATGCGAGAAAAAGTGATTATAGCCATAAATGAATCAAGCCTTACGCCATTCGCGAAGGACTTTCTGGTGGCCGCCATTGCAGGCGATTCGAGTTACATCACATCGGAAAACAGGACTAATTTTGCCAAAGCAGGCCTCTCTCACATCCTTGCAATCAGCGGTCTTCATGTAGGGCTCATAGCTATGATTGTAACCATCGCTCTTTGGCCCATGCACGCGCTCGGTTTTAATGGGACCCGCTCATTATGTGTGATACTACTTCTATGGGGATTCGCGTTCATGACCGGGCTGACTGATTCTGTGGTCAGAGCTTCGGTTATGGCCACAGTTTATTTGGCCGGAAGGATGTCACAACAACGCACCAATCCACTTAACACACTGTGTCTTAGCGCACTTGTTATCCTTATTCTTTCCCCTCAATCATTATTCCTACCCGGATTTCAGCTCTCATTTGCCTCTGTGGCTTCAATCATAGTCTTTGCCGACAAGTTAAATCCGGTGTCACCGCGCCGACGCTTGCCATATATGGCGATGTCGTATCTGACTGTGTCATTCAGCGCTATCCTCGGCACCGGGTTGATCTCTGCCATATATTTCCATTCATTTCCGGTGTATTTCCTTTTTGCGAATCTGATAGCCTCTGCTTTACTGCCTCTAATTATTGGAGGAGGAATAATAGTGGTCATTTTATTCTTTTTATCATTTCCGTCAGGTTGGATTTGTGCTCCGGTCAGTTGGTGCTCGTCGCTGCTGCAAATCGTCACCGACGGAATATCTTCATTACCGGGAGCTTCAATAGGCAACATATATATCGAGTCATGGACCGTCGTCCCACTTTTCGCGCTTTTAATCTGGCTAAAAACGGCTCTTGATCGCGGACGCAAACAAGAATTAGCCCTGGTGTCATGCGGTTTTTTCATTTATATTCTGTTGATCTGTGCCATTCCCGGCACCACCACTGATCCGCGCATGTACATCACGCGCGATAAGCAACACACCGAATTGTTGTATCCCAACACTGACGGCTCACTGCATATCATACCGACCAATCCGCTTGAGCCAGGCTTTGTAAAGCAGCGGGCCGAATTTCGTTACCGAGATTACATGGGAAAACGGGGTATCAACAGGATTACTATAGATACCACGGCTCCACGCAGCGACAAACTCATCACCTACGGAGGGCGGACGATTGGCCTTTTCTCCGGAAAGCCGGAAAAACCGGCGCCATGTAAACTGGATTACGCTATCATCTGCCGTGGCGAACGCGATGACATGCACTCGTTTATCGACGAATATCGTCCCGACAGTATCATATTGGCGTATGACCTCAATCCGCGACGTGCGAAACGCTACATAGGCGAATGTCAGCTCCGAGGTGTGCCTTGCCTGTGGCTCCGCGAATCGGCGTGGTCGCTCAGTGGAAGATCTGATTGAATCCTATTGTGAAATAACTTTGTGAAAGGTCCCGTGGACGAAGCACTTTTTCATCCTTTATCACCACATCAAGGTCTATTACGACCGGTGCCTCAGGAGCTTTTACTCGTCCCTGAGCCTGTTCATAGTCCTTGCAGATCCTTTCAAGAATTTCCACCGGATGGGAAGAGAAGCCGGAAACAACGGCATTGACGTAGAATGTTCCATCGTTTTTAGTGGAGGGCGTGCGATATACGTTTGATGAGCGAACGTTATCAAGCTCGCAACCGAGGAATCTCAGAGCGCTCTCCACGCGAGCCTCAGCATCCTTGCTATTACTCCCTACTCCTATCACATAACGGGGCATAATTCACACATTTTTCATGGTTAATGATATTCGGCCCCTATCATGATCCACCCCGATTACTTTTACGGTCACAATCTGCCACATGCTTAATACCTCCGCGGGTGATTGAATTCTCCGGTGCGACATTTCAGATATGTGAATCAATCCATTTTGCTTTATGCCAAGATCAACAAACGCACCGAAAGCAGTCAGATTTACCACCTTCCCTTGAAGCACCATGCCTTCGCTGACGTCGTCAATAGACTCGATTGTGCAATCGCGCCAATCGGCCTCAACTGCTTCACGAGGATCACGCCCGGGCTTGCGCAGTTCGGCAAGGATATCATCTATGGTTGCACGTCCAACTGTTTCCGTTACATAACGGTCCGGATCAATTGAGTCAATAACTTTATCGTTCCCGATAAGAGAAGCGACACTGCACCCCATATCTTTAGCCATACGTTGCACCACATGGTAACTTTCAGGATGCACGGCACTGTTGTCAAGAGGATTGTCGCCCCCGGGAACACGCAAAAATCCCGAGGCCTGTTCAAAAGCTTTTGTGCCGAGTCGAGGCACTTTCATCAGATCCTTTCGGCAACGAAACTCACCGTTGACATTTCGGTAAGCAACGATATTGGAAGCCAATGCCGGACCTATACCTGCAACATAAGCGAGCAATTCAGGCGAGGCTGTGTTGAGGTTTACTCCAACTTCATTAACACACCGTTCCACAGTAAAATCAAGCGCATCCTTAAGCCGTGCCTGATCCACATCGTGCTGATACTGCCCTACACCAATCGATTTCGGATCTATCTTTACCAACTCCGACAGCGGATCCTGGAGCCTGCGTCCTATGGAAACTGCACTTCTGATTGTGAGATCAAGATCGGGGAACTCTCTGCGTGCCACATCGGAGGCTGAATAAATGCTTGCACCCTGCTCGCTTACGCGTTCTATCCTTACATCATCGGGAAGTCCTGCTTGCTGAAGGAACCGTTCAGTTTCACGCGAGGCAGTGCCATCACCCAAGGCTATCAACTTGCAGGAATACTTTGCGAGAAGCAATTTCACCATTCGGGCTGCTTCGTCAATTTTAGCAGTAGGGCCGGCAGGATAAATTACGGCATGCTCCAAAAGCTGTCCATGCTGATCAAGACATGCCACCTTGCAGCCGGTCCTGAAACCCGGGTCAAGTGCAAGCACCGGTTGTGGGTACACGGGAGGATAGAGCAAGATCTGACGCAGAGCGTCTGCGAAAAGCGCAATTGACTGCACGTCACTTCTACTTTTCAGTTCTGCGAGAGCTTCATTGGTTATTGAAGGTAGGAGCAGACGTTTATATCCATCTGTCACTGCAGATGAAATAACTTTGCGCATATCGCCGGATGTACTGTTCTTAATGTACCGGCGCTCAAGTGCTTCAATATCACCCTTTGTATCCGCCTCAACGGATATCTTCAACTCACCTTCCGATTCCGCCCGACGCAATGCAAGACACGCATGTGCAGGAACATTGCGCAACGGACGCGAATAGTCATTATAGTCGGCATATTTTCCGGTGGAATTTTTACCCTTCCCTCTGATAACACCTTTACGTTGCATGGACCTTCTGACGCCTGCACGGGCATGCTCGTTTTCGCTCACCCATTCAGCTATTATATCGCAGGCTCCGGAAATGGCCTCTTCTTCAGATGCCACTCCCTTCTTGACAAATCTCTTGGCTTCGGCTATTATCGATGTGGATCGTTGAGCCATAACAAGCTTGGCCAAAGGCTCCAAACCACGTTCACGTGCAGCGGCTGCCCGAGTTTTGCGTTTGGGCTTGAATGGGAGGTACAAATCTTCCAAGCGCGCTGCATCAAAACATTCTGCAATTTTTTGCTGTAGTTCATCTGTCAGGCCGCCCGCATCACGGATAGCATCTGTTACAAACGCCTTTCTCTTTGCAAGCGCTTCCAAGGCAGTGGCCTCATCAATGATGCGTTTCACACCTACCTCATCAAGCCCTCCGGTGCGTTCCTTGCGATAGCGGGCAATGAAAGGGACTGTGCATCCTTCTGAAACCAATTGCAACACATTGGCGGCACATTGTACAGAAACTTCCGCGCGAGAAGCAACCTGTCCTAAAAGGTCAGCATTGAAAGCCATATATTAATGTTTCTTGAGTTTGAGAACCGTAATCTCAGGAGTTGCGCCAAGTCGCATAGGCAGCCCGACGGTTCCTGTGCCTATGTTTACATACAGCGGATGCTTACCCTTGGCATCATGATAGAGTCCGCCCCAATTACTGTATCGGAACACCGCCGGAGAATAACCAAGTATCTCCATCTGCATGGCATGAGTGTGGCCGGAAAGAGTCAAAGCGACCTTTGCTGAATCATTATTTTCAATTTCCTGATTCCAATGAGCCGGGTTGTGGGTAAGAAGTATCTTAGTGAGAGGATCGCTGAGATTAGGATATGAATCGGCCAGCGAACCATAAATTTTAAAGGGGGGATCGCCTACATTTTCCACTCCAATCAGCGCAATTGAATCCGGACCGCAGTGAATGATGCGATGTTCGTTGAGCAATACATCCCATCCAATGCTGCGTTGAGCTGCAACAAGCGCATCAACATCAGCTTGCTTTGCGGCCTCAGATTCCCAGGTGGAGTAATCGCCATAATCGTGATTCCCGAGAATTGAATAGACCCCGAAGTCGGCATCTAGACGCGAAAGGGGCTCAAGATGTGGCACCACTTCAGATCCATGTCGATTCACGATGTCGCCGGTAAACACGATCATGTCACCATTCAATGCGTTGACCTGATCAACAAGTTTACTAATAAATGTAGTATCCGCTCCGTAAGTACCGGTATGAAGGTCGGAGATCTGAACAATCCGGAATCCGTCGAAACTGTCAGGCAGATCAGGAACTACGATCTCTACCTCATTGACCTGAACGCGGAAACGGTTCACGAGAGCTCCCCACCACATTGCCAAAAACGTAATGAGTGCCAGGCATCCACCTGTAACGGAAAGCCAGGATAACCGCGGCTTTTTGAACAGCATCGGGATTGAGGCGATAAGATCAAAAAACACAAACACAAACTTTGCAGCATAGATACTTATCACCACAAACAGGCTCCACATCACAGTCAGAAGCATGTCATCGCTTCCCGACTCGCGCGGCAAGCAAAGAACGCCGATAAAGAAAACGTACAGGATCAGCTCGCTGAACATCTGTATCCTTGCCGGAACCTTTGATTTGCACCGCTTAACTGCAGCCATGAGTATATAAAAATCAATGGCCATACATATAATGGCCATTATAATCAGGGGGAAAACAGGGACTCTCATTTTTTGGTTGAATTACAGATAAGCAAGCGGAGAGGGGAAAATCAGATTTTACAATCTTCCCCGTTGGCAAGCAATTTGTTTTTTAACGGATTGGAATACATCACAAGCATCATCTCCAACATAAAACTGCGATCAAGCGGTGAAACGTTTTCCAATCTCACTTTATCAAGCTGACGCTCGAGATACTCCATAAATGCCGCGGCTTCATCGGCAGTGTACTGCGAGGCGAATCTGTCGGTATGATGAAGCTTGTCAAACGCCACATAATTTATAGGGAAGATGTGATAACCTGAGTGTATATTGCAATCAATTACAGTGCAAACTCGCTTAACGACTTCCATCTTGTCGCTGTCGTGGGGCAAAGCTGCCAATTCATCGTTGATACACTTACCAATTTCAAAATGCACGCGCCCTTTGGGCTGGAGCAGCCCTGTTTCCATGCTGAGAAGGTCATCGTGTTGCGATTTCTTGAATTCCGGATCAAGCTTCTTGAGGAGGAACTCCGTTGCCTTGAGATAATCGTTAGGGTCATACTCATATGTAATAGAAACCGGAACAATGTTGATTGCCTCGAGATTCTCAGTCACAGACCCGTCGCCATAAAGGGCAAGCATCTTGACAAGCGCTTCCTGAGTGCGGTCATTGGAATCTTTTGCACGCCCCTCACGCTGAGCAATCCACACGCTCTGATGCTTATCATTTATCGCATAGTGAATATAGGCCGAAAGTTGCTTGGCAGCCTCAAGTGCTTTCGTGATTTTAAGATTGCGCTTCACGATGAAACTTTTGTTGAGCTTCACCAACTCGGTTATCCAGTCATAAATAAGTAGATTGTTACCAATTGCCACCTCCGAAGTAGGCATTCCATGCTGAAGGAAACCATAGTTTAGGAAAGAAGCATCGAGAACTATATCGCGATGATTGGACATGAAGGTGTAGTTCAAGTGCGCGTCCAGATTCTCCAGGCCTCCAATTGTAACTCCATTAGTGGTGCGATTCACAAGCAGTTGCAGAAATGGCAACATAACTTCACGCTGGAAAGTTTGATTGTCCGGCACCTGACGGAGCATTTCCACAAACTCGGGGAAGTTCACGTCCGGCATAACATACTTCACTGCATGTTCAAATCCGGGCTCCTGAACCAAGTCGGCCATACGAGCTTTGAATTCCTCGTCACTGTAAGGCTCGATATCTTTAAAATCCATCTGTTCGTTCATAAGAAACACAAAAATCAGTTTTATTTGACGGTTAAGAGGAGAGGGCAATCAGCCATTTTAATCAATTTTTGTTCAAAATTATATAAAATTTCCAACTCTACAATGAAACAGCCTTATTCTTAGCTTTTTTTAATAAAGCGATTGGGCAGTTTCCGAGTCTAAACCTCTTGCTATAACCCTTTTATTATAACCCTTTGGCCGTGGCATAAGTTCGCCATTTCTCAATCATGGAAGTCATGTCGGGAGGCACAGGGGCTTCAAAAAACATCTCTTCACCCGTTGATGGATGAACAAAACCAAGGGTACGGGCGTGAAGCGCCTGACGGGGGCATAAATCAAAGCAATTCCTCACAAATTGAGTATAGGCCGATGAGCGTTCACCTCTCAAAATATTATCGCCTCCATAGCGCGAGTCATTAAGAAGCGGATGCCCGATATGTAGCGTGTGCACACGGATTTGATG
>CAJUSN010000095.1 GCA_910589095.1 uncultured Muribaculaceae bacterium
GCGCCACGTTCGGGACGTGGAGGTCGGAAGTTCGAGTCTTCTCACCCCGACAAAGTATAAGTAAATGGGTTTAGCTCAATGAGTTAAACCCATTTATCTTTTTTATCGGGACAAAAACGGGACAAAACATTTACTGAAATCTCAAAAATTCTAAGCACAATATTTTGTTATTCAATGTTTTATTATTAGATTTGCCTACAACTAACCGGGACAAAAACGGGACACTATGAGAATTATTGAATTGAATCTCCACAAAATCATAGAAATCTGCAAGCAATTTCACGTGCGAAAGCTATGGGTTTTCGGCTCTATATTGACATCGCATTTCACAGAACATAGCGACGTTGATCTGTGTGTTGATTTTGATTGGGATAAAATACCCTTGATTGATTCAGCAAAAAATTTCTTTGGGTTTCAAGAAGCATTGGAAGCACTTCTTGGACACAAGATTGACCTTACGGACGACAGTGCCGTCCGTAATCCGTATTTTCGGGAAGAATTAAACGAAACTCGTCAACTAATATATGGATAGAAAAATTCAAAAATCATTATTTGACATTCTTCAGTGTATTAATGAGATTGAATCATATTTTGTATCTGTCCCTCGCCGATTTGATTATTACCGCGAGAATGCTCTTTTACGAAGTGCCATCCACATGAATATCTCTATTATTGGTGAGGCTACGAATCGCATTCTTAAAATTGATCCTGAGATTTTAATCTCCAACGCAAAGCAAATCGTAGGAACGCGCAATTATCTTATCCACGGTTACGACAGTCTTAGATTGGAAATGATCTGGGCTATAGTTATTAACGATTTGCCCAAACTTAAACAAGAGGTCGTTGAATTACTAAACTAAGACGGTAACAAGAAAAATACAAAATAATTTAGCGACAAACTACAGCAAAAACACAATCTGAGGAATAGCTATCGCAAAGTGAGGCAAAACATCTCCTAAGGAAGTATGACTCCCGGTTTACCGTCAAGAGACTTTTTTAGGTTGGCAAGATTAGGATTTAATTGCATCTCCAAAAATGTTCTAATGCGATATGCGATCTACACGGTTCCTGCAATGAATATCTCCAAAATTGAAATCATGCATGGATTCTACTTATCCTTCACAGCCCATATTGGCAGCAATCCCGGCTCGAATTGCAGAGATTGCATCCTGACTTCAACGGCATCTATTCTTCAAGAAATTGCGGGAAAACGTTGCAGATGAATATTGATTATGTTGATACCGTTGGTGCCGATGACAATTTCAAGGCGCGTATTGATGTACTCGCAGTAGAAGAAACGGTCGCTGTGGTACGCGTACTTGAAGAGTGTTGGGGGCGGACGCATTGATTTCACCGATTTCCTGCTCTTGCTTAAACTAAATGGAGAATGGAAATGTGCGGCCAAAGCCTACAACCAGAATTCCGATACAGTTAAGTAAACTACCTTGGCATGGTAATGGAACGATGCTAAGCTATTGTCCGGTTTAGAATTATAACGTAGTGCCGCATATTTATCATTGCAAAAAGAGGCTGCCTGATTCCGAACAGGCAGCCTCTTTTTTGTAGGGTAGTATATAAGGACGATTATCGGACAAGGACTTTTTGTCCGTTGATGATGTAGATACCCGGTGCGGGGTTGCCGAGAATGCGACGCCCGAAGAGGTCGTAAATCTCAGTATTGGCGGGTTCAGCACTGTCAAAGCCGGGGAGCTCTATTGAGCTGAGCTGTGACTCTATCGCAACGGGAATATCTATTGCCTGACCCTCGCTGATGCCGGTGGCGTCAGGTCCTGAAAGCTGTTTCCACGCATTTTGATAGATTACGCGGATACGTCCGATGTGGGGTTTCATACCGGAAGGTACTGTGAGCTCCTGAGCAATATTCAGCACAGTGTCGTAGTTGGCACGAATATTATTCGAGGGGTTGAAGTCGCCATATTGGGCTATCAGCTTAAACTCACCGTCGCCTTCCCAGTCGGCATATATGTAGGCTTGGTTGTAACGGAGATCCTGCATCACACTGTTGGGGCTGCCAAGGTCATTGGCTATCAGATTCAGAGTGAATGTCGAGCCTGAGGCCACGGTGAGACCACGGGATACCAACGTATATACCGAAGCGGGACATGCGCTCCAGGTCTCTGTTATATCATTTATAGCCCCCTTAGTGTTGATCTCTTTCACGTAGGCCTCGCCGCCTGAATGAGTTGTTCCGCTTGGGGTTGAATATTCAGCCTCGGCATTGGGATCGTAATCAAGCACTTCGAGGTCGATGTCGTAAGCCACTCCTTCTGAAACATCCTTAGCGTAGGGATCAGTGAGATTTTTCCACGCGTTCTGATAGATCACGCGGATTCTGGCGCGCCCAGTTGCATTGTCGGCAGGAATGGTTATGGGTTGTTTGATCTTCATCACCACATCATAGTTGCCCACAACATTGTCGGCGGGTGGTACAGCACCGTAGCGACCGATCTCTTCAAATTCACCGAAACCGTAAGCATCGAAATAAACCACGGCTATGTTATAGCGAAGATCCTGGAGCACACTGCCGCGCGAGCCAAGGTCGTTGGCTTCAAGAGTGAGGGTAATGTTGGATGAGGGCGTAACCACGGGGCTTTCCTCAAGATGGGTGTAGAATTCGGGACAAGACTCAGCTTCATAAGAAATGTCGGAATAAGCGCCGGAGGTTGATATCCGGCTCACATAGGCTTTACGCTGACTGTGTAGTGAACCTTCGGGAGTGTCATATTCGAAGTATCCGTCGGGGGCCCCTACAGTGATATTGAAATCATAAACGCGGCCGTTAGTGACAGGACCATCGGCAAGAGGAGTGCCTGAGTCAAACACTATGCGCGTGCGGAATGAACCTGACTTTATACCATCCGGCACAACTATGTTCCAGCTTCCATCGGCATTGCGGGTGAGTTTCTCAGAGTCGTCGAAACTGAAATCACGGTTGAAGTCAATCCATGCTTCCGAGTTGGCCTCAGCACTGAATTCGGCTTTTAGACTCACGCCGGGGCCGGCGAAGGGCACTTCGGCCGAATATGAAGACAGGAAGCTATAGAGGTTTTCCGGAGCTTCGCTCGCGGTGTATTCCAGGTCAGTGTTGGCGTTGGTAGTGGTGATGGAAGTGGCAAAAGCATCCGAAGCGTTGCCATTAGGTTCACTGTAACCGGCGGCGGCATTGCTGAGCGGAGTGAAGCGCAGGGTGTAGGTATATGTACCTGACGAGGGAACCTTGTATTTATCCAAGGTGGCCGGACCGCACGATGCGTTGCCGAGACCTCGCTGCATATAATCGAAATGAAGGAAAATCTCGGGATGTGTTTCCAATTCAAAATGATGGCGAGCTTTGATAAAGTCGCGTTCATGAGCATGGAGCGACGAGAAGTTCACTCGGCCTTCAGTTTCAATGAACACACCGAAGCCGTTGGCATTGGTAAGTTTCAGGGTACGCAGGTCCTCACGGTTACCCATGGTTTGGGGGCGCACGAAGTGTTCCACCATGTCGGTAACAGTAGTCTCGTACAGAGCAGCCATGGAACCGGTCTTACGGTCAACAAAATTGGAGAGCGGACCGCGTGCGTAATATTCAACATTTTCAAGTCCTGGCGACATCACCATGCCAAGCCCGAGGCGGTTGATGCTTGAGGATGCGGGATTGAATTTAGCTTCAAGGTCAAGAATTCCGTTGGCATGGAGCGTATAGGTGGTGGAGTAGGAACAGAATCCTGACGAAGCATAGTTGCAGCTTACTTTCACTGCACCGGCACCCGATGCGTTACCTTCCATATATTCCACTGCGAAATCAGAGGCTTTGAAAGCAGGTGTGCTCATGGATGTGGGTGGAATTCCGGAATTGGGAGCGTCATTTTCAATCCAGCGTATGTTGTCAAATTTAGGACCTTCCCCGTCGGCAAGCATCTCTTGACCCATATAGCGTAGAGAAGTGAGATATCCGTCGGCGTCGAATGATGCCGAAACTGTTTGACCGGTCACTGTGGTCACGCCATTCTCAAAGGAGGTGACAAGTGATTTATCCTCCGATTGTATCTCGGGAAGCTTTCCCCGTTCTTTCACCGTAAATTGATCAACTGCCACTTCGTGTCCGGCGTTGGCCCATGGGGTATCCTCTTTAGTCACGAAGCTCACTGTGAGGAGATATTCGTCGGACGATGTGGCGGGCACTTCGTTGGAGAATGGGATGGTGAGCGATTTTGAAGAGAGGGGCTCGAGACTGAAGTTATCTATAACTCCGGTTCCAATCTGCTGGCCGTTGCGGAGAAGTTTCCACACCACGTTGAATTCATCCAGATTAGTGAACGAAAAATCGTTGCGTACGGTTAATGATTTTGCCGTGGGCAGATAGTCGGTCATCTTTATATTTTGATACACGTGCTTTACCTCGGCAAGCTTTCCAGAAGGTTCGCGCAATGGGTTCACAATACCGTTTGACACGAAATTGTTCTGATGAGGACCCGAGAAGTCATATCCGGTATAGAAACCTTTTATGCTGCCAGACAGTATCTCTTCGGGTTTGTAGATAGCTTGGTCCACCCAGTCCCACAGACATCCGCCGATGGTACGGTTGCTTGTTTCGATATAGTCCCAATAGTCCGAGAGATTACCGACAGCCTGACCCATAGCATGGGCATATTCACACATGAAGTGCGGGCGGGAATCGCTGCTGCGGTCGTTGCTCTGAAGAGCCGACATGCTCGGATACATTTCGGAAGTGATGTCGGTATAGGTCCAAGTGCCCTGACCTTCGTAATGTACCATACGGTCGTCAAGGGCTCTGACAGCATCGAGACATGACTTGAAATTCGAACCGGCAGCGCTTTCATTTCCCAATGACCAGAAAATCACGGAGGGGTGATTGCGATCGCGGAGCACCATTCGCTCTTCGCGGTCAACGAAAGCATCCTTCCACGATGCAGCCGAGCTGAGACGAGTGAGCGCGTGACATTCCAGATCGGCCTCATCCATCACGTATATGCCATAATAATCCAGCATGGCATACATTTTTGCGGCATTCGGATAATGGCTTGTGCGCAGTGTGTTGATGTTGTTTTGCTTAAACATGGTCACATCCTGCAGCATAACCTCCATGGGGAGGGCACGTCCGTAAAGCGGATGACTGTCGTGGCGGTTGGTGCCTTTGAACAGTACTTTGCGTCCGTTGATATGCACGAATTTGCCCACTTGCTCTATGTGTCGGAAGCCGTATTTTGTGCTGAATGCTTCGGTTTCTTTGCCCGCTGCATCCTTGAGCGATACCACAACGGTGTAGAGATTCGGAGCCTCGGCCGACCACAACTCCAAATCTTGCAGCTTGGCACTGAAGGTGAGTTTCTTTTCAGCGGCAGCGCCCAGGGCTGATATGCTCTGGGATGCGAACCGGTGTTTTACGTTTCCGGCCGGGTCAAGCAGTTCAATGTCGGCTGAAACAGATGCTGCCTGCGAGCCACGGTTATTGATTGCGAGCTCAATGTTCATGGTACCGGCGGTATAATCGGCTGATGGGTCGAGTTCGGAAGTGATGTAATGGTCACGAACGAATGTCGAGGGCACAGCAGTGAGGGTCACATCACGGTAAATACCGCTCATGCGGAACATATCCTGGTCCTCGAGATACGAGCCATCACACCAACGGAACACCTGCACGGCAAGGGTATTGTTTCCCTGACGTGCCTGCTCGGTGATGTCAAATTCATGGTCTGTGTTGGCAGCCTGCGTATAACCAACAAATTTTCCGTTTACCCATACGTAAGCCGCCGAATATATACCCCCGAAGTTCAATAACAGACGGTGGCCGGCCCAATCTTCAGGCACATCAAACGTGGTTATGTACGAACCAACCGGATTCACACCGTAGTCCGAATAACCTGAGTGGCGCTGAATATAAGGGGGATTGGTAGCGAAGGGATAGGCCACATTGACATACAATGGCATATCGTAACCTTGCATCTCCCAGTTGGAGGGCACAGGGATCAGGTCCCAGTCCGATGTGTCGTAGCCTTCGGTGTAAAAGTCAAGGGGACGTTTAGAGGGTTCGTCCACGAAGTGAAATTTCCACTGGCCATTGAGCAGCTTCACCCTGGAGGAGCCGGGGGTTACCCAAGGCGTGTTGTAAAATTCGGTATCGGCCTTCATTTCGCTCACGGTGGCATAGGGCACTGTGGTGGCATGGGCCGTTTCTTTGTTCACTCCGAACACTGTTTCATTTTCCCAATAGTCTTCCCATGTGGCTGTTTGAGCCGTAGCCACCATGGCGGTAGAGCATAGGAATGTCAGAGCCGCCGCAGCGGCTTTTTTTGATTGATGTATTGACATGGATGCTGATTTAAGTTTCGAAATTGGTTTATTACAGATTTGTAAAGCAGGTGATTCGGGCAAATTTACGCACTTTAATCCGTAATTCAAAATTATTTTTCCTCCGGATCCGTTCAAAATCAAAATAAAAGAGCAGGGAGCATGGCCGAACCTGCGGTTCAGTCATGCCCCCTGCCTTATAAGGGCCACATCAAAGGATGCGATGAAACTCCGAATGACAGGATTTGAGTGCTCGCCGACCTCTGTAATCCGCTTGGGCCCTAAGGCCATCCCCGAAGGGAATGCGGCCCGCCATTGCCCGGCTAAGCTTGTCTCGGTATTTCACATAAATTTGATGAGTTTCCCAATCAACTTTGATGTGGTGTACGTTGTGTCAATGATCTCTGCGCAGCCGTATGCTGCGGCTTTGCTTTTGATAACGCAAAGTTAAACCATGAAGTTCGTTTTGGCAAATTTTTGACCAAAAATTTTTCATTGGTCAACTGGGCTCTGATATTGCAACTAATACACAGCGTTCGGGTGCTTTATTGATTTTAGGGATTTTAGGGTAAGTTTACTGCTAATGTCAAAAAATCATTTATTGGAGAGCCTATGCTCCGTCAATTTTTCATTCCTCACGCGAACACATGAGGTGCGCATGTTTCTGCGGAGAATCTTGCGACAGCGCAAGTAATCAATAGCCATTCCAAAAGCAACGAACAGCGCCACTATCACAGTAACCAGAGCCCAATGCCATAAAGGCTGTATATCAATTGTTGATCCGAACATATTCTACGAGTTTTCTATAAATTCCGTTTAATTGATAAACGCTTCTTCCTTCTGCATGGTTCGGTGATTCCGGACAGTGCGAAAAAACGCCACACCGGGATAAGTATCTCGGTATGGCGTATTTTTAAAATTACTGCGCCAGAATCAGATTGCGTCGTCTTCCACTGTTTCCAGTGCGTCGGCAGGCGCGGGTTCATCATCGCTTGTAGCTGCTTCCAAACGTTTCATCATGAAGAAGATGAAGCCGGCTGAAATCACACATATTACGATGAGGATGGCCCAAAGCACAGATACGTCTATTGCATTCCACAACAGAGTGGGAATAACAACCAGATAGTTACCGATAGCGGTTGCACCGAACCAGCATCCCATCATGGCACCCTTATATTTAGGAGGAGCCACCTTG
The DNA here is from genome assembly GCA_910589095.1 of uncultured Muribaculaceae bacterium. Lineage (GTDB taxonomy): Bacteria > Bacteroidota > Bacteroidia > Bacteroidales > Muribaculaceae > Paramuribaculum. Next base: position 7,511 of record CAJUSN010000095.1, read on the forward strand.
GACACGAACGAGATGCCCATGGGCGAAAGGAGCAGCTCAGCAAACGTGAGCACGAGGTAAGTACCGATAAGCAGGTTGGGACTAACAAGATGAGCGCCCTGACCTTGTTCGGGAGCAACCCCCAAGCCAATTGAACCTATGCACATGATGAGGAACGCAACGGCTGCCACAAGCATACCATATCCGATTTTACGCGGAGCGGAGGGCTCTTTCTTCTTGCTTGCAAGCCATCCGAACAGTGCAACCGAGAAGGGGGTGAGGGCAACCACGTAGAACGGATTGAACTGCTGGAACACCTGAGGCTGGATGCCGGTAACGGTTTCGGGGGTAATTCCGTAGATGTACCAAAGCACACCGCCACATGCTGCGAGGAGCACAGCTGAAATTACACGACCGCCGGCGGTCTTGCTTTGCGCAAGGCTGAAGAATGAATAAACAGCCACTACTATTGTAACAAGCGCCCAGATATTGAATCCTATGCGTGTCCATCCTGTTGACTCTGATGAAGTGAAAACCTCTGCAAACTTGGTCAAAGTAGCACCATTCTGATGGAACACCATCCAGAAGAAAATCACCACTGCAAACACAAGCAGAAGAGCTGTGATGCGGCTTTTGGTCTGCTCGGGCGACAGCTCCTTGACAGGTGCGGCCTGAGCAGCCGGTGTGTTTTTGGATTTGGAATCCGAAACACCGCTATAGGTACGCGCACCAAGTTTATAGATCAGGAAGCTGACAACCATAGAGGCACAAGCCACGGCAAATGCGTAACTGTAACCGGTGGTTATCGTGTCCATATAAGTAACCGCAAACTCTTTGAGATTAGCACCTGCAGGGGCAAATTCAGTAATCGTGCGGGTGGCCTCAGCGGTTAGAGATTCGTTGGCAAGCAAACGGTTACAGATACTCGGAATGGCACCGTCATAGACAAGATTATTAGCATTGAGGGCCATTTCGCAAAGCCATACGGTGACCATAGGAGCAAACATTGCGCCGATATTGATGGCCATATAGAAAAGCGAGAAGGCCACGTCGCGTTTGTCGCTGTAACGGGGATCATTGTAAAGGTCACCAACCATCACTTGAAGATTACCTTTGAACAATCCGGTACCTGCCGAAATAAGCAGCAACGCGGCAAACATGATTATCATTGAGCTAACTGCACCTCGCTCAGTAGGGATGGCCATGACGAGATAGCCTAAGAACATCACGATGATGCCCAGCGTGACAGTCTTCTGGAAATTCCAGCGGTCGGCGATCCATCCGCCGATCATCGGCATGAAATAGACCAAGGCAAGGAATGTGGAGTAGATGGTGCCTGCAAGGGCTGTCGAAAAGCCGAACTTGGCTTGAAGGAACAGCAACAGGATGGCAAGCATGGTGTAGTAACCGAAGCGCTCACCGGTGTTGGCCAAAGCAAGCACGTAGAGTCCTTTGGGTTGGTTTTTAAACATAGCTTAAAAGTGAAATTATTGATTTGTGTTGATTGATTTTTTCGGAATCAGACAGTGATTAGCATTTGAAAAAAGTTTAAATATCATTCATTTGCATTGCGATTGCGCATGTCGTAAGCCATTGCATAAAGACGCATCTGCTTCACCATTGCCAGCAGCCCGTTGGAGCGGGTGGGCGAAAGGTTTTCAGCCAATCCTATGTCATTGATGAAATGCAGGTCGGCATCAAGGATTTCGCGCGGCGTGTGGCCATTGAGCACACGAATGAGCATGGCTATTATACCTTTTACGATTATTGCATCGCTATCGGCTGTAAAAAACACCTTGCCGTCACGTTCTTCAGCATTAAGCCAAACCCGGCTCTGACAGCCCTCTATGAGATGCTCGGGCGTCTTGTACTTTTCCTCGATGGGAGGAAGCGAATTGCCAAGATCTATGATCATGGCGTAACGGTCCATCCAGTCATCTACCTCTGAAAATTCATCTATAATCTCTTGTTGAGTTTCGTTGATTGTCATAGGGCAATTGTTGATATTATTCATTCGGTTCAGTAAAGATAACGTCAAGAAGCACCTCGCCAACAGCTTTAAGAGTGGCGGGGTCAATATTCTCGATGGTATCGTCAAGTGTGTGCCAAGTCGAAGGGAAGCCACCGGTCTGCGGATTGGCACACTCAATGATATCTATACAGGGG
>CAJUSN010000096.1:0-3579 GCA_910589095.1 uncultured Muribaculaceae bacterium
CCGTAGCGAAAAGAGGCGTTTCTTCAATAACGGTGGCATTGGAGAAGTTGGGGTCATCTTTTCGTGAGATGGTGGCCTTGTAAATGTTGTATTTGCCGTCGCGGGCTGAGGTATAATATAGCTCACGCGAGTTCTTACCCCATATAACATCTGATTCGGCTTCGGCCGTGTGAGTGATTTGCTTGGTTGAAGAGTACTCCGCGTCAGTTACAAATACTTCGCCACGGTAAACGAAGGCGATCTGTTTACCATCAGGCGAAACTGCGGCCTCATTGCCGGTGCGCACTTTCAGGCGCAGGGGTTCGTTTTCCTCATCAATGCGTATGTCGACATTCACTTTGCGCGGTTCGCCTCCGGGTGCCAAGGTATATATCTCACCATTGTATCCGAACGCGAGGGTTCCGTCGGCACCCTGTGAGAGGAAACGTACCGGGTGAGTGGGGAGCGCTGTGACGGGACTTATTGCTGAAGGATTGGAGAGCTGGAAACTGTAGATGTTGAGCGGGCCTCCGTTTCGCTCGGAGAGGAAATAAACCGTTTTACCGTCATTCGCCACAATAGGGTTGCGGTCCTCACCTTCGCGCAGGGTAAGGTTCTTGTGGTGTCCCGATGCGGCATCATAAAGCCACACGTCGCGTGTCACGGATGAGGTGTGGTGCTTTCTGAGAGCATCCTCCATCCCTTTTACGTCCTCATAAAGGAATGATTTTCCATCGGGCAGAAAGCTTGGGGTAAGGGCAGGAGTGGCAAGGATCTGCTTTATGCGTCCGCCTTCAACGGGTACTTCATAGAGTTCCACCAGGCGTCCTGAAGGGAACATGACGCTTGACGCCGGATCCTGAATGGCAGCAGAGAAGAGAACTTTCTTACCGTCGGGTGTGAATGCTTCGGGCGTTTCGTTGGCAGAGTTGAACGTCAGACGCTTTGCGCTACCGCCGTTGCTGTCCATTATATATATGTCTTTTCCGCCATTGCGATCGCTGGCAAATGCTATTTTGGAACCGTCGGGCGACCACACGGGTGCGCTTTCGTATGATGGCCTTGTGGTAAGCCGGGTGGCTGTACCACCTGCAGAAGCAACTTTGTAAATATCACCTTTATATGTGAATGCTATCTGTTTGCCATCGGGCGATATTTTTACGTCGCGAAGCCAAAGAGGAGCTTCGGCAGCCAAGCTTCCGAGCGAAATGAATCCCGCAGTGAAAGCGGCCAGGGCAATTGGCGAAAGTTTCATGTCAATATGTTGGGTTGTTGGTTTCTGATAAATAAATGAAAAGCAGCACAGTGTCTCTGCGAAACTGTGACTTCAGTTTCCAATTAACAAAGTTAAGGTTTTTTGATGAGTTAACCAAAACAGGATTGCTTGGAGGAAGGCTTTTTTTTAGGCGCGCATAATATACACTCGTAAAAAATGTGTAACTTTACAGCCTGAAAATGTGGGCAATCTTGTCGTCAAGCACGGATGTTGGCTTGTTGACGGTTGCTAACAATCTGATATGTTGAAAATAAATTAACCGAAGTTAATATAGCTTTAACCATGCATAGAACGAAAACATGCGGTGAACTCCGCATCAGTGACGCCGGCAGCACTGTTACACTGGCCGGATGGGTGCAGCGCAGCCGCAAAATGGGCGGTATGACTTTCGTTGATCTTCGTGACCGCTACGGCATTACCCAGCTTGTGTTTGACTCGGAAACTGATCCTGAACTTCATGAAGCTGCCAATAAGCTTGGTAGGGAATACGTGGTGCAGGTTACCGGTAAGGTTGCGGAACGCTCGAACAAAAACCCCAATATTCCTACCGGTGACATAGAGATTATTGCCACCGGTTTGAACGTGTTGAACAAGAGTGATATACCTCCCTTTACAATAGAAGATGAAACTGATGGCGGAGATGATCTGCGCATGAAGTATCGTTATCTCGACCTTCGTCGTCCGGCCGTTCGCAAGAATCTCGAGCTGCGTCACCGCATGGCTTTCGAGATACGCCGTTACCTTGATTCAAAAGGTTTTCTCGAGGTGGAAACTCCGGTACTTATCAAGTCTACTCCGGAGGGAGCGCGTGACTTTGTGGTGCCTTCACGTATGAATCCCGGTCAATTTTACGCACTTCCCCAGTCGCCTCAAACATTCAAGCAACTTCTGATGGTGAGCGGATTTGACCGTTACTTCCAGATTGTGAAATGCTTCCGCGACGAGGATCTACGTGCTGACCGTCAACCTGAGTTTACCCAGATTGACTGCGAGATGTCGTTTGTTGACCAGGAGGATGTATTGGAAATGTTTGAAGGTTTGGTGAAACACATCTTCAAATACGTCAAGGATATAGACTTCAGCGAACCATTCCCGCGCATGACCTGGGCCGATGCAATGCGCCTTTACGGCAGCGACAAGCCTGACACTCGCTTCGGAATGCAGTTCGTGGAATTGAAAGACCTTACAGAAGGAAGCGGTTTCTCTGTGATGGACGATGCCAAGTATGTCGGTGCTATTGTAGCGCCGGGTTGTGCAGGTTATACCCGCAAGCAACTTGATAAACTTACTGACTTCGTTAAACGTCCTCAGGTTGGTGCCAAGGGGATGATGTGGGTGAAATATGAAGCTGACGGCTCGATAAAGAGCTCGGTTGGTAAATTTTTCACCGACGAACAGCTGAAGGGTTGGTTGGAACGCGGCGAAGCAAAACCCGGCGACCTGATGCTTATCCTGGCTGGCGATACCATGAAGACCCGCAAACAGCTCTGCGAATTGCGTCTTGAAATGGGTTCTCAGCTTGGATTGCGCGATCCGCAGAAGTTCTCGTGCCTTTGGGTTGTTGACTTCCCGCTCTTTGAATGGGACGAAGAAACACAACGTTATTATGCCATGCATCATCCGTTCACAGCTCCCAATCCGGACGATGTGGACATGCTTGACAGCGATACAGGCGCTGTGCGTGCAACCGCCTATGATATGGTTGTCAATGGCAATGAACTTGGCGGTGGTTCAATCCGTATTCATGACTCGCAGCTCCAGGACAAGATGTTCCGTCTGCTGGGCCTGTCGGAAGAAGATGCTCAGTATAAGTTCGGCTTCCTGATGAACGCATTTAAATATGGTGCGCCCCCTCATGGAGGTCTTGCTTTCGGTTTCGACCGCTTTGTTTCGATTCTCGCAGGTCTTGATTCAATCCGCGACGTTATTGCATTCCCCAAGAATAATGCCGGCCGCGATATGATGATCGATGCCCCGTCGGAGATCGACGATAGCCAGCTTGATGAACTTTGCATAAAGGTGGATCTCGAAGAGGCGTAAGAATGCTTGTAGGTCACATCGTAGCGGAGCTGGAACGCTTCGCACCTCCTGCTCTTCAAGAATCGTATGACAACACCGGACTCATCCTTGGCTCCGCCACGGATGAGTGTACCGGAGTGTTGGTGACCGTTGATGTTACCGAGGCGGTTATTGAAGAAGCTGTGGCGCATGGGCTCAATCTGATTGTGGCTCATCATCCGCTTATATTCAAGGGAATTAAACGTCTGAATGGCTCAACGCCGCAGCAGCGTGCGATTTTGGCCGCAATCCGCGCAGGTGTGGCC
>CAJUSN010000096.1:3589-9634 GCA_910589095.1 uncultured Muribaculaceae bacterium
GGTGTGGCCGTGTATGCGTGTCACACCTCGCTTGACAGTGCATGTGGAGGTGTTTCACAGCGCATGGCTGCTATGCTCGGTCTATGCGATGTGAAACCCCTTGAACCTGCTGAAGGTAAGATGGTGAAGCTGCAGGTGTTTGTGCCTGAAGATAATGTTGATGAAGTACGCATGGCCCTCTTCGATGCCGGTGCAGGCAGGATTGGTCGCTACGATTCATGCAGCTATACTCTTCATGGCGAAGGCACGTTCCGTCCGCTTGAGGGAGCTAACCCATACGTAGGCACCACGGGGGAGCTTCATTTTGAAAAGGAACGTTGCGTGCAAGTGGTTTTGCCACGATGGCGCATGAGAGCTGTAGAGTCGGCTTTGCTTCAGGTGCATCCGTATGAAGAACCCGCCTACGAGTTTTATGATATTACAGGAAACCTGCCCATGACCGGACTTGGAGCGGTGGGAAACTTACCTAAAGCCATGTCGCCACGTGAACTTGCCAACTTGGTGAAGCGCACGTTTGGAAGTCCTGTGGCCCGTTGCAGTGCGGCGGATGCGGCTTTGGAGATCAAGAGAGTAGCCATGTGTGGCGGCTCAGGAGCTTCACTTATCCCGCAGGCCATATCGGCGAAGGCCACGGCGTATATCACCTCCGATGTGAAGTATCATGACTTCACTGACTTTGGTTCCGATCTGTTTATAATAGATATAGGGCATCATGAGAGTGAAAATTGCAGCAAAACGATAATTTTTGATATTATTTCAGAAAAATTTCCTAACTTTGCAATCCGTAACTCTCAAGCCGACGTTAATCCGATTAAATATTTGTAAGCAACATGGCTACATCAGATAAGAATAAAAATGAGCAGACCCTTTCGGTGGAGTCCCGTCTCAAATCACTCTACGAACTTCAAACCATTCTCTCTCAGATTGACCGTATCCGCACCGTTCGCGGAGAGCTCCCGCTTGAAGTGAGTGACTTGGAGGACAGCATCGAAGGATTGAATACACGTATTGCCAACTTCCGTCAGGAAATTGAGGATTTGCGTAAGAAAACGCTTGTAGAAAAGGAGAAAATCAACGAATCGCAGTCGAAGATAGCCACCTACAAGACACAGCTTGACAATGTGCGCAACAATCGCGAATTTGATCTCCTATCCAAGGAAATTGAATTCCAGACTCTTGAGATTGAGCTTTCTGAAAAGCACATCAACGAGTATCAGCGTGTGATTGACAACAAAACTGCCGACATAACCGCTACAGAAGAAACCCTTTCGGATCAGCACCACATTTTGGCTGAAAAGAAGGCTGAACTCGAGGAAATTGTATCTGAAACCAAGCAGGATGAAGAGCGCTTGCGTGAACAGGCCAAGGCCCTTGAACCCAAAGTTGACGCACGCACACTTGCAGCCTTCAAACGCATCCGCAAGAATGCCCGCAATGGTTTGGGTATCGTTTACATCCAGCGTAACGCATGTGGAGGTTGCTTCAACCGAATTCCGCCTCAGAAGCAGATGGAAATCAAAATGCACAAAAAAATCATTGTGTGCGAGTACTGTGGTCGTATTATGATTGACCCTGAACTGGCCGGCGTGGAATGATCTGCGCTTGAACAAGTGATTTGAAACATATTGCAATCCGGCTCAATGCTCTCGGCTGGAGCGGATTGTTTAAATTGCGGTAATAGCTCAGTTGGTAGAGCATCAGCTTCCCAAGCTGAGGGTCGCGAGTTCGAGCCTCGTTTACCGCTCCCGCAATCAAGGCTTTGTCAGATAGTAGATTCGCTACTTTTGACAAGGCCTTGATTGTTTATGGATACACACGTATTAGGCAGTTTTTCGCAAATTCTTTGTTTGTATAAAATTTCGTAGCTTTATTGAGGCTCCTCCACACCTACGATCATCCCGTCTCTCCAACATCGCCATTTGTCAACGCTTTTTATATGGTGTTGCCGTAGGCAACGGTCCTGTTTTATAGAAGTCAAACTTCTCCATGTACTCCACAATTGACTTACAAAGATAAGGGGCCCCCCTTTCATGGCTGCAAGGCTAAAGTGCACGGCGTGCGCCGGCCTTGCTTCCATGGGGGAACCCCTTCCTTTTGGTGCGTCAATTGCTTCGTACATGAAGCGTTTGACCGCACACCTAAATAAAAAAGCTTTCAAATTTATGACAAATTTTTTAAATCCCAAAGAGTTCGCGCAAAAATTGCGCGAAAATGGCCAAAAAGTGGTTCATATCACTTCTTGGGCCGATGCTTTCTCTATTCAATATTCTTCTGAAATGCAGACGGCTGCCGACTTTATCGGTGGGCGCAGAGCCGACTTCATGGCTTTTGATGCCAATACGCTTCAAAAGTTAGTCCCTTCACTCGCTGGCCACGGCGTTATCGTGGACATTGACTAATTTTGTATTTTAATACTCGGAGTGGGGGAGTCCGTGCGGTTTCCCCCTTTTAATTCCTAGTGTAAAAAAAGATTGTACTATTTTTTGAATATATGATTGCGCAATTCAAAAAATTACTATCTTCGCAGTGTAATCAAAGATTGATTGCAGCGGATAAAGCTTGAAGTCCAGATTGAAACGGAGGCGAGCTTTCTGCATAAGGGGTTGCTCTAATGCAAAAATTATAGTTTAATTATGGAAAATCAAAACGAAGAAAAACAAAAAGATGGTCGCGGAGGTGCTCGTCCCGGAGCCGGTCGCCCGCGTGGATGTAACAATTATCGTTCAATAGGGATCAGAATCCCCGAGGATGTTGCGCGTATACTGGACGAGCAGGAAAACCGCTCGGCATATATCATAGCAGCCATACGTGCCTATGCCCAATCATGTAATAAATAATTAGATACATACCAATTATCTTTTGACATTGATCGCAAAAGATTATTTTGGTTTCTCAAGGGGCTGGATTTATCAGCGATTAAACGGATAAGATGGCAATGGAAACCCTTCGGAGTTTACCGACGTACAGAAAGAAACACTGCGTGATGCGCTAAGAGAGATATAGCCAAAAAACTTAATGAAGCGGCTGACAACTTATAGATATTGATCACAGTTAATATAACTGTACGATAATACTTTTTTGAAGCTTAAAAACATTGGGCTGGCACCTATTGTAGGAGTCAGCCCAAATAGTTTTATGTGTGTTTGCCAAAACAAAAATTCTAAGCTATGGGCTAAAGTAGTCATTTTAGTGTACAGCCGCTCTATGGTCAAATAATAGAATTTTTTGGATTAGTATAAGAATTTATATATCTTTGCGCTAACAAAATTGTTAAACAGCATGGATAAATCAAACAATAAGGATGAGAGAAACACTGAACAGCTGATACTTGATGCCGCTATGAAGGAGTTCAGTGTGAAAGGATTTGCCGGAGCTCGTACCGCTGCTATAGCTGCTGAGGCGGGTGTCACACATGCAATGCTCCATTATTATTTCCGAACTAAAGAGAAGCTCTTTGAGCGTATTTTTCAAGATAAACTCAGCCATATTATTAATGTGATTCTTTCGCCGGCTGTTACGGGTGATGGCTCGCTACGCCAGCGTATTTCAAGAGTTATCGAAGGGCATATTGATTTTTTGATGGAAAACCGGGATTTGCCTGTGTTCTTCATAACCACGATAAATGCTCGCCCGGAAGCTTATAATGACGCTTTTGACGCGTTAGGTGCAGTTGCACGAGCGCGTTTGGCTAATTTGCAGACGGAACTTGACCGTGCTTATGCCGATGGAGAGATTGTGAAAACTGACGCCAGAACACTTGTGGTGGATATTGCTTGTTTGAATGTGTTTCCGTTTTTAGCGCGTCCTATGTTGATTTCCATGATGGGTTATGCCAGTTTGGAAGAATATATGGAGGAGCGTAAACGAGAGAATGTTGAAATAATAATGAAGCGCTTGTCATGATTAGGACTGTGTTTGCTATATGGTTGTTTTTCGGAGTATTCATTTCCGGATTTGCACGTACTCTCACACTGGATGAGTGCGTTAAGCTTGCGCGTGAGAATTATCCCTCTGTAGCGCAATATGGTTTGCTTGACAAAACAAAGCAACTTAACTTTGCTAATATTGCTAAGGTGTGGTTGCCGCAGGGGAGTGTCGGAGCCCAGATTACATGGCAAAATGAAGTTGCTGCCCTTCCGGATGTTCTCACGGGTATACTGGCTCAAAACGGTGTATCTTATCCCGGATTGGGAAAGACGCAGTATAGGGTAGGTCTGGATGTGAGCCAACAAATATGGGATGGTGGTAGAAACAGGGCCGGAAAGCGGGCTATTGCCACCGGAACGGAGGTTGAAAAATCAGCACTTGATGTTGCGCTCTATGACGTTGAAGCAAGAGTTGAGGAACTTTATTTCTCATTGCTTCTACTCCAGGAGTCAATCAAGAGCCTTGACCAACAGACTACCCTTGTTGACTCTACTTTGCATCAAGTCAATTCGCTGTTTGCCAATGGTGTGGCGATGAAAAGCGATTGTGATCAAATTGAGGCTAAATTGCTTGCTATGAAGCAGCAACGAGCCCGATTGATTGCATCGCGAAGCAGCATTGCACGCGTGCTTGGAATTTTTACAGGTTTGAATGTTGAAGATTGTGAACTCGCAGTCCCGCATCACGAGGAAATAATTGGCTCCGATGCAACTCATCCAAATTTGAGCTTTTTTGATCGTAGGCTGACAAATATTACTGCGCAGGAGGAGGGAATCCATGCTTCCGTGATGCCCACGGTAGGTGCATTTTTCAGTGGGTATTACGGTTATCCGGGGTATAATATGTTCAAGAACATGCAGAATCGGCGTCTTTCATTCAATTTCATGGTTGGATTGAAGTTGTCATGGAATTTCGGTTCGCTATATACACGTAAGAACTCGTTGGAAAAATTGAATTTGGAAAAGCAGATGGTGGAGACTGAACGTGACGTTTTCAATTTCAATAATCGTATGGCCATTGCGGAGAGCTCCGGACATATCGAGGCTCTGAGGGAGGTGATGCGCAATGATGAACGGATATTGGAACTGAGAAGATCTGTGGTGCGGACCGCACAGTCACAGCTGCGCAACGGTGTGATCGATGCCACTTCGCTGTTGACAAAAATCACCGATGAGGAGCTTGCAGAGAATGAGTTGGTTACACATCGCATTGAGTTGATAAAAGCAATTTACAATCTTAATCATTTAAGAAACAAATGAAAATACAACATCTCATCACAGCTGCATTAACAATGCTCATTTCTTCATGCAGCGAGAAAGCGGAGTTTGATGCTTCGGGAAATTTTGAAGCTACGGAAGTTACCCTTTCAGCAGAATCATCTGGAAAAATCCTGAGCTTTGATGTGGAGGAGGGTGACACTGTTGAAATAGGCGAATTGTTGGCTAAAATAGACACTGTTCAGCTTCAGCTTCAAAAGGAGCAGTTGATACGGCAACGTTCCGCCTCAAATGCCAATATTCCGGATATTTCAGTTCAGTTGTCATCATACAGAACGGAGCTCGACAAGCAATTGAGAGAAAAACGCAGAATAGAAAACTTGCTCGCCGATGGAGCGGCCACAACCAAACAGCTTGACGATATCAACTCTGCTATAAAAATGATCGAAGATAAGATAAGCGCTCAACAATCAATTCTCTCCAATAATTCAGCATCCATTAGGGAATCTGCCTCGGCAATTGACGTTCAGATCCGTCAGATAGACAGCAGGCTTGACGATTGCATGCTGCGCTCGCCCTTAAAAGGCACCGTGCTGACTAAATATTGTGAGGCGGGGGAATACACTGTTACCGGCAAACCGATGCTCAAAATAGCCAATATCGAACGTATGTATCTCAGAGCGTATTTCACCTCCGCACAGCTGGCGAATCTTAAGCTTGGGCAGCGGGTTAAAGTGTTAGCGGATTTCGGAGGTGACAATGTGTATGAATATCCGGGAACAGTGACATGGATTTCGGCGGAGAGTGAATTTACTCCGAAAAATATTCAGACGCAAGATTCGCGCTCCAATTTGGTCTATGCGGTGAAGATAGCTGTGAAAAATGACGGACGGTTGAAAAT
>CAJUSN010000097.1 GCA_910589095.1 uncultured Muribaculaceae bacterium
ATTTTAGATATTTTTTGCACCTGCTGTTCTCCCGGTTAGTGTTACTCCAAGGTGATTGGAGCAAAGAATTCCGGACGATGGAAATCGGGCTCGGGTGTATCAATGGGGGCCCAACTTAAGAAGTGAGGGGTTGAAGTGAGGTCGGCACATTTGTAGAAGTTCCCTTTCATCTCAATCGGTTCTCCCTTGTATTCCAGACCAATCAACTCAAGAGGTATAGCTACGAGGAGATTCCATGAGAACAGTCCTTCAAGTTCTTCAAAGGGACGGGTTCCACACGACGGGTATCTTTTTATGGTGTCTAGTTGCTCATTGGTAAGCGGTGTGCCGGTATGTCTGTCTTCACGGCAGGCCGCGTGGACGGTGCCTATGCAGTTGAATTCAAAGTTGTAGTAGGGGAGTTTTCCGTTAGGACACACAAAGAATTCCACGCATGAATCCTGGTGGACGGAAGAATTGTTTTCGTAGTTTACCGCACGCAGATAGTTGCAGCGAACAAAGAAATCTATGTAAATATATTTCTCAGAATGGGCCACAGCTATTGAAGTTAGCGGCTTGTAGGGGAACTGTGACTGCCAGTTGAGGCAACCTATTGTTTTACGAGTCCCATTCTCATCAAGTCGGTGGATGATTTCTTCTGAGGTGAGATTGTCGAGCTCCGGTATGAAAGGTGTTTTTAGGGAGGGATTGGAAGTTGACATATTGTGAAACTTGTTAAATATTTTACATTGGTAGAAGATTTCTTATTGCGTGGACTGATCCGATCAAGGCCATTATTATGAGCAGACCGGCCATCACTCTGTTTATTACCCACATGGAACGAACGTTGAAGTGGCTCCTCACTTTGTTTACAAAGAATGTGATCAGGGACCACCAGCAAAGCGCGCCGCCTACGATTGACAGATACCCCACCAGATAATGGTAATAATGGTAATTGGCATCCATAAAGTTGAATCGGGCAAACAGTCCTATTATAAAGAACAGTATGAGCGGATTCGAGAAGGTGAAGAGAAAGCCGGTGGCAAAATCACGCCAGTAATTGGTAGTGATATCGGGCGCTTTCTTGATGGCACGTGATGGATTGTTGCGGAAAAGGTAAATGCCATATACAATAAGCACAACGGATCCAATGATCTGGAGGATGTTTTTATTTGATTCAATGAAGTCCGTAACAAGAGAGAGCCCCAGGCCGGATAGCAGACAATAGAAGAGATCGGAGAGGGAAGCGCCAATGCCGGTGTACATGGCGGTAGCGCGGCCTTTATTGAGGGTACGCTGAATCACCAGCATGCCAATGGGGCCCATTGGCGCGCTGATAAACACTCCGATCATGAATCCGGAGAATGCTATGTAAAGCAAGCTCTCCAACATGTCACAAAATTACGAAATGCTTACGTGGGAAACAATAGATAGGCATGTTTTTTTCCCTACATTATCTGAATGAATGATGCTCTTTTCTTGCGGCGTCAATACGAAGCATAATGAACACCAGAATGGTAAAGCTCCATAGAGAGGAGCCCCCATAGCTGAAAAACGGGAGCGGAATACCAATGACGGGGCACAAACCAATTACCATGCCTGTGTTGATGGCAAGGTGAAATATGAAATAGGAGGCCACGCAATAGCCATAGACCCTACCGAATGTTGTGGGCTGACGTTCCGCAAGATGCATGATTCTAAGAATCAAGACCAAAAACAGAAGCAGTACAGCACTTGAACCTATGAATCCTTCCTCTTCTCCGATTGTACAGTAAATAAAGTCTGTGTGCTGTTCCGGGACATATTTCAACTTCGTTTGCGTTCCGTTAAGGAATCCTTTGCCGAACAGTCCGCCGGAGCCAATGGCTATCTTGGATTGATTAACGTTGTAACCGGTTCCAAGCGGGTCATCGGCAATACCAAGCGCAACATTGATACGTTGCTGTTGGTGGACACGTAGCACATTATTGAAGGCATAGTTGACAGAAAAGAGGAATATGATGGACACTATTGCCGCTACGATCGTATAGAGCAAACGGTTGCTTTTGAAACGTAGGAACATGAGCGTGCAGTAGGCGCAACCAATAAGTATGGTTGAGAGGAAGTAGACCATACCGGGCACATCTACACCACATGCAGCAAGTATCCCTACTATTAGTCCGGTGCCTCCAAACCAGATGGCGAGGTTGCGCGCAACATCGAACATCTTGCAGTATCCTGTTACGATTGCCACCATAAGAATCATTATGAGAATAAATACGATGGCTTCGCCCGTGGGAATGCCAAGGAAAAGAGTCTGGGCATATTTGATGGCCACAACAAAAAAGGTCACAGCACATAACGCTGCCAGGAGTACCATTCCGCTCATGCCTTCTCTGAACAGTACGAAGAACAACGCCATGTAGGCCAATGCTGAACCGGTTTCGTTCTGTGCCAATATAAGAAAGATAGGCACAAATATTATTGAAAGAGCAAGTGCATAGTTCTTCGGATTGGCGTTGAGTTTGAAGTTGTAAGAATTGAACAGTTTGGCCAATGCGAGAGCCGTGGCAAACTTACCGAATTCGGCCGGTTGAAATCTTATGGGACCGAGCACGAGCCATGAACGGGAGCCATTGATGTCGGGAGCTATGAAGATAGTTACAAGCATTATGAACAGAATGGCCAGATAGATTGGGATGGCATAAGTCTCGAAAACATGAGAATCAAACAGCAGAATCACCGTGGCGAGGACAAGTGACAGTCCAATCCAACGTATCTGTTTACCAGAGAATTCCGCTGGGTCAAGAAGTGATGCATTGTCAAAATCGTAGCTCGCGGCATATATGCTGAAAACCCCCGCAATCACTAGGATTAGATATATCACCACCGTGAACCAGTCAATGTGGCCGAAAACCGATATGCTATTTTCCTTTGTTTGCATTTGATGAAATGGTGCTGGTGTGAATCATTCTCTCTTCGATATACTTTCGGGATTCGGATACCTCGCCGTTGAGATACTTCTCGATTACGCAGCTTCCGATTGGCACACCGAATGTGGCCCCGTAGCCGGCATTTTCCACGTATACGCACACGGCAATCTTCGGGTCATGGTAGGGTGCGAAACCGAGGAACACCGAGTGGTCGCGTCCATGAGGATTCTGAGCCGTACCGGTTTTTCCACACACTTCCACGTCAGGCAGATTGGCAAGTTTGCAAGTACCACCTGTAACTGCCATTCGCATACCTTCGGCTACTGACTCGAAATGGGCACGGTTGATGTTTGGGGTGCGTTTGTCAACATATTGTTTTTGGAGCACCGTGTCCTCAATTGATTTAACTACGTGAGGGGTTATGAACCATCCACGATTGGCAATAGTGGCTCCGAGATTGGCAATCTGAAGAGGTGTAGCCATGATTTCGCCCTGGCCTATTGAAACTGATATGATAGAGTTGGCTGACCATTTGTCCTCACCGTATATTTTGTCGTAAAATTTTGCGTTTGGAAGGAATCCTCGGCTTTCACCCGGTATGTCGATTCCCAGTTTGTAGCCATAACCAAGTTCTACGAGGTGAGTTTTCCACACTTCAAATGCCTTTGCTGTCGAGCCATATTTGCGCTTCTTGTCAAGCATGGCTTTAAGGCCCCAGCAGAAGAATGCGTTACAAGAGGTTTGTAGGGCGGGCTTCAAAGTGATGGGTGAGGCATGTGGGTGGCATCCCACTCTCAGGCCTGAATTTACATATCCACGGCTGCAGGGGAAGCTTGTGCCTAAAGTGATGATACCTTCCTGAAGAAGGATCAGGCCTTGTCCGGGCTTGAAAGTTGAGCCCGGGGGATAGGCTCCCTGGATAGAGCGGTCAAGCAAGGGTCGGTGGGGATTGTTTCGGAGCTCTTTATAGTTTTTACCGCGGTCACGGCCAACAAGAAGTGCCGGGTCGTAGGAAGGGCTTGTGACAAGAGCGAGCACCTCGCCTGTAGATGGCTCAATAGCCACAACGGCGCCAATTTTACCTGTCATAAGCTTCTCGGCATACTCTTGCAGCTCGATATCGATTCCGAGGGTAATGTTACGTCCTGAGATTGCTTTTTTATCATGGGCACCATTATCATAATGTCCTTGAATCTGACCGAGCGCATCGCGGATAAGGATCTCTTCCCCTTTTACGCCACGGAGGTGTTTCTCATAGCTTTTCTCCACTCCGAGGTCGCCGGTGTAGTCACCACGTTTATAGTACGGGTCACGTTCTATGTCTTCGGGGGAAACTTCACGGATATTGCCAAGTATATTCGCGCCGCAATGATAGTTGTACTCGCGCATGATGCGTTTCTGGATGAAGAAACCGGGGAACCGGTACATTTTCTCCTGCATGCGACCATAGTCGGCTGCATCAAGGTGAGTTATGAGGGTCTGAGGCGAATAGGACGAGTATCCCGGGTTCTTGCGCTTATCCTTCATGTCGCGGAAGCGTTCTTCGAGTTGTTGCTTTGTCAGACCGAGCGTACGGCAGAAGTCAAGAGTGTCAAACGGCTGGATATCGCGCGGAATAACCATGATGTCGTAGGCGGGACGGTTGTAAACCACAACATTGCCATTGCGGTCATATATCACACCACGTGAAGGATATGTGGCTTTTCGCAAAAATGCGTTTGAGTCAGCGTCATCTTTGTATCTGTTGTCCAGTACTTGAAGATTGAACAGACGTATGATGTAGATCACTACCAAAATGGCAATGAATCCACCTATAATATATTTTCGTTTTTCAAGATTATAATCTTTTCTCACGTCGAGGCAAGGTTAGGCTGTCAATTCCAATCAGCAGGGCAGTGGTGAGCACAGTGCTTGCAACCACGCACCCCACAAGATGCCAGAAGTGGAACAGCGAGAGTGATTCGAGAGTAAAGGCAAGTATGCAGTACAGAAGAGACATGGTCAGAGCATACTTGAAATAAGTAAGGAGTCCGAGCGAAGCGATGGATGGGAAGGGGTCAGTGAGTTCATCCTCGCGCGGGAAGTAGAGGTGAAGTATCGGTCGGCGCAGTGCAGCCATGATGAGGCAAGAAAGAGATGCAATCCCACCGGTGTCGGAGAAGAGGTCGACCGTAAAGCCCAAAAGAAATGCAATTGTAAAGAGCCATTCCTTGGAGATGCTCACCGGGAGTCGGAGGATGATATAAATGAAAGCGAACGGCACCGCAACACCGAAGAGGCAGATACGGTTGAGGACTATAACCTGCACCAAAAACAGCGCAATGGCTATGGCTATCATCTGTATGGATGTCTTTGTCATGACGGGCAGCTGTGTGGTGTAAGGTTATTATTCTTCTTTTTCATTCATCTGTTGCTCTGTTGCAGCTTCAATTACTTTCAGTTCCTCCGCCATGTTATCAACAATGATCCGGACGGTGGAGAGTTTAGAGAAGTCAGTGAAGAGTTTAACCATAAGAGTGTGGAAATTGTCATCATGACCCTTTTTCTCTCCAAGTATCACACCCACGGGAATCCCTTCAGGAAAACTTGTAGAGTAACCGGAGGTTATGATTGTGTCACCCTTGTTGAATGTGGCGTGGCGGGGGATTTCCTCGAGCAGAGCCACGCGGTAATCATCACCATCCCATACGAGCGATCCGACGGTGTTCGATGACTTTACTTTGCAGGAAAGTCTGAGGTTATTGTTGAGCAAGGAAATTATGCGGGCCGAATGCGGGCCTACCACATTTACCTTTCCTACCACACCGTTCTGGTCAACCACACCCATGTCGGGCTTAATACCGTCTAACGCTCCTTTCTGAATTGTGATGTAATTGTGAGGGCGGTGAACGGAGTTATTGATTACATGAGCCAGAATGAAATTATAGCGTTGCAGCGCTGAATCAACGGGATGGGTCTGAGCGTACTCCATGTCGTGGAACTGCAGCATCTGCTGCTTCAGAGCAAGCAGTTCAAGCTCAAGGTCACTGTTACGTCGCTGGAGGTCTTCGTTGATATTTCGGAGATTGAAATATGAGGTTACACCAGTGGCAGCGTTGTACACTCCAGTGCTGATAGAATTGGCCGAAGTGAGGTAGACCGAATGCTGATAGGGATTACTGTTGAACAGTAATATGCAACCAATGACGGCATAGACCGTGAACAAAATCCACGGTCGGGCCTTGATGAAGAAGTAAAGAAGATTGTTCACTTACTTTTTAGACTTTCGGCTGGTGAATGGCGCGCACGCCTATCTTTGCTCAATGCCACTACTCCTGAAGGGGAGAAGCGGCTTGGCAATTAAGGGATATGGTCCGCAGACGGTATGTTGCGCGTCAGCGGATAAGGAATGAGAACTTGTCGATGTTCTTGAGGGCAACTCCAGTGCCTTTGGCCACTGCAAGCAGCGGGTCTTCGGCAACATGGAACGGGATACCGATCTTGTCTGTGAGGCGCTTGTCAAGACCACGGAGGAGTGCACCACCACCGGCAAGATAGATGCCATTTTTCACAATATCGGCATAAAGTTCGGGAGGAGTGGTTTCAAGAGCATTGAGTACAGCCGTTTCAATTCGGGCAATAGACTTCTCTATACAGTGAGAGATTTCTTGATATGAAACGGGCACCTCCATGGGGAGAGCTGTCATGACATTGGGGCCATGAACAATATAATCCTGGGGAGGATTTTCCAGCTCGGTAAGCGCGGAACCTACATTCATCTTGATGAGTTCGGCAGTGCGTTCACCCACGCGGACATTGTGGACTCGACGCATGTGTTCCTGAATGTCGGCAGTGAGATTGTCGCCGGCAATCTGAATGCTGGTATTCGAGACAATACCTCCGAGCGAAATTACGGCGATTTCAGTGGTACCACCACCTATATCCACAATCATGTTGCCTTCGGGTGCGAGAACGTCGATGCCGATACCGAGGGCTGCGGCCATGGGTTCGTAGAGCATATATACGTCGCGTCCACCGGCATGTTCTGATGAGTCGCGGACCGCACGGATCTCTACTTCGGTAGAACCTGATGGTATGCCGACAACCATGCGCATGGAGGGGCTGAACCAGCGGTTTTTAGAACTTGCTTTGCCAACGAGACCGCGGATCATCATCTCGGCAGCGTTGAAGTCGGCGATAACGCCCTGACGAAGGGGACGGATGGTGCGGATGTTGTCATTTTCTTTGCCTTGCATTGGCTGAGCATCCTTACCTACGGCAATAAGTTTGCCGGTGCGCACCTCGATTGCTACGATCGAGGGTTCGTCGATCACAATTTTGTCATTGTGAATTATAATTGTATTGGCCGTTCCAAGGTCAATAGCTATTTCTTTGTTAAATGAAAATAAACCCATTGTAGTTAAAAGGTAAATAAGCTTGTTGAGGTTAAGTGGAGGAGAGAGTTATGGGTTGTCAATGTTTGAAGTGACGGATACCGGTGGTGACCATGGCCACTCCGTTAGCATTGCAGTAGTCAATAGTCTCCTGGTCGCGGATAGAGCCGCCGGGCTGGATCACTGCAGTGATGCCTGCCTTGTTGGCTATTTCAACACAGTCGGCAAACGGGAAGAAGGCATCGGAAGCCATTACAGCGCCATTGAGGTCAAACCCGAATGATTGCGCCTTGGCGATGGCTTGTTTGAGAGCATCAACGCGTGATGTTTGACCCACTCCGGAGGCAAGGAGCATAGAGCCTTTGGCCAAAACAATGGAGTTGCTCTTGCTGTTTTTCACAACTTTGTTGGCGAAAAGCAGATCGGTAATCTGTTCATCATTAGGCTTCTTATCCGTAACGGGTGTAAGATCGGCAGGAGTTTCAATTTTGAGGTCGCGATCCTGGAGAAGAGCGCCGTTGAGAACAGAGCGGAACTGCACTTTAGTTGTGAGGGGAGCGATTTGCTTGAGGATAATGCGGTTTTTCTTCTGAGACAGGATTGCAAATGCCTCTTCGCTATAATCAGGTGCGATGATAACTTCAAGGAATATTTTGTTGATCTGCTCGGCAGTTTCAGCGTCGATGTCACGGTTAGCTACGAGAACACCTCCGAAAGCCGAAACCGGATCGCCTGCAAGAGCATCTGTCCAAGCTTGCAGCATTGTGGGACGAGTTGCGATACCGCAGGCATTGTTGTGTTTGAGAATACCAAATGTGGGTTCTTCAAATTCAGAGATCAGAGAAACGGCAGCATCAATGTCAAGGAGGTTGTTGTATGAGATTTCCTTGCCATGGAGCTGCTTGAACATCTTGTCAAAGTCGCCGAAGAATGCGCCTTTCTGGTGAGGATTCTCACCGTAGCGGAGGTGCATTTTGTTATCGAATGCTTCGCGCATTGCAGTGGGAGCTTCGGGATCGAGAGAATCGAAGTAGTTGAAGATAGCTGCGTCATATCCGGATGAAACCTTAAATGCTTCTTTGGCAAAGAAACGGCGTTCGTCAAGGGAGGATTCGGCGCCGTTGCGAGAAATGAGCTCGGCAAGGGGCTCGTATTGAGCTTTGGAAGCAACGATGATTACATCGCGGTAATTCTTAGCACCGGCGCGGATGAGAGAGATGCCGCCGATGTCGATTTTTTCAATAATATCTTCGTGAGATGCCCCTGAAGCCACAGTGGCTTCAAAAGGATAGAGATC
Organism: uncultured Muribaculaceae bacterium; assembly: GCA_910589095.1. Classification (GTDB taxonomy): domain Bacteria; phylum Bacteroidota; class Bacteroidia; order Bacteroidales; family Muribaculaceae; genus Paramuribaculum. The sequence continues at coordinate 8,562 of CAJUSN010000097.1, forward strand.
GACGATGACGAGGTCGATTTCGGGAATCTCATATTCTTTAATCTGATTGCGGTCACCTTCGTTTTCGCGACGGTTCAAGATTCCGCCGAATACTTTGGGATGGAGAGTCTTTACACGGCCACCGAGAATCGAAGGATAAGATGTGAGTTCTTCAACGGCTTGACAGGGGAAACCCAGGCTTTCGATGAAAGATTTTGTGCCACCGGTTGACAAAAACTTCACTCCTTGAGCATGGAGCATGTTGAGAATGTTGTCAAGACCTTCCTTGTGGAATACTGAGATAAGTGCCGTTTTGATTACTCTTTTATCAGACATTTGATTCAAATGATTTGATGGTTATTGGTGATGTTGAGTTTTAGACTGCAAAATTACATATTTTCAATCAATATGCCTAATAATGCTATTTAAACTTTTGTTTCAATTAACATCTTTATTGTTTTTGATGAGTATTATTAGTGACTATGTGGTGGTTTTATTGATAGGTTGATTTGCGGCAATGCTCACTTGTATCCGAACGGATGAACAATGTGATGTATCAATGTGTTTTTTCAATGTGCAAGTTACAAGGTGTAACCGTGCGCTTTGTCAAATAGAAATTACAACTGAAAAATAAATGAATTATGAAGAAAATAGGAATCTTTTACGGTTCAACTACCGGAACAACTGAACAAGTGGCCCAAGACATAGCCAAGGCGCTTGGCGTGGGTAGCGAAGATGTTTATGACGTGACAAACACAGCTCCATCCAAGGTGGCTGATTACGATGTGGTCATCTTCGGCGCAAGCACTTGGGGCGACGGTGACTTACAAGATAATATGCATGACTTTCTTGATGGAGTTGGAGCGCTTTCTCTGTCGGGGAAATATGCTGCCGTGTTTGGATGCGGTGATGAGTCAATGTCGGAAACATTCTGCAATGCAGTTGGCGAAATGTATGAAGTTTTGGTAAAGACAGGAGCAACGATGGTTGGACAGTTCAATGCCGATGGGTATGACTATGATAAGTC
>CAJUSN010000098.1 GCA_910589095.1 uncultured Muribaculaceae bacterium
GAACAGTTGAAACCGGATTGAGGGATTCAATAAAGCGAATACTTGAAGCAATGCTTCAATGTGGAATCAACGAGGACCGACGCTTGGAAATTGAAAAGGCTGCAAAGTTGGCATCCATAAGGCGAGAAGAGCTTCGGGCTACAAGTCAGGCTGTGAAGGGTAGAGGTTTGGTGAGCAAGGTTCGCGGAGTTGTGTCTAAATTAGTGCCGTTGCCGAAACCATAATGGCGCCATATTGTTTTCAAAACATGACAGTAAGTTTTTCACAGATCGCAATAGCTGTAGGGTTGACCTTGATTGCCGGCTTATCAACCGGTATAGGGTCGCTGATGGCATTTTTCAGTTCGCGCACCAACAAGAAGTTCCTAACGTGGGCATTAGGCTTGTCGGCAGGAGTGATGGTCTATGTATCATTCATGGAGATAATGCCGGAGGCTTTGGAGTCGATGGAGCAGATAACGCCCGGGAAGATGGGAGAGATATATGTTTTGCTGGCATTTTTTGCCGGCATAGCATTAATTGCCCTCATAGATTATTTGATTCCGGAGGATGAGAACCCTCATGAAATAGCTTGCGTTGAGACACTTCAGGAATCGGTTAAGTCAACAACACTGCATCGCACGGCGTTCATGTTGGCCATAGCTATCGGTATACACAATTTCCCGGAAGGGATTGCCACATTCATATCCGGACTCGAGGGGATAACTGTGGCTTTACCCATCGTGGTGGCAATTGCAATACACAATATACCGGAGGGTATAGCAGTGGCAGTGCCGATATATCATGCAACCGGTAACCGAAAAAAGGCTCTGAAGTGGTCATTGCTATCGGGGTTGGCCGAACCGGTAGGAGCTATCTTTGCAGCTTTGTTCATACTCCCGTTCTGGACTCCGGTTGTGAGCTCTTTGCTGATGGCCGGAATCTCAGGAATCATGGTGTATATTTCATTTGATGAACTTTTGCCCGGATCTGAAAAATATGGCCATCATCATCTTTCGATACTTGGCGTGATAACGGGTATGGCTGTTATGGCCGTGTCACTTTTGCTCTTTTGAACTCTGAGGTGAGAAGAGGAGTTCGCGGTCTATAGCGATAGCTTTTTTAGCAACGGTTTCAGGTACAAATCGCCAGTTGGCAAGGTCAACTGGGTGCAAATCGGGGTTACGCTCAATCTCCTTGATAAGATAGTAACGGAGATCTTTGTCGGTGGCTCTGACAACGCGGCTGTTGAGCTCCGAGGCGGGAATGCCCGCTCCTTTTGTTAAGAGATCACCTCCACCATTGGCGCGGTAGGAATTTACTGCTACTGTGTATGTGCTGTCGAGCGAGAAGGGGCGACCGTCGGAAAGGGAGAGGATACTAATTTTTTCTCCTTTAGGTTTTGTTACATCGACAGTATAGTCAATCCCGGCAGCTGAGTCAAAGTTATAGGATGGTTTGGCCAGGCGGTTGTCGGCCGGTGTGGGATTTTCCGATGCGAAGTTGATGAGATGGTGTTGATCAGGTGTGATCTGTTTTGTCCAAAGGGAATAAGCTTCTTCAAGGTAGTTTTTTATTTCACGGCCGGTAAGCTCCATTACGTAAAGCATGTTTTCATACTTGTAGAGCGTGAACATGTCGCTTACTGTTATGGGTCCGGCGTGGATAGTGGCATCGAAAGAGAGGGGGGCTGCAAAAGATATGTCGGCTTTGGAAATTTCCAGTTGGAGCTTATGAAGCAACGACATGAAGGCTGAGGAACCGAAGAATGCATCTTCGGTGGATATGGTTGTGGCGTTTGTGCCTATCTGTCGTGTGACGAATTTGGTTACCTCCTTCTGCTGTTTTTCAAACTCGCTCATGAATCCTTGGGATGGAGCGATTGCCGTCACGTCCAGCAGGGAAGAATTGATTTCAGGCCGTCCTGAGGCGGATGGGATGATTTCTACAAGTCCTATGGCGCGGGCGTTGTTGGCCGGATTAAGTACATGCACTTGTTTCCCTTCCACATTGGTTATTTTTTCAAGGAAGCGCTGGTGATCATGGCCAATCAGTACTGCATCAAATCCGGGAACTTCGCGGGCAACTTTTACAGATGCGTTTTCAATTACATCGCCTGTGGTTTGCGCCTCATTGTGACCTGAATGGAACAGGCCGATTATAATGTCAGGATTTTCGCGCTCTTTTATGATAGGTATCCATTTTCGCGCCGCTTCAGTCATGTCGTCAAAGCGCAGCCCGCTCCACAGAACTTCAGGCAGCCACGAGGGGATTCCGGGCGTGAGAAGACCAAGGACTGTTATTTTAATGCCAGCTTTGGTGAATGTGGCATAAGGTGTGAGATATGGCTCCCCGGTGGATGTGTCTATTACATTGGCCCCGAGCATAGGTGCTTTGGTCTGGGAGCGCACGCGGTCATAAACAGGATGGCCTGTCTCTACATCATGGTTGCCTATGGTTACTGCATCATAGCCCAAGTAGTTGTATATGGACGGAACAAGATGAGGCGCAACGGTATCTATGTAATTGTAGTAATAGGCTGTTGGCTGCCCTTGAAGGATATCCCCGTTGTCCAACAACAGAAGGTTATCAGGCCCATTGATTGCACGCAACGAGTCAACAGCAGTTGCAACCCGGGCAAGGCTACCTGCAACGGGTTGCATGGTGGTGTAATTCAAGGGGAAGAAACTGCCATGAATATCGGTTGTGAACGCTATTCTGACTTTGGCATCAGAAGTTGATGCGTTGGAAGTGACTGAGCAGAGTGACAAAACCGGTAAGGTTGCCATTATTAATTGTTTTGATAAATTTCTCATTTTCCGGGGGAATATACACATTGTACCTGACCGATTTTAAGTTTACCGACAAGTTTCAAGGGTATTCTCGCAGCGTCGGTTGAAACCCATGCTTGAATCGGTTCTGAGGTTTTTTTCTTGCCGTCGGAGGTGAAGGTAAATGTAACTTTATATGCGTTGTAGGTTTTTCCGTTGAGTTTGAGTTGCTCAGTGCCGGAGTATGTGAAGGTGAGAAGCTCTTTTTGTTTTCCAGAAAATATATTTATACTGCGCTTGGCACCCGGCTTCAATGAAGCAAAGTCGATGCTTCGCAAATAATAGTAGGAGCTGAGCATGTCCACTGTCATTCCTTGTGCGGTGAGAGTGGTGTTTTTTGTGGTGGGCGTTTTGTCATTCTTGCCTTTTCGGGTTCTGGTACAATGGCCGGTGACAGTATTGCCGGAATGGCTGAACGTGACCACATCATGTGAGTACTTGCCGTCCTCATGAGCGGTATATTCATAGCGTGTAGGCGAGAAATCGGCACGCATATCAGTGCGTAGAGTGTCACGCAGTTTGTAGAACTTGTCGGCCCAAGGATCTGAGCGTCCAATGGCAATGGCTGAATATCGATTGCCGTTGCGGCGCAGTGTGACGGTGGCTGTGCCGGCTTGTTTGTGCACCAACCCCCATTTATAACTTACTTTGTAACGAACGGTTTCATTATTGAGAGTAAGTGCTACGGCAGATATGTGGGTGAGTAGCACCACAAAAAATATAAGTATTGATTGTCCGAGTGTTTTCATAACAGAAAATATGACAGCCAATAGGCCTAAAGGTTTATTCCGCGAGTCTATTTGCTGTGGGTTTTCAATTCAAGGAAGGGCAGGGCATCGCGGGTCGATTGCTCGATTTTCTTGTTTCGCCAACATTTGCGGCACACCGCTATGTATCTGTCATCGCCGCCTATTTCCACTTGGTTGCCCTCTTCAACGAAGTCGCCTTTGGCATCTATGCGTGCGTTAATGATAGTTTTTCGGCCACAGTTGCATGTTGATTTTATTTCATCAATTGTATCGGCAATTTCAAACAGGCGTCGGCTCCCTTCAAAGAGTCGGCTCTGAAAGTCGGTGCGGAGTCCGTAGCAAATCACGTTGCTGCCAAAGTCATCGACAATTCTTGCAAGCTGGTCCACCTGACGAGCAGTAAGAAATTGACACTCATCAACCAGAAACCAGTCTATTACGGTCATGTTTTCTTCAAAAAGCTGCTGAGCAAGTTCATGTAGATCAGTGTCAGCGTGTATCCACCGGCATTCGCGCTCAATGCCAATACGGGATTTAATGATGTTGGAACCTTCGCGGGTGTCCACGAATGGTTTCAGGCACACGTAACGCATTCCGCGTTCCTCAAAGTTATATGCTTGAGTGAGGAGGAGGGCTGTTTTGGCAGAGCCCATTGTGCCGTAGCGAAAATATAGTTTGCCTTTGCGGTTCATTTGGCTTGTGCTTATATATGTTTTCAGAGGGCTTGTGAGGAGGTCCGATGGTCAACGGACAACTCCACTATTATTGATATGCAAAAGTAATTTAAATCTCGCCACGGTCAAAATTTTGTTGAAAATTTCCCAGTATTGGGCCAGGTGAGTTTTTCGGCCAAAGTTTCTTTTTAACGATTGATTAGGGATTGGGCCTCAGGGCGAATGCGGATGCGCAAGAAAGAGATAGATGTGGAAGTTACGGTGTATAGTCGGGAGGCTCTGATGGATGGAATCCAGAGGATTTCATTGTCGAGGCATAGGAGTGGTATGGATTTGCGCAGTTGCAGTGGGATGCGGGCTGAATTGAATATGTCGCTAACGGCGCGTGTGCCTTTCATGCCGAATGGCCGCAGTCGGTCGGCATGTCTCCATGAACGTACGTTAAGGGTTCCTGCTTGCAGGATTGAAGCGTCAAAATAAGCTTCATCCTTGCTGCCCGAAGGTTTGAATTCCGAGATTGGATGGATTGTTATCTCGAATAGCTCTTCCAGAGGAGGAAATGTGGGGCTTATCACTGCATCAGATTTTATCACTTGCAGTTTGCCATGAGTCATGAGGAGTTCCTTGTTGGAAGATATGGGAAAGCGTGCACCATTACGGTTTGGGTTGCTGCAGATATCTTCTGATTGGGAATATGACAGTCCCATGTTGCGAAAATATTCATAAAGGATATATTCGGCATCAGGTTCACTCTGAGTGAGCGAAAGGATATTAACAGTGTCATTATCTACAAACGGCTGCATTCGCTTCTCAATACTGTCACGCAGAAATTGATCGGCTTTGCGCAGATGTGATAATGATTTTTGCAATCCTGAACGGGCGGAGGGGAACCGAGAGTAAAGTGATGGGAGAACATCAAGTCGGAGCCGATTGCGGGTGAAAAGATTCTGAAGATTGGTGGAATCTGTGATGAATTGAAGATTGTTTCGCCGGAGGTATTCTTCAATTTCTGCACGGGTTGTTTCAAGAAGAGGTCGAATAATATTGCGATTGCTGCGAGGAAGCATGCCGCGCGCACCTGCAATCCCTGTGCCACGGATAAGATTCAGCAGCATTGTCTCGGCGTTGTCGTCGGAGTTATGAGCCACCGCTATAGAGTCGGCACAGTGTGCAACTCTTAGTTTTTCAAACCAATCATAGCGCAGGTCACGGCAAGCCATCTCGATGGAGGTTGGTCGCGGTTGACGCTCGATATATTCGCTGACGTTGAAATGGACGGTTTCAATGGGCACATCAAGTTGCGCGGCTATACTATGCGCATGTCGTTCGTCCCGGTTGCTTTCATCGCCACGCAGATGAAAATTGCAGTGGGCGGCAATACATTTAAATCCGCATGAAGTGAGAATGGCCAAAAGCGCAACCGAATCGGCCCCCCCGCTGAGCCCTACAATAACGCGAGCGCCTGCGGGAAGCAGGCGTTCGCGGTAAATGAATTGGGAAACACTTTTAATCAGCGGATCCATGAGCGTTTTCAGGTTTTGATGATTCGGACTTGTTGTAATACCTGCAAACCGGTTTCAGACCGCAATCCAGGCAAAGCGGACGTCGGGCTTTACACACATATCGGCCGTGAAGGATGAGCCAATGATGCGCCAATGGTACAATCTCCTCGGGAAGATGACGCATAAGAGTCCGTTCGGTCTGAAGAGGCGTTTTGCTGCCTGTAGTCAGGCCAATTCGCTCACTTACACGGAACACATGTGTGTCAACCGCCATTGCAGCATTGTCGAAGACAACGGCAAGTATCACATTAGCGGTCTTACGCCCCACACCAGGCAACGAAGTCAATGACTCTATATCCGAGGGTACCTGGCCATTGAAATCCTCGACAAGTTTTCGGGCCATCCCCAACAAGGAGCGAGCCTTGTTGTTTGGATAAGAGACTGACTTGATGTACTCAAAAATTTCCTCTTGCGAAGATGCAGCCAACGATTCCGGGGTGGGAAATGCTTCGAACAGCGCCGGAGTGACAAGGTTGATGCGTTTGTCAGTGCACTGCGCGGAGAGGATGACTGCCACAAGAAGCTCGTAGGGGTTAGAGTACCGGATCTCTGTTTCAGCAACAGGCATGGCTTCCGAGAACCAATCGATTACCCTGCGGTAACGTTCTTTTACTGTCATCTTCTGAGCGTGGTTTAATGGTGCGGAGGTCAATGCGCGCTTTGGAACTCTTCAAGGAAACGTCGGTCGTTTTCAGAGAAGAGACGGAGGTCATTGACTTGATATTTCAAGTTTGTAATGCGTTCAATACCCATTCCGAGTGCAAAGCCACTGTATTTGCGTGAATCAATGCCGCACGCTTCAAGGACATTGGGGTCGACCATGCCGCAACCAAGAATTTCAACCCATCCGGTGTGTTTGCAGAAAGAGCATCCTTTACCGCCGCAGAGATTGCAGGATATGTCCATCTCCGCAGATGGTTCAGTGAAGGGGAAATAACTTGGACGAAGTCGAATCTGGGTTTCCGAGCCAAACATTTCACGGGCAAAGTAAAGGAGTGTCTGCTTGAGATCGGCAAAAGAAACGTTTTCATCCACATAAAGAGCTTCAACTTGATGGAAGAAGCAGTGTGCGCGGGCCGAGATTGCTTCGTTGCGATACACTCGTCCCGGGCAAATAATGCGGATGGGGGGCTGGGAATGTTCCATCACGCGAGATTGAACGGATGAGGTGTGGGTGCGGAGGAGTACATCGGGATTGCGCTGGATGAAGAACGTGTCCTGCATGTCGCGTGCCGGATGATCGGCAGCGAAGTTGAGTGAGGAAAACACGTGCCAGTCGTCTTCAATTTCCGGACCTTCAGCCACAGTGAAACCAAGTCGTGAGAAAATCGATATGATTTCTTCGCGCACAAGCGAAAGGGGATGACGGCTGCCAAGAGGTATCGGTGCGGCTGTACGAGTAAGGTCAAGTGTGGGATCTATAGAGTCGGCTGTTTCAAGCGATTCGCGCAGTGCAGCTATTTTTTCAGTCGCTAAATTCTTAAGTGCGTTGAGCGCCTGACCCATCTCTTTTTTTTGATCGGCCGGAACGGTGCGGAAATCATTGAACAGGAGCGAAACTTCGCCTTTTTTGCTGAGATACTTTATGCGGAGCTGATCCACTTCGGCCAAATCCTTGGCTGTAAGTGATTCGATTTCAGCTTTGAGTCGGTTTATCTTTTCAATCATTTCTGATAAATTATAGGGGTTGATTGATTTAACGTTCAGTTCAGTGGGCGAGGGGGGTTATTCTTGTGCCGCGGCCATAGCTTCTTCAACGTCGGCCACGAGTTCAGCACCCTGTTTACCACGGCTCACGATGTTGCCTTGAGGATCAAAGAGGATAATGCAGGGGATACCGGCAATTCCGTAAAGATCGGTGGGAATGGTCTGAGCATTGATAATCATTGGCCAGGGCATTTTGTGGTCGGCTATAGCTTTGCGGGAGTTCTCAGGTTCATCCCATACTGCAACTCCGAGGAAGTCAAGGCCTTTACCGTTGTACTTATTATACAGGCTCTTGATTGTTTCAACTTCTCGGATACAGGGACCGCACCAGCTTGCCCAGAAATCCACGAGTGTCCAGTTGCCGTTACCCACATAATCGCTGAGGCGCTGTACGGTACTGTCATTTTGGATTGCGAAGTCCTTGAATTTATTACCAACTGACGTGGAAGCTTCATTGGCTTTGGATGAACGAAGCTTCTTGACGCGAGTGAAATCGGCCATTAAAGGATACTTTACGAGTTCTGACTCAAATTCTTCGGGAGTAAGCTCGTAAGCTTTGTCAAGGAACAAACGGTAGCCTATGATGTTGTTGGCATTGGCACGGAACATTGAGTCGGAACTTGCATTGTAGCGAGATTCAAGTGCGCTTAATTTAGCATCTTTTTCAGGATCGTTACCCTTGAATATTTCCTGATATTCGGCGGCAATGGAACGCAGAGTGTTGCTGTAGCTGTCCCACTGGGTATTGAACATGCCGTCGGAAGTAACCTTGCGTGTGTTGGTGTCAACAGTTATAGCGGCAGGTTCAAGGATGAAGGAACCTGCGCGGTTGCCATCAAGCACAAGCTGAGCCATGATGGGGGTTGAGATCGAGCCGTTCATTTCGGCAATACCGTTGTCGACCACCGCGCTGTCAATTTTTGCGCCATTGTCGTAATTGACCATGTATAGCAACAGGCCATCCTCGTCGGGTGTGAAGTTAACTTTGATGTTATAGTTGTTGGAGCTCGCGGCTGAGCATGATAGGATGCCTGCGGCTGCGAGAATCGATGTTAAGAGGCGTGACATGAGATTAACAATTCTATAATTATAAAACATGATGCAAAGTTAATCACTTATTTTGGGATTTCGTAAAAATAGATGATTAAATGAAGCAAGATATGAATAAAAATGTTAACTTTGCTATCTGAGAAAGAATGTGACACACCTTATGATGAAGTGATTTATATTTTGTGCGAAACGTAAAAAGCGTTTTATAATGTTTTTTTCAAAAGCAATATGCATTCATATTTCGGCTTATTTGCCCCTTTGTTCGGTAGTAGAACATGTTTATTAGGACATAGCACCTTAATCGCTTCCTCATCAATGTGAAAATCTACTCAGGTTATTAATAAATCTTGCATTTGAAAAGAGTTTATATCACTTCGACAGTAAAATCTGAATAAATCAATGAACACCTTTACATCAACTGAGCGCCAGTCACTCAAGCGGGATTATAGGAGCTTGCTTCAGCTTACGTCACAGATTGTGGGTCCTGAAGAGGTTTGCCGGTTACGGAAGCTCATAGCTGAAATAGCAGGTGGTGAAAATGTGGCTGAGTCGGACCGATTCGGTTTCCACCCGATTTGCAGAAGTGTTGCCACTGCAGTGTCGCTGTGCAAGGAGGTGAGTGCTGATAAGAATATGGTACTCGCTATATTGTTATCACGTCTTGTGGCTCCGGATGATCCTCGTTTGTCAGGAGTTGATCCTGATGTTTTAAAAATGATGTCGGGATTGG
>CAJUSN010000099.1:0-7095 GCA_910589095.1 uncultured Muribaculaceae bacterium
CACCCGAACCATGAATAGAGCCACACTTCTTCTTGGGGTTGCATTGTTCACATTAGCCGCCTGCACTACCCAACGCAAAGCCATGACAAGTACAACTGAGCCCTATCATATTACTCCGGGCATATATCACGACGGGCTTCGGGATCCGTCAACATTTTCGCGCTCATACACCTCTTTTGAAAAGAGAACTGAATACGGAGAGGCTCGCCTCTACTGCGACAGCACAGGAAAACGTAAACGCAATTGGCACCGTCCCTCTACATTGCCTCCATTCGTTATTCTGAGCAAAAATGGAGACCGCATCACAAACGAGACTCTGCTTGGACGCATCACCGTAATAAACTTCTGGCAAGAAATGTGTCCGCCTTGCATGAAAGAGATTCCATGGCTATGTTCGCTCCGCGACACATTCCCTGAGGCCAACTTCATTGCAATTTCTGTTGAGGATGAAAAGACTGCAACCGAAATATTCAACAAACGACACTTTAATTGGGCTCATGTAGTGGCTGACTCCACTTTCACCTCATGGTTGCCAAGTGAAACTTGGTACCCCACAACAATAGTCGTGGATCAAAATGGCTACATACGCACTTTTAACGTGGGCTTTTCACGTAGACAACAAAAAAGAATACTCGACACCCTTCGGGCCGTTCAAGCAAACGGGCCACTTGACGCACCCCGTTATTACAAAGACTTGCATTACGAAGAGGAATATTACACCCCCTAAAATTTGGGAATCTGTTATTTTTCAAACATACGCGCCATAGCACGCTTATCCTCTCGCTCCTTTATAGACTGTCTTTTATCGTACTCCTTCTTTCCCTTACCGATACCTATCACCATTTTGGCAAGGCCGCGGTCATTTATAAATATACGGAGTGGAACGATAGTCATGCCCGTTTCCTTACCACATTTGGCCAGTTTAGCTATCTCCTTTTTATTCAGTAGAAGTTTGCGGTCGCGACGCGATTCGTGGTTATTGTATGAGCCATAGAAATATTCGGCAACATACATATTCTTTATCCAAACACCATCTGAGGCTACGTAACAGAACGTATCCACAAGGCTTGCTTTTCCTTGGCGTATTGATTTTATCTCAGTGCCCGTCAGAACCAACCCGGCAGTAAATGTTTCCGAGATGGCATAATCGTAAGTTGCACGTTTATTCTTTATATTGACTTCTGAAAACTTCATTTCTCAGGATGGTATTATTAAATTGAACAGATATTGGAACAGGAACGGAGGAACAATCACTGCACCGACACACAGTATCATGAATTTCATAACCCCGTCAAATACAATCTCCATGTAGGAAATAGCTCTCCACATTATGAACAGCACATAAATCGGGAGGAGGTAAAGCATATCCGGCACCATGGGGAGTAAGTTGGTCAAGATATTGAACACACACAGCAATCCAAGCGAATACAGGATGAACGTGTGGTTCTTGTCCGGTGACAGCTCTCCGCCGGTACACGCTGGTACATACAACGAAAAACAAAAGCCTGCAACATAGTAGCTTACCAGAAACTTCACAAAGCACCCTATCATGCTCTCAACCACTCCAACTACGGACGCTCCAGAGTGGTACCACAATTCTGGCAAACACGTGAGCGACGTAACCAGAATCAACGGAACGAAGCCTCTACGGAGTAACTTTGCAGGATCCGTATCGCATACAGCTATATCTTCCCACCCGCGACGTGGTGACAACAACAGCTGCAGCATATTTAATAAATATCTGAAAAACATTCTTATTCGGTGCTTAAATTTATTTTAGCATAGCCAAGTTACAACCGGGTGCAAACATTTTCCGGAATTGAACATTCAGCTTGCAAAGATAGTTACTTTTATGCCACAAAAAAAATTTACCGGTCCATACTCGTGCTTTCCCGTAATTTTTCATTAATTTTGCAATTACAGCAGGAATATGGACTCCTGCGGTTACTGACTAATTTAAATCATCAAAAGTAATGAATCAGAAAATTCTTTCCATATCCGGTCGTCCAGGCCTCTTTAAATTGGTAAATCAGGGCAAGAACATGCTCATAGTTGAATCGCTTGCAACCGGCAAGCGAACACCGGCTTATGCCCACGACAAAGTAGTTTCACTCTCCGATGTTTCCATCTACACCCCGGAAGCCGACGAGCCCCTTCCCAACGTGTTTGAATCCATCAAGCAACTCACCGGAGGAACGCAAGTTGATTACAAAAAGATGGATGATGCCGACCTGCGTGAATACTTTGCAAAAGTGCTCCCCGAATATGACCGCGACCGCGTTTACACCACCGATATACGCAAGGTTTTTGCTTGGTATAACGAACTTATCGCTGCCGGTGTTACCGATTTCAAGGACAACGAGATTGCTGAAGACCAAGCCGCTGAAGAAGCTGAAGAAGCAGACAGCCGACAAACCGACAAACAGTAACCCGCTGCCGAATTACATACTATGTCGCCACACACTCGAACCCGTCACTTTTTTACCGCACAGGATAATCTCATCGACTTGGTGGAGGAGGATTTCAATATCCTCCCCATCTTGAGCCGATGCTCCATCCCGCTTGGATTTGGAAACAAAACAATCGGAGAGGCGTGCCACGATACCGGTATCGATCCTGAAATTTTCCTCCTACTCATAAACTATATCCTGTTCGGCAATCTACCCTCTGAGCAGCCTACACCTAAATCTGCGGTAGGCATTGTTGAGTTTCTGCATAACTCACATGACTATTTCCTGGGCTTTAAGTTTCCTCACATACGCCAAAACTTGCTGTCCTCGCTGGATCCTGCACATGATGATATAAATCCCGCAATAGTAAGCTTCTTTGACACTTATGTATCTCAAGTCAAAGCTCATTTTGATTATGAGGAGACCACGGTATGGCCCTACATAAAAGCGCTTGCTACAGATACAGTTCCCGCCTATTCAATTGACACTTTTCGCCGTCACCACGATGAAATCAGCCAAAAGCTGAATGACCTTAAGAACATTATTCTTCGCTTCTACACCACGTCGATGCCGGATAAGATGTACGATGTGCTTGTGGATCTATATAACTGTGAAGAGGACCTCAATAGCCATCATACAATTGAAAATGACATTCTCATCCCGATGGTGACTCAGCTCGAAACACTAAAAAGCAAACGTTGATGAAAAGGCACACGATAGTCATAGCTACATCCTCTCCAATCCTCACCGCAGGGCTCAATTCTATTCTGCGGTCTATGACGGACATGACTGTCGAGACAAAAGTTTCCTCTGCCGACAATCTTTTCAGCACAGTAAATCACCTCTCGCCCGCCGCAATCATAGCTGACATGGCCGATTTTAATATACTCGGCGAACTAAAGCGATGTCGAGATTTGACCCCGACACCTGCAATAATCGGTCTCTCACACTCAGTGCTCCCTCCCGAGACTTCTCGATTGGCTGACGCGACATTATCAGTATATGACAGCGCCGACAACTTGCGGGAAATACTGCAACGCACAATTTCCGACGCATCCGACACTACTCCTGGAGATCTCACACCTCGCGAGAAAGAGGTGATAAAAGGCATTGTCAAGGGACTTTCCAATAAAGAAATAGCATCCGAAATCAACGTATCTGTCAATACCGTAATGACTCACAGAAGAAATATTGCTTCAAAGTTACGCATACACTCGCCGGCAGGTCTCACCATCTTTGCTATAGTAAGTAAGTTGGTTTCTCTTGATGAAATTAAAGACCACATCGACTCTATCTAAAAAAAATAGGATGCTTCACTAACTCCACACCTATAAAAAACGGAGGACCATATCAAACGATACGGTCCTTCGTTTATAGCATGTAATTGTCCGTCAATACTCAAGAGCGCCGATCAGATCATTTATATCACTTACTCCATGCCGTTGGCAGTATTCCTCAATGTAATCGATTATTTTAACAGTCACTGCCGGATCAATGAAGTTAGCTGTGCCTACCTGCACTGCAGTGGCTCCGGCAAGAATAAACTCGAGAGCATCCCGTCCATTCATGATGCCACCGAGACCAACTACCGGAATCTTCACCGCACGTTTCGTTTGCCAAACCATGCGCACTGCTACAGGTCGCACAGCCGGACCTGACAGACCACCGGTAACTGTAGACAAGCATGGACGGCGACGCTCCACATCAATTGCCATGCCCATAAGTGTATTGATCAGTGATACAGCATCCGCACCTTCGGCCTCTGCTGCGCGAGCTATCTCAGTGATATCTGTTACATTGGGCGATAACTTTACTATTACCGTTCCCGGGAATGCCTGACGCACAGCACGAGTAACTTGAGCAGCCCCGGCAGCAGTAGTGCCGAATGCCATACCTCCCTGCTTAACATTGGGACAGGAAATATTTACTTCGATAGCCTCAATCTCAGTGCGCTCAGCAAGCTTACGGCAAACGCCTACGTAGTCGTCAATCTTAGCTCCTGAAACATTTACAATCACCTTGGAATCAATGCCTGAAATTGTAGGATAAATCTTCTCTATGAAATAGTCCACACCTTTATTCTGAAGGCCAACAGCATTGAGCATCCCAGAGGGCGTTTCAGCCATGCGTGGATATGGGTTTCCTTCACGAGGCTCTAAAGTTGTTCCTTTGACAATAAAACCTCCCAGGCGCGAAAGATCAATAAAATCTGAAAATTCAGTTCCATAGCCAAATGTGCCGGATGCAGTCAGCACTGGATTTTTCAGCGCAAGATTGCCTATATTTACATTCAAGTTCACCATGTCAATTCATTTATATTAAACACCGGGCCTTCGGTGCAAACGCATACATTACCTTTCACAGTTTTTTCAACACAGCACAAGCAGGCTCCGAGTCCACACGCCATCATATTCTCCAGCGAAACTTCACATTCCGCCCCAATTTTGCGTGCTTCAACCGCTACAGCTTTCATCATGGGAGCCGGACCACAACAGTAAATCATATCCCATTTCTTCTGAAGAACAGTGTTCTGAGTCACAAGCCCCATCTCGCCGGCCGATCCATCGTCAGTTGAAATATGCAGTTTACCTATCCGTGCAAATTCATCTATTAGTAAAAGGTCATTTGCTGAACGGGCACCTAACAGAAACTCAGGTTTGCATCCTGCATCTTTAAGTGCACGCCCAAGAAGCAGCAATGGAGCTACCCCAACTCCTCCTCCAATCAGAAGCAAGCTTTGGGAGGGACTTGAAATAGAGAATCCATTTCCAAGAGGTAGTATCAGATTAATCACATCACCTCTTTCCGAGCGCAGTAATGCAGCTGTACCATCGCCGGCAAGTCTGACGAGTAACCACAATTCGTTACGATCAGTGTCAATATTGCAAATTGATATAGGGCGCCGAAGAAAAGTGTTTTTGCTTCCGGAAACAGCCACTTGTACAAACTGACCGGGATGAACATCGATAAGCTGTGTACCGTCAGCTGGAGAAAGCTTGAGCAAAGAGTACATTTTGCTCAACTCGCATCGCTCCCTGACAATAAAGTCCTTGATGATTTTTTTCATTTTGATGAGTTCGTGTTAAACCGTGTGAATTCTATATGCAAAGGTAGCAACAAATGTCTAGGCAACAAAATCCCTTATAAGCAAAGATGACATTCTCCCTTGTATAAGAAGAATGTCATCTTTAATATTTACACTAATTGAGTGCTCTGAATCAGATCCAACGCACGTAGGCGAAATCCTGACGGTGAGGCAGATTTGGATTGATAGGATAAAGGCGGAAGGCGTAACGGTAAACACCGGCATCGCTGATGCGCTGATCCAAACGGTAGGTCAGCACAGAGCCATCCTCTTTCTCAACCTTAAATGGAACCACTGAGTGAAGTTTTTCCACTCCATCCTCCATGCGATAGGCCACATACTCAAGACCGAGGTCACGTCCGAGACCATTGGTGTCAACTTTGACAGTCACAGAGTAGTTATTACCTGTTGCTGACATCTTGGGACCTTCACATTCCATGTCAAGTACCTGAATACCATCCCAAGCATCAACCACCTTGTTTTTCCACGTTACGATTTCCTTAGCCAAAGCATAATCGTGAGCTGAAAGAGCCTTGAATCGCTTGGCTTCAGGATCATAGAAGCGTTCGATATAATCATCAATCATACGCTTCATGGTGAAGTGAGGAGCAATATGGCCGATTGAACGCTTGATGTACTGAACCCATTCAGGTGAGTACCCCTTGGAATTCTTGGCAAAGTAGAGAGGTATGATTTCATTCTCAAGCATTGAGTAGATGGTTGCGGCATCAAGCTTATCCTGCTGAGACTGGTCGGTGTAGGTACGCTTGTCAGTAAGCGCCCAACCGGCCTGCTCATCAAAGCGATAGCCTTCATACCACCATCCATCGAGAACAGAGAAGTTGAGCACTCCGTTCATTTCTGCCTTTTCACCCGATGTGCCGGAAGCTTCAAGCGGACGGGTAGGTGTATTCAACCAAATGTCCACACCGGTAACCAAACGCTTAGCCACAACCATATTGTAGTCCTCAAGGAAAATGATCTTGCCAAGGAACTCAGGACGACGTGAAATCTCCATGATATGCTTGATCAGGCCTTGACCTGCACCATCGGCGGGATGAGCCTTACCGGAGAATACGAACTGCACCGGGAACTTCTCGTTGTTCACGATCTTAGCCAAACGATCAAGGTCGGTAAACAACAGGTGTGCGCGCTTGTAGGTGGCAAAACGACGTGCAAAACCGATAATCAGGGCATTAGGATTGATCTTTTCAAGGATATTAACCACAGCTGAGGGGTCGCCTTGGTTAGCAAGCCACTTAGCTTTGAAGTCACGCTTAACGAAATTGATGAATTTGTTTTTCATCTGAGTACGCATAGCCCAAATGGACTCATCGCTGCACTTGAAAATGCCCTCCCATGCTTTAGGATCGCTCTGATGTTCGAACACCTGCTCACCAAGATTATCAGCATAGAACTTCTTCCATTCTGAAGCTGCCCAAGTAGGCATGTGGACACCATTGGTAACGTAACCAACATGGCTTTCTTCCCAAGAATAACCTTTCCAGATTCCGGCAAACATCTTCTTTGACACTTCACCATGGAGCCAGCTAACACCAT
>CAJUSN010000099.1:7105-9263 GCA_910589095.1 uncultured Muribaculaceae bacterium
TGAGAAACGCTCGTTTGTATCTGGATTTTCGCGACCCATATTCATGAGATCACTCCATGAAATACCAAGTTTCTCGGGATAGCAGTGCATATACTTGTAGAAGAGATCTTCGTCGAAGTAGTCGTGACCGGCAGGCACAGGGGTGTGAACGGTATAGAGCGAAGAGCTGCGAACCATCTCGAGAGCCTCTTCAAAATTCAAACCTTTTTCCTGTACAAAATCAGCGAGACGCTGAAGGTTGAGCAGAGCAGCATGTCCTTCATTGCAATGATAGATGGTATTGTTGATGCCGAGACGCTTCAGCATGAGTACACCACCTATACCAAGCAGATACTCCTGTTTGATACGGTTTTCCCAGTCACCACCATACAGCTTATGAGTAATCTGACGGTCGAATTCGCTATTCATATCGAAATCAGTATCCATCAGATAAAGCTTCATACGGCCTACGTTGACACGCCATACATGGCTGTAAATAATACGGTCATGATAAGGCACTTCCAATACCATAGGTGAGCCATTTTCATCAAACACCTGCTCAATGGGGAGCTGGTTGAAATTCTGAGGCTCATAGTTGGCAATCTGCTGGCCATCCACCGAGAGTGACTGAGTGAAATATCCATAACGATAAAGGAAACCAACTGCGGTCATGTCCACGCAGCTATCGGAGGCTTCTTTGATATAGTCACCGGCAAGTACTCCAAGGCCACCGGAATAAATTTTCAAACAGTTGCAAAGGCCATACTCCATGGAGAAATAGCTCACCGAAGGAATATCCTTGCGCATGGGCTTGCTCATGTATTCTTTGAAAGACGCATAGACAGCCTCGATGCGTTGCATCATAGACTCATCGTTCTGAATCTCCGACAGACGCTCGGAACTGATGCGCTGAAGCACCATAACGGGATTTTCGCCCGTAGAGCGCCAGAGATCGGGATTAATGTCGCGGAACAGAGCTTTTGCCTCGCTGTTCCAAACCCACCAGAGGTTTTTCGACATGATGTCAAGAGCTTTCAGTCTGTGTGGGAGCTCGGCAATCACTGTTGCGTCGTGCCACACAGGTGTGTTGGATTGACTGACTTTGATTTTCATGTTTCTTATTTGGATGTTATTGTTATTATTAAGTATAAATTCAGCGCATCTATAATTAAAAGTAATCAGATTGATGTCGCCTGAAGAGTTTAATTGTTATTTCTTTTTCGCTCGTTTTCAAGAGCTATGCCAAATGCTGTTTCGTAATAATCAACGAATTCTTCCCAACGTGCCTTGTCAGCTGTAGCCCGAGCTTTAAGACTGATTTCTTGCGATGTAAGATTATCGCAGCAGGTCAAGAACTTCAACGAACGGGCAATTGCATCTACAACGTTCCAATAGTTACCGTCGCCTCGCTCCACAACATTGACCCCGCAATCCTGGAAATCGCTATTAAAAGAACGGTTAATCCATTGGCCGAAACCGGAAAGGGAAGTTGTAACCGTAGGGACGCCAAAAGCAACACTCTCAAGTGGTGTATACCCCCAGGGCTCATAATATGAGGGGAATACGGTTGCATCCATTCCTATCAGCAAATCATAATAAGGCATATCAAATATGCCGTCGTTACCATTCAGATAGCACGGGACATAAATTATGGTGACCTTTTCAGAAAGAGACATATTTCTGAGACGGCATGCAATCGGATCCTCGAAAGGATTATGTATGGTATGGGTTATCCAAGGATAAGGCAGTGCTACACTTTCCCCTTTGGCTATTGCCAATTGAAGATCCTTGCGCGCTGTATCGCACCAGGCAGGCACCATAACAAACGAAAGGATATCTCTGCATGTGTCGAGAGAGGAGAGCGAAGCCATGGCATCAAGGTACATATCAATACCTTTATTCCGATATTCGCAACGTCCTGAAGTTGCGACAATAAAAGTATCGCCGCTATAAGTTCTTCCTGTAAGAGCTGAGGCGACTGAAAGAAGAGCTTTACGGGCTGATTTTCTTGCCGCTTTAAACTTATTCTTGGCAGGAACAAAATTATTCTCAAATCCGTTAGGAGTAACCACATCGGGGGTGCGCTCAAGGAGTTGGGCACACTCTTTGGCAGTAATATCGCTGACAGTTGTAAAGCAATCGGCCTGGTGAGCCGCTGCTTTTTCAAGCGAGTGCTTTG
>CAJUSN010000100.1 GCA_910589095.1 uncultured Muribaculaceae bacterium
CTATGCCGCCTGTTGGGCCGATGCCCGGAGCTGACGAAATGCTCCGGTTCATGGACACCGTGGGTATAAAGAGAGTTCTTGTAACCGGTTCGGGACAAAATACCCTGCTTAATCGTTTGAACGATGATTTTCCCGGAGCTTTTTCTCTTGACATGCGTGTCACCTCCCGCGATGTGAAACATGGCAAGCCTTCCCCCGAGCCATATTTCAAAGGGATGGAACTGGCCGGTGTAAAACCTAATGAATGTTTCGTAGTGGAGAACGCTCCTTTAGGTGTGGAATCCGGACATGCTTCGGGGGCTTTCACAATTGGAATCACCACAGGGCCAATTCCTGAGGAGGAACTGACGGAGGCTGGTGCCGATATCGTGTTCCCATCCATGCAGGCTTTTGCGGATGCGCTTCCGCTATTGATATATAGCTTTATCACCACCGGTAATAATTTCAACTGATGAAGCAGAAACTCATTTTCACTGACTCTCCTGCGCAGGCACTATCCGAACTTGTACAGGAGCTTGCACCTAAAGGAAAGGTTTTCATTCTTGCCGATAATGTCACGGCAGAGTTATGCTTTCCGCTTGTGAGTTCGTGCGCGGTTCTCGCCGATACTTGCCGTATCACTCTCCCAGCCGGTGACGGAGCCAAGAATCTTGAATCCTTGAGCGCTGTATGGGAGGCTATGACCACAAATGGCGGTACCCGCCATTCGCTGCTGATAAATCTTGGAGGTGGAATGGTCACGGACCTCGGTGGCTTTGCTGCGGCTACATTCAAGCGAGGCATTGATTTCATCAACATCCCCACAACGCTTCTATCGGCCGTGGATGCCGCTGTTGGTGGGAAAACCGGTATCAACTTTCTCGGGTTGAAAAATGAGATAGGGGCGTTTGCTCCCGCCGTAGGAGTTATTGTTTCGGCCGCATTCTATGCAACGCTCCCTCAGGTGGAGTTGCTCTCCGGCTATGGCGAACTGCTAAAGCATGCGCTCATAGATTCACCCGATGCTCTGGCCAAAGCTTTGCAATTCGATATACTGACAGCTGACCCCACTTTGCTCCTCCCATTGGTGGAAGAGTCGGTTGCTGTCAAGGAGAGGATAGTGGCCGAGGACCCCTTTGAACATGGCTTGCGCCGCGCGCTTAATCTCGGTCACACATCGGCTCATGCTCTTGAATCCCTGGCTATGCGCCGAAACACTCCCGTTCCTCATGGGGTGGCTGTGGCCTATGGATTGGTCATTGATCTTGTGCTGTCCCATCTTCTGCTCGGCTTCCCTTCATCACTTCTACACGACGTGGCGGGATATGTCAAGCGCAATTATCCGGCTCCTGTCATTGATTGTAAGGATTACCCCGAGCTTATTGACCTGATGCGTCATGATAAAAAGAACATCGATGCCGCCAGCATAGATTTCACTCTTCTCCATGCTCCCGGTAAGGTGGCGCTCGACTGTATTGTGCCCCCTTCGGAAATCACGGCGGCAATTGACATAGCTCGCGACCTGCTTGGGGTATGAGTTGTGCGGGCAACAAAGAAGAGGATACAACAGCGGTGTGTCAAACGAATTTGACACACCGCCTTTTTAACTGTACTGAATTGGATCAGTAGAAAATGATCAATCCTGTAGAGAGCGGTCGAAACGACAGATTGTCCTTTCCTTTAAGCACCGTTTGCGGTGAGTAGCGTACATAAGCTTGCAGCCCCCAACCTATCTTCACGATACCCATAAAGTCAACTGAAAACTTTCGCTGCCCTATGTGGTTGCTGCGTTGTATGGCTTCCCGTCCGTCGGCTTCAGTCCATTTTGTCAGCATACTGCCGTGGGCATTGTAATTCAGCACTGCTCCTAATGAGAAATTGAAATAGCCTCCGTCGAGCCACCGGAAGGGGAGTGTTTGGCGATAAAGTATTGGAATACCTAAGCTGAACACTTTGAGTCGGCTGCCATGTGCTGTGGAGCCTTCCGGGTATGGAGCTACCTCCACCGGGGAGTTCTCGCCAGGAATGAAGCGGTGTTGCGATGTTGATATACGATAATTTCTCCAATCAAAACCAATACCGATTGAGAAGCCGGTCCATCGGCTCGGGCGATATGCTACCGCCAAGGCGTTGAACCACGATATTTCAAGAGATTTTCCCATCTCGATGCCAAGGCCATCAGGCTGTCCTAAAGCGTTGGTCCAACCTATACCGGGGCCGCCGACCAGGAGATCCCACTTGCTGTTGTTACCGGTGAGTGGCTGGCGGAAGGGTGAGTTCCAATGACGTTGGGTCACAACTACATTATCAAGTTTGCGCGACAGAACTTCTGTCAGCTCCCATCCGGCTGTATCCCGGGATATTTTCATGCTCATTTCTCCCTCGGATTCCGTGATGACAAGGCGCGTGGCATCGGTGATGTCTGCTATTGTGTCTGTTGGAGTTTGAGCAGCGGCCACGCTGACGGTTAAAACCGATATAATGGATAGTATCAACTGTTTCATGACGTTAGAATGAAAGGGTGAAACCTATGGAATAAGTAGAAATGCGCGGGCCGTAGGCGCTCTTGAACAATGAAACGGGCGCCCATTTCACATACACTCCGCCAAAGTCGACCGTACCTATGGTGAATGAAAATTCCGGTGTGACAGCACGCTGATGGAGCCCGGTGAGTTTTCGGGTGTATTCCACTCCGTCAAGTGTATATTCGGTTTTTCCGCGCATCAGGAAGTTGTAATGCAGTTCGGCTGCGAGCTTGAAGGAAAGAGACCGATGAATTTTCTGACGGTAATAAACGGGAACGCTGATATACCCCATTGACAGGTGTGTGCGTGTGTCGGAGGCGCCTACAGGGGCCGGCAACAGCAAAAGGCGGTCGTTGTCACACTCGGCAGTGGTACCGCGCCTTATGGCAATCTCTTTTCCTCCTATCCCGACAGCTATGCAGAAGGAAGCTCCTCGGTAATTGTAACGCTTGCCAATCACGTCGACACCGTATTCCCACGATGCGCGTACGGGGTCAGGCGAATGATAGGGGAGGACCGCGCCAAAATAGATGCTTGAGAAGAACGTGATTTGTGATGAGGAGGGGTGTGAGAGTTTGTCGCCGATAATTGGAAGAGTGAAGGAGAAGGGCGCCACAGCCGTGGTGTCGGCATTGATGCTGTAGGAGAAATGATAATCGGGTCGGTGTTGAGTCCCGTTCACCTCTATGGTTGTACTTGCTGACGATTCGGTCACGATGATTCGGTTAGGATTCTCAATCACCGCCACAGTGTCGGCGGCAATCATGATTGAGTCCGATTCGGCAACCGGCTCTGTTGCACCTGCAGTAAGGGTTATCGAGCACGCAAGCAATGTAAGTGCTGTGTATCGGTTCATTGCAATATTGGTTTATTCGGTTGAGTAACTTGATGTTATTTAAGGAGCTTTTTCACCTGCTCGGTGGTGGCTCTACCTTCAAGAAACAGAAGGATTATACGGTTGTCGCCCTTTAGATGGCCATTTAGGTAAAGTATGTAGCGTGAAACGCCTGCACGCGAGCCTTTAAGGTGATACAGGCCGTAATAGATTCGCCCCGAATGGTATTTCACCTCTTTGCTTAGAGCATTGCGTCCGTCGGCACTTACCATTCGCTCTATCTCGGCCGCCAGTTCGGGATGACCGGTGAGGGTCATGGAATGGTATGTGTCAAGATTGACTGATGCAAGCTTGTCCCTCACTACGAGGGTTTCGGTGGCGCCTTTCATCGAGCGATAATGGTCGCTGAACACCCGATTGATGTTTAGCCCCGCTTGAGCTGCCGCACCCGCCGGCCACATCATGGCCCATGCGAAGATAATGATGGATAAATACTTTTTCATATCGCAGAGTTTTCTTGATTCATAGCTGAGGAAAGGGCTCCGAGTTCGCAGTCGATATCTTCCGAGAGGCCGTTGGCAGCCTCTCCGAGGGCCGAGAGATCGGCATCAACCATGCGCATTACTTCGCCTGGATCGTCCACCGGTTTGCCGTCAACGTAGGCCATGCATCCATCCGTAATTCCGGCGCGGGAACCGTTTATGGCGTTCCATCCGCCCACGGCTACCACAATGGCCACGGCCGCCGCAGCGCTCCATGCTGTAAGCCGGAGGATAATCGGCTTCCGGTTGGGAGTCGCGCTAAGCTCAGGCTTAACCGGCGACATAGCCGAAAAGCTCATCACGGCCCGCACCTCGTCGATGGCTTCGCCTTTGATAGCCGGATCAGCCGCCAGACGACGCAATTCTTCCTCCTGGGCCCGGGAGGTGAGACCGTCGAAGTAAAGCTCTATCAGATGCTCCAAATGTTTCTGTCCGCTTTCCATTATTTTGAGTTTCAATTGTTCTGTTAGTTATTTTCTGTTACGGTAAGCCTCTCTTACTGCCCTGCGTGCTCTTGACAGAATCACGCGGATATTAGCCTCTGTAAGTCCGGTTCGTGCGGCTATGGCATCAAGCTCATATCCGTCGCGGTCACGCATCAGCATTATATCGCGGTCACGCTCAGTGAGGGTCTGCATTATGAGCCGGTTCACTTCTTCGTAGAGATCTCCTGCGGATGGCTCTTGAATTTCGTTTTCCGGTGTTTGGCTCAGAGCAGTGTCATCTATGGCGGTGACTTCGCGCCTGCGTCGAATGGTGTCGATACAAGTGTTGCGCATGGCAGTCACCACCATCCCTTCCGACATCTCTCCACCACGGGTCCACAGTTTCATGAACGTGTCCTGCATGGCATCCGATGCGTCGTCCGTGCTTCCGAGCATGCGCTTCCCAGCACCCAGAAGCCTGGGAGCGAGCCGGCTGAAGAGCGTGGCCAGGGTGGAGTTGGATGTCGATCGGTTTTTATCGGCCATTGTGATGAGGTTTACATTTTAGAAAACGAAAAAGATGCCGGATTGCAACAATCACAGCATCTTTTTTGAAAAAATTCTTTTAAAAGAAGTGAAATCAATCTTTAATTTGCGACAGAGCGCAGGCGAGCTGGTCAGGGCACGATGTGGCTTTGTTGCCGCATTTTATCCCTTTTAAGCGTTCGATAACCTGCTCCGGTTTCAAGCCCTTTACAAGTGCTCCTATGCCTTGGAGGTTGCCATGGCATCCTCCTGTGAATCTAACATCTTCTATCACTCCGCTCTCGGGGTTGATTTCAATGTCAATGAGTCGAGAGCATGTGCCGCTGGTGTTGTACTGATAATGCATTGGTTTTGGATGTGATTATAAATCGTTTGTAACTGAGGTTATGACGAATTTAGATGCTCCGCGCCAAGGGAGCGTGGCGTAGAATTTCTCGTAGTGGAGCACAACCGGAGTGCGCGTCCCCTGCAGTTGCTGAAGCTTCAATGCAAGCTCCGGAGAGGCTACAGTGAACTGCTCAGGCGGAGAGTAAACACTGGATGTGTCGGCAAGCGAATTTAGCGGAAGCACTTGGGCTTCGTAGGTTTTGAACACAAGACCGCGCTTGTCCACATTGACCACGTAAACGCGCTCCACAGCATCAACAGCATAGGGTGAGCAATAGCGAAGATAGAAAGCCACGCCGAGCACTATTACAGCTATCGCTATGGTCCATCCTATCACCTTGTGGAAACGGGAGTGACGTTTCTTGGGCTCTGGATTTTCTGAAGATCCTGTGGTGTCGTGGTCGGTGCCATCGGCAGTGAAATCTATGGTGCGATCAGCTGTAGCTGCGCCTGCTGCTGCTTCCTGCTCATCGGCCAGGAAATAGTCGGGGTGGTCATCGGGGTCGTTGTGGAATATAGGCATATTAATTATAATTGGTTATAAATTATAATTGGATTATAGGGTAAAAGTTCTATCTTTCGATAAATACTTTGTATGATTTATTGCCTTTGCGAACTATGTACAATCCTGTGGTGAGATTTTCCGCATTGATTCGTACTCCCTCAAGATTGTAGTACGTCACTTCATCGTCTTCAGTACCATCGGGAATGATATTGTCTATGGCTGCTGCTGCAATCACAGTAAGATTGAGGTCTATGACGCATCCGCCGTTGGCTGCCATGTAGTTACTCCGCTGGCCTCCGAAAAGGTGGTCGGCCGAGCGACCGCAGGGGTCCGTACTGTTCCAATCGTTTTTGAAACGGAGTCGATAGGTGCCGGGAGCCAAGTCGGCCGGAAGCTGATAGGATGGGAGGTTGAAAATGCGGTTCATATTCGCTGCGCTACCGTCGCTTGTTACAGTGGGGTCATCTGTATCGGATCCATCGCTCTTCATTGTCAGATTGTAACCTGTATGCGAAATGAGGTCGCCGTTGATGGCAACATCTGACTGGTCTACGTCAAACTCACCGTTGCCGTCAAAGTCAATATACACATAGGAGTGCATCCATGATTCATTGTCCGACGTACCGTCAAACGTTAGTATTGCCCCGGGTGTGGTGGTCAGCGACTGAGTGGTACGGTCCACGTACAGCACGTGGCCCGACTCGCAGCCCGGGCCATTTACGGTGACCGAGTTGCCATTGCTGTCGCTGACAGTAAAGGTGTTCACGCCGTGGTTGTCGTTGCGGGTGGCGTTTCCTTCGGGGTAGCAGTAGTCGGGGCCACCCGATATTTTATAGAAGTTGGCCACATATTCGCCATAATTGCTATCGGTGATAGTGATGGCCGGCGCTCGGTTGTAAGCCACTACTACGCCATTGTGTGACCAGTTGGAGAAA
Source organism: uncultured Muribaculaceae bacterium (assembly GCA_910589095.1). Classification (GTDB taxonomy): domain Bacteria; phylum Bacteroidota; class Bacteroidia; order Bacteroidales; family Muribaculaceae; genus Paramuribaculum. The sequence continues at coordinate 6,680 of CAJUSN010000100.1, forward strand.
CCGTAGTTATCGTTAGGCACCGCGTTGAGCTTGATTTCACTCCCAATCTGCACTTCGGTCTGGGTGAGAGTTTCATCTTGGGCGAGATATACTTTACCTCCGACGGAAGGGGATGCCTTGACAGATACGGTGAGACTGTTGGTCACGACATCCGGGTCGATGATGACTTCATCAGAGCCGCCGCAGTAGTTGAACTGGACGTGATCCTGGTATGTGAACTGGAATATTGAAGTGAGGGGTTTGTCAATTGGGGTGGTCTCAGATCCTGTCGATGCGTTCCACCGAACCATCGCAGGCTTCGAGGAACCGTTGAATGTATACTTGTTCATCACACCGGGCCATGGGTCGCCCAAAAGCTCTACTCTGCTTTTGCCCCCTGCACCATCTGCTTCAATGAGGTCTATGCGCATGTGCGAGGTGTCATTATTGGGGTTGTTGGCTATGGCGTTTGCATCGGAGGCATCAATATGCCATATCAGCATGCCTTGTCCATACAGGTCGCGGTCCCAGCCATCTTGGCGACGGTTTTCAAGTACGTAATAGTCGCCCTGGCGGCCGGTTTCTATCTTGCAGGCAAACTGTCGGTCGGCCATTGGGCGAAGCATAACTTTTGCCGGCTCGGTGAGTTCGGTATAATCCAGCCATCCGCAGGCGTTGCGCTCAAATGCGCTGTAATTACAGGGGCTGTAACCATTTCCGAGATAGTTGCCTAAGTCCATGATGGACCAGTATCCGGGGGTGTAGTCATTCTGTGCGTCGGTATTGTACAAGTCGGGGAGACCGAGCACATGGCCGAACTCATGGATGAATGTGCCGGTGCCGTCAGGTTTATCGGTAAAATAACCGTTTTCTGATACGCAAGCATAGTGATACAGCGTCTTTCCATCAACGGTTTTTTTGGAAAACAACCCGGTGGGACATTCCGAATTGTGAGGGTTAGGTGCATTGGCTGCCCCGAAGTTAGCCCCCTGTCCGGCGAAAATCACAAATACATTGTCCACATTGCCATCACCGTCAATGTCGTAGGTGGCGAAATCGACTTTCGAGTCCAACGCTTCGGCGGCTTCATGAACCATTTTGTAAGCGTTGGAGGTGCTGGCGTACGAGCTGCGGTTGCTGTCTAAGGTCACAGGGCCGTACACTTCGAAAAGGGGCGAGAATTTATTCCCGGACTGAGCCATGTAGTAGTCGTGGACTGAGCCTACACCCCCATCTTCGGTGAAGCCCCACTGATTAAGCATGCGGTTGTAGTAATCTCGCGCATCAGGAGTTGTGAATTTCACATCTTTGAACTCTACAAGAATCACACACAGGCGGGGAGAGCCAATGGTGGGCACAAAACTTGAATGATTGCCTACGGCTTTTGGCTTCACGGCACTTTTTGAGGAGTGGGTAGCTTTGGCCACCTCTTCGGTTACGGGTACCAACATCCCGTTCTCATCGGGGAGCATGGGCTGGCCGTTGGCCGTGGAGTAGTAAACGATGGAATGGCTATTGCCTTTCATGGAAACTTCCAGTTGTGAACCGTCGGGCTGGGTGTATTTGACCGGTCCCGGGTACGGAGCTACAGCCCACGCAGTGAGCGAGCTTGCTAATACTGAGGCATTGAGGAATAATTTTCTCATACTGTGTATTATACTATGTGGTTAATGATTGGGGAATATATCTGTTTAAATCAATTTAAGGTCGTTGTGCTCACTTAGTGTGTTTGCGGCGTCCGATGGCTATGGAAATAAAGGTGAACAGGCCGAGTACAATAAGCAGGAGTGTCTGTGTGCCCATGACAAGGTTGGCAAAGGATGTGGCCATTTCAGTTGTGAGGCCGGGAATGTCGGCAGAGTAGAGGCTTATGCCGAAAATAACAGCCCACTGCCATGGACCAATCCCCCCGTTGGAGGGGACCCCCATGGAGAGTGAAGAGAACACGAAACAAAGAAGCACGGCAATTACTCCGTGGCGTTCAACCAACATGGCAGTTTCGGGGAAGGCAAAAAAGGCCGCGTAAAGTTGGGAAAAGTAGCAGCTCCATAAAGCCACAGTCAGCACGAGCCAGCGAACGCGCCCGGGCATGGTGGCCACTACGGCAAAGCCGTTCCACAGTCCGCGGGCAAATCCGGAGATTGCTTTGACTATGCGGCTGTTCTTGCCACGTGTCAACACTGCCCACACCAATACCACACCGGCAGCTACCACGGCCCAAGTCCAGGGAGAGGTGACAAGCGCCATGACAGCTTCGTAGGTTTCGCGGTTCTGACTCAGATAGGTGGTGAGTTGTGGCCCGGCGAGGATAAACGTTACCAAGGCAAGCAGCGCCACGGTGACAGTATCGGCTAACCGGTCGGCTACCATAGATCCGAACACCTTGTCGAAAGGTGCGTCCTGGCGTTTGGCTATGTAGCCGGTGCGCCATAACTCACCCAGACGCGGAAAAACGAGATTCACGGCATATGTGCCGAAAATACTCAGAACGACCGGATACAGACCAATGCGTATGCCGATGCCCTGGATCTGAATGCGCCAACGCATGGCGCGTATCACGTGTGATAATACACTCAAACCCAGTGTGAACCATATCC
>CAJUSN010000101.1 GCA_910589095.1 uncultured Muribaculaceae bacterium
GTCCAGGCATTACCACCTTCAACAAATGCAAGACCATAGATGGTTGTTGAGGTCTGGAGCATGAAGGGGAAGTGGAGCTCCATGCCAAGACGTGTATAGGCGTAACCTTCGCGTCCCCAGGGGGTGAGGGCACCGTTGTCGTAACCGCGTAGACCGATGGTTTCGGTTGCATAGGTGTATGAACCTGTCATACCGTCGCCACCGACATAGAATGTTTCGAAGGGAGATTTGAGATACTTGTTGTAGCTACCGAGCAAACCGAAGTCGGCGCGAGTCATGAGAACGAGAGTCCACTGGCCGTTGGGGTCGGTGAGCGGAGTATAGGTTCGCGACTGGAATTTAAGTTTCCAATATTCGATCCAGCGGTATAGTTCTTTTTTGGATTCGGTGGTGTTCTCTTTATAGAGTGCCTCCCAGTTCTTTTTACCGAAGAGCGACGCGGGGGGAGTGAGCTGGAGAGAGAGAGAGAATGTTGAACCGCGGCGGGTGTAGAGAGGATTGTCAATGGAGTTACGAGCAAGAGTAAGACCAAGCACGAGTGAATTGGAGGTACCGTTGTTCATATAATAGAGGTATTCCCAGTTTTTAAGGTAATACCAGTTATATGACAGTTCGGTTTGGAAAGTGAAGTAGTCATCAGGCCAACTGAGACGCTTACCAAATCCGACAGTCACGCCCACCATCTGAAGCACCTTGTTGGGGTCGTAGGCATTGGTTATGGAGTTCTGATAATAATCGGATCCGTAGCCATAATTGTAACCGTAACCATATCCCGAGTATAGATAGGGATTGGACCAAGTGGAGTTATAGTAAGAGGAGTTTACACCGGTTTGACGGCTATAGTAGGCCGACACGGAGAGAGAGTTGGGTCGCTTGCCACCGAACCAAGGATCAAGGAAAGATACAGAGTAGGCCTGATAGTAGCGGGCATTAGTCTGAGCGGAGATGGTGAAAGTCTGACCTTCGCCCTGGGGTATAATACCCTTATAAGAGCTGGGGTGGAGTAGATTCTTGATCGAGAAGTTGGTGAACTTGAGCGCGAGCTTACCTATGACACCAGTCTGTCCCCAACCCATTGAGAATTCAATCTGGTCATTGGCTTTTGATTCAAGATTGAAGAGGATGTCGACCGTACCGTTCTCCTCGTTTGGCTCAGGACGGATGTCCATGTTCTCAGGGTTGAAGTGGCCGGTCTGCGCGATTTCACGAGCCGAACGCATGAGGTCGTCCTTAGAGAAGAGCTCACCGGGCTTCACGCGGAGCTCACGACGGATAACCTTTTCGTAGAGACGGTCGTTACCGTTGATTATCACATTATTGATTCGGGCCTGAGGGCCTTCCATCATTCGCATCTCAAGGTCGATTGAATCGCCTTGAACAGTGCGTTCGATGGGTACGAGGTTATAGAAGAGGTAACCACGGTTCATGTACATGTTGGCCACAGCGTCCTCGTCCTCATTGGTACGCTTGTTGAGGAGTTTCTGATTGTAGACATCGCCCTTCTTGATGCCAAGCACTTCATTGAGCACAGCAGTGGGATAGATGGTGTTGCCCACCCAGGTGATATCGTTGATATAGTATTTTTTGCCTTCTTCAAGTGAAATGTACACATCGACGGTTTTATCATCATAAGGCACAACGCTGTCAGAAAGAATCTTTGCATCGCGGTAGCCTTTTTCATTGTATTTGTCGATGATGCGCTGAAGGTCATCACGATAATCCGATTCAACGAACTTCTTCTGCTTGAAGAGGTTGAGAAGTTTGTTTTTCTCGTTGGTTTTCTTCATTGTGCGCTGAAGAGCGTTGTCGCTCATCACTTCGTTGCCATCGATATAAATTTTGTGGACCTTTACTTTGGCGTTTTTGGTAACGTCGATATCCACAATCATCTCATTCTTAGCACTGAGGTCCTCGCGAAGGGTAATACGTACCTGGGCGTTGTTGAAACCTTTGTCGGCAAAATACTTCTTGACGATAGCTTCGGCGCGGTTCACAATGTTTTGGGTGATCTGGTTGCCCTTGTGAAGCTGAAGACGCTCCTGGAGGTCATCGCGTTCGCCTTTTTTCATACCATAATAATGGATTTGCGAGATACGCGGCTGAGTGCGCAGGTCGAGTGTGATCCATGCTTTGTCGCCGGCGGTTTTGTCCACCACAATCTTCACTTGGCTGAAGAGCCCTTGACGCCACAAACGTTTGCTGGCCGCGGTGAGTTCGTTGCCGGGAATATCGACCCGTTCACCGATTTTAAGGCCGGAATAGCCAATGATGGTGTTGTCCTCATAATTGTCGGCACCTTTCACTGAAATACCGGCAATTTCGTAAGTGCGAGGCATTCCGGTGAATACAACCTTGGGGTTGACGATTGTATCGGCCGGGGCCTGCGCCGAAACGGAAGAGAAGCAAGCGAGGACGAAGGCGGAGAGTATGATGAAAAGTTTGAAACGCATAGTCAAGTGAAGAAATTACTTTTTGTGAATGACCTTAACTTACAAGGATGATTCTGAAGACTGAGAAACCTGCTCGGATGTGAGTCCGAAGCGACGTTCACGGCCTTGATATTCGGCAACGGCTTTGAAAAAGTCGTCGGCCGAGAAAGCGGGCCAGAATATGTTGGTAAAATAAAGTTCGGAATAAGCTATTTGCCAAAGGAGGAAGTTGGACACGCGAGCGTCGCCACCGGTACGGATAAGAAGATCGGGGTCGGGAACAGAGGCTGTTGTGAGCATTTCGCTCACAGTCTGCTCGGTGATTTCAGCGGGATCCAGCTCGCCGCTTGCGGCCAAAGATGCAATTCGGCGTGCGGCTTCCACGAGTTCCCAGCGGGAGGAATAAGAGAGCGCGAGATTGACCTGCAGGCCTGTGCAATGAGAAGTGGCTTTTAGGCTTCGGCGGAGGGATTCGTAGGACTCGGGGGGCATACGGTCAATGTCGCCGATGACGTTGAGCCGCACATTATTTTTGATCAGATCGGGTGTTTCGCGCTCAAGGGCCACCACTATGAGGTGGAGCAAAGCACGCACTTCCTCAGGGGGACGATTCCAGTTTTCGGTGCTGAAAGCGTAGAGTGTAAGATATTTCACGCCGATTTCGGAAGCGGCGGTAATGATTGTCCTAACGGTGTCGACACCAGCGACGTGTCCTTCAGTGCGGTCAAGTCCGCGGGCCTTTGCCCAGCGTCCGTTTCCGTCCATGATAATTGCAACATGGGCAGGCACTTTTTCAGGATCGATATTATTTGGAAGATTGGTCATCGGTCAGTGATGTGTCGATTATGTTGTTAACGATTGGAGTTCATTGCAAAGGTGATAACAGATGAGGAGCGGAGGTCAGTCGAGTCGGTTACATGTCGAGCAACGCGGACCGAACTCGTAACTTATACCTATGGAGAGAGAGGAGTACCAGTCGGTGTTTTTGAGGAAAGAACTTTTGATGAGGTAGAGATCGGTGAGAGAGTCGGAATCTATTTTATCGCCAAACACTTTGGTCATGGTAAATTCGAGAGCGAGATTGACGCGACGGGAAAGCTTATATTTCACGCCGAGTCCAATAGGAATCGAGAAAGCCACATGAGTGTTTCCGGAAGAGGAGGAAAGCGACGCACCAAGGCCAAGGCTCATGTAAGGGCTCCATCGGCGAAGACGGCGATATGTTTCGCCTATACCGAAGGCAAAGAAATTGCATTCGCCACGCACTGAAAGGTCGGCCACGGTTGATTTGAACGAGTATTGCTCACCAAAAGGGAGAGCGTTGTCGAAATCGGCGGTATTTCCCGAGAGTGTAGCCATTCCGAGTTGAGCACGCAAAGCCCAGCGTGAATCAAAAAGATAGCGCATGTTGATATGCGCCGCCAGACCGGGATGCTTGAAAAGGTTGCTTTCGTTGGCATCTCCGAGATATCCGCTCATTCCGAGGCCTGCACCGAAGTCGTATTTATAGCTTTCAACATCATCAGCGGCCAGCGCAGACAAAGGAGCGGCGCCGGCCAAAAGGAGGGGAAGTAATATGATGCGGAAGCGATACACGGACAGAGGAGAGGCTTACTGGAGAGGTTTGAATGAAAGACGGTTGATGACGCCGCGCCACACAGCGGTGTTGAGAGCGCCGGAAGCATCCGTGCCGCCGAACACATATATATAAGGACAATCCCAGGAAGTGATTGGCGCAATGCCCGTTGAGGAGTCGGCAAGCGAGAGCCATGCCGGCATTACGGGGAGCTCGAGCGAGTGCCAAGCTGAAGCGGCGGCCCTTGATGTGAGAGTTTTTTCAAACACGAGCGCCTCGGCTCCGCTGAGAGAGGGAAAATCCTCGGGGAGCTGCATGAGCTGCCCCGCGAGCGACCAGTTGATACCGCGGTCGGTTGATATATACAGTTTGCGATTGACTGCTCCCGAGGCATCGTGTCCGCCAAAGGCAATGAGAGCCGTCTCGGTGCGAGCCACCCAATTGGAACCAACCTTAACGGAGAAGTAAGGCACGAGGGTGAGATCGGCGATGTCGGGGATAGCGGTCATGGTTATATCGGCCCATTCCTGTCCGTCGTAGGCCCATACATGGCCGGTGGGAGCACCTGAAGCAGTAACGCCACCCATTGTCATAAGCATGGGTTCGGTGGCCCATTCGGTGACAAAGGTCACGCACTGGCTTGTCTGCGCCACGGGGGCAGAGGCAGGAACGGACGATTCGACAGTGGCGGGATATGTTACATAGACATAAGAACCGTCGGCTTTGCGGTTCACGCCAAGGATGCGTGAGCCGAAGGAACCGAAGATGTGGGTCATAGCAGAGGATGTCTCGGTCCAAGAAGCACCTTCATCGGTGGAGGTGAGCAATTTGGAGGAGGAACCAATGGCGAAAAGCGCATCGGAGCCGGCAGTGATAGAATTTACGTCCAATCCGGCAGGGAGAGTGAGCGTGGATTTTGTCCAATTGTTGTCGGCAGGATTGGCTGCTACAGCTCTTGTGAGCGAAGATCCATCGGAAGCAAAGCAATATGCTTTACCTTTGAATTCCACAGCGCGGAGGGCAGTTGGACGAGAGAGAGATGTTGGGAAAGCAGCCCATGCGGCGTCGCCCCAAGCGAGGGAGTCGGGCTTCATTTTGTGAACGTTGACGTAGATGCGATAATCACGCTTTACCTCTTTGTTTGATGATTCAAGATGCAGGGTGACGTAACCATTGTTGAAGTTTATTGCTTCGGTGCTGTTTTCAAGGTAGTTGACAACAGTGTCGTTACCGGTGAAGCGGCTGGGCATGGTGATTTCGGCAACTGCTGCAGCTGAATGAGTGAGAGATATGTGGAGAGAGTCCACTCGGGTCCCGAGAGGCAGAGAGTCGGCATTGAATATGCGGGCGTTATTGAGATCGATCGAGAAGTAAACGGAATCGAGATTGGCGAGGATACTGTCGTCAGCGGATAGATTGAATGACTTTACCATAACAGCGTAAAGGCTGGAAGTGTCAAGAACATCCTCCGATGAATCAGTTTCGTTACAAGCCGAAAATCCGATTGTGGCAGCCAAGAAAGTGAATAGGATATATAGAGATCGATATATCTTCATAAGTACATTATTAGTTCAATTTGCAAAGATAACAAGAATTTGCTTAATAGGCGGTGGTAAAAAGTTAAATTTGGTGATGCTGCCACATTTTTTGAAAGCATTGGAGCCAAAAGTACGTCAAAAAGCCATAGGAGAGGCGTTTTTAACATTGATGATGGAGTTTTGCCCATCAGGCGCCGGCTTAATATCAATGATTCCGGCAGGAATGTCCATGTGGGCTATCCCGGCAGTTTCTAACGAAAAGTGCGCCATCTCGATGCGCGCATCGTCCCAGAGGGAGGCATTGATGAAAGAGCGCAGAAGAGTGGGACCACCCTCGATCATAACGGAGGAAACCGACAGAGAGGCAAGTGCTTCAATGATGCATCGAGGCGAAGCGTCGGAGGGTATGATTATCTGTTCCACCTCGGGCGGAAGGTCGGTGCGCGCGGTTGCAGAAAGGTAGATTGCACCGGGAGTTGAAAACACACGGGCAGAAGGAGGCACGAGGCCACAGCGATCGACAATAACCGGTCGGGGCTGACGACCGGAGTAGTCGCGTACAGTGAGCGCGGGGTCATCGGCCATAACGGTAGCGGCTCCCACCATTATGGCATCGAAACAGGCACGAAGAGAGTGCATGAGTTGGCGGGAGAGCGGAGTGGAAAACGCACATGGGGCTTGCGACACATCGCGCCTGCGATCCAAAAAGCCATCGGCACTCTGTGCCCATTTAAGAAGAATGTAGGGACGATGCAGCTCTTGGCGCACCAAAAAATGACGATTCAGCTCTCGACACTCCGACTCAAGCACGCCGACAGTGACCGGGATACCGGCATCGCGGAGACGGTTGATACCGCGACCTGACACACTGGGATTGGGGTCCAACGACCCGACTACTACAGCGCCTACGCGCTCAGCAACAAGCATATCGGCGCATGGCGGGGTTTTGCCATAATGGGAGCAGGGCTCAAGCGTCACATACACGGTAGCTTCCGGGAGGAGATCGCGGAGCGAGTTGGGGACAGAACGGACGGCCCACACTTCGGCATGCGGTCCTCCGCAACGACGGTGGTAGCCCTCCCCTATCACGCACCCACGCGCTACGATGACGCACCCCACCATGGGATTAGGAGAGGTGAAACCTCGGGCGTTGGCCGCGAGTTGAAGAGCCCGACGCATGAAAAATTCATGGGAGCGGGGTTGAGGAGAATCGGTCATTTCCAGTCGCCGGAGTCTTTTATGAGTTTAACAAGACGATCCACCGCTTGCTCGGCGGGGATGTTACGTTCAATACATTGTTTACCCTTGTAGAGGCTCACTTTGCCAACACCTGCGCCTACGTAGCCGTAGTCGGCATCGGCCATTTCGCCCGGTCCGTTTACAATACAGCCCATCACACCTATCTTGAGCCCAACAAGCGATGCGGTGGCTTGTTTCACGCGTGCCAAAGTTGCCTGTAGATCAAACAACGTGCGGCCACAGCCCGGACATGAAATATATTCGGTGCGTGTAAAGCGCAAGCGAGCCGACTGGAGAAGCGAGAAAGCCACGCGTACAGCATCGGCCTCCGACAGTGATGCAGCCGAAAGCATCACGCCATCGGCATAACCTCGCAACAGAAGCGACCCCAGGTCAATGGCAGCCCTGACAGGAACCTCTTCGGCAGGAGCATCGGGATAATCCATGGCCAGGATGACGGGGGAATCAACACCCATTGCATCAAGACGATGGAGGGCGGCTGCCAAGTGGGCGGAAGGAGCGGGATGATCAGTTGTCAGAACGAGAACGTGACCGGCAGGAATTTCCAGCGCGGAATTGCCAAGTACTTCGTCGGCGCTAAGAAATGTATAGGGTAATTCGGTGTCGGACAGAACAACATCCGGAGAGCATGAACCCGACACAGCCTCGCGGGCCACAACGACAGGCTTGTTTGCTCCTCCTACCGCACCAACGGCAACCGAACGGCGTCGCTCGGAGCGACATAGGCTTGAAATATAATCAGGCGCCGCGTCAATGACAGAAGGAGCGGCGGCAATACGGTCAATGTGACGGAGAATGGCACGTGCAACGGGTATTTCACATTCGGGGTCCTCGCTGAGCGATACACGGATTGTGTCACCTATACCAAGAGCGAGAAGCGAGCCTATGCCGAGTGCCGATTTGATGCGGGCATCCTCGCCGTCGCCGGCCTCAGTTACACCGAGATGAAGCGGGAAGTGCATATCCTCGCGATCCATGGCTTCAACAAGAAGAAGTACGGTAGTGACCATCACCACAACATTCGAAGCCTTGATGGAGATAACCACGCGGTTGAAATCATGGCGTTTGCACACGCGAAGAAATTCCATTGCACTCTCCACCATACCGGCAGGAGTGTCGCCGTAACGACTCATTATTCTGTCCGAAAGCGAGCCATGGTTGACACCGAGGCGAATGGCCGTATCATTTTCGCGGCACACTTCAAGGAACGGCACAAGAGCCTCCTCAAGACGACGGAGTTCAGCGGCGTACTCGTCATCGGTAAAATCTATTTTTTTGAACGTGCGACCCGGATCGACGAAGTTACCGGGGTTGATGCGCACTTTTTCCACGTTTTTTGCAGCGGCGAAAGCTGCGCGGGGATTGAAATGGATATCGGCAACGAGGGGAACATCATAGCCGCTTTCACGGAGTTTCAGGCGAATCTCGGCAAGATTCTCAGCTTCGCGCACTCCCTGGGCGGTGAAACGCAGCAGTTCAGCACCTGCATCGATGATTCGCGCCCCTTGAGCCACGGCCCCCACGGTATCCATGGTCGATACAGAAGCCATGGACTGAACGCGCACAGGATTCTGACCTCCTATGGCAGTAGAGCCGACACGCACTTCAACTGTGGGCCGGCGAACATAACCGGACATTAGCTAATCAGTTGGTTTTAAATTTGTATTTAACTTCCTTGAGCTGACTGTTGACCTTCACTATCTTTTCAGCAAGGCTTGAACGGTAGCCGTCATAGCGCTGCGCCAATTGCGGGTCACTGAGGGCAAGAATCTCCACAGCGAGGATACCGGCGTTCATACCGCCATCGATACCGACAGTTGCCACAGGTATGCCCGGAGGCATCTGAACAATAGCGTAGAGAGCATCGCGACCTTCAAGAGTGGAGCTAATTGGCACTCCGATCACAGGCAGCGGAGTCATGGCAGCAATCACACCGGGAAGAGCGGCAGCCATACCGGCACCTGCAATAATCACTTGAATACCGCGCCCCTTTGCCGAGAGAGCGAATTTTTCAACTTCAGCCGGAGTGCGATGAGCCGAAAGAGCGTTCATTTCAAAAGGCACTTCCAAGGCATCAAGAAACTTGGCGGCTTTTTCCATAACGGGCAGATCGGAAATGCTGCCCATGATAATGCTTACTTTGGGTTCCATTACAATAATAGTTTTGTGCAAAGTTAAGCAATAGCGATGACTCAGTGGTTTAGGCATGTGTTAAAATAGCAAAAAACGCATTCCCGGTAACTGTTCGGATTGGCCTAAAAAAGAGTGCCCCGGGGCGAGAAGCTCCGGGGCACATTACTTTTAAATTTCAGTTATGAGAGTATGAGATCAGTCAAGAGTGCAGATAGACACTCGGTTCCAATCGTTTTCGGTGAACATGTGACCGATACCTTCGCCTTCAGCTTTGATGCGGTCAG
>CAJUSN010000102.1 GCA_910589095.1 uncultured Muribaculaceae bacterium
ACCTTGTCACATAGCCGGGTCCTCGGTAATGGCGGAGCCATCACCGAGGGCCCGGTCTCGTCCCATACCCCGCAAGCCCTGAAGGGGGTTCTTGTATCATCCCTCCCTAAGCTCCCTAAAGCCCTAACCCCGGGTTCCTTGCGCCCTCGATTTATTGCCCCACTCACCTCCATCTGCTTGCCATAAAAAAGCCCCGCGAAACTAATTCGTTTCGCGAGGCCATATCCTATCACCGACAACAAAGCCGGCAATCCATTGGTTTACTTGTTATTCAGCGCACAACCAGCACATTTTTGTGAGATTTCAGTGAAGAAATCGTTACCCTTGTCATCAACAAGGATGAACGCGGGGAAGTCCTCAACTTCAATCTTCCAGATAGCCTCCATGCCAAGTTCAGGATATTCAAGAAGTTCCACCTTCTTGATGCTATTCTGAGCCAGAACGGCAGCCGGGCCTCCGATTGAACCCAAGTAGAAGCCACCATGTTTATGACAAGCGTCAGTTACCTGCTTGCTGCGGTTGCCTTTCGCAATCATAATCATGGAACCGCCGGCGGCCTGGAACTGATCAACATAGGGGTCCATACGACCGGCTGTGGTAGGACCGAACGATCCTGAAGCCATTCCTTCCGGTGTTTTGGCCGGACCGGCATAGTAAATCGGATGATCCTTAAGATACTGCGGCATTGGTTCTCCTGCATCAAGACGCTCTTTGATCTTGGCGTGGGCTATATCGCGGCCAACGATGATTGTACCGTTGAGCGACAAGCGGGTAGATACCGGATATTTCGACAGCTCGGCAAGAACTTCGGGCATAGGACGATTGAGGTCGATCTTAACAACGTTGCCTTCGCCCTGCTTACGCATCTCTTCAGGAATCAACTCGCCGGGATTTGCATCCAGTTTCTCAATCCAAAGACCGTCGCGATTGATTTTTGCCTTCACATTGCGGTCAGCGGAGCAGCTTACGCCGAGACCCACCGGGCACGATGCTCCATGGCGGGGCAGACGGATCACTCGAATGTCATGTGCAAAGTATTTGCCTCCGAACTGAGCACCCAAACCAATTTTGCGGGTAGCCTCAAGCAATTCCTTCTCAAGTTCCTTGTCACGGAATGCGTGGCCAAGCTCATTACCATGGTCAGGAAGATTGTCATAGTACTTCACGGATGCTTTCTTAACCGTAGCAAGGTTCATCTCAGCCGATGTGCCGCCGATCACGATAGCAATGTGGTAGGGAGGGCAAGCAGCCGTTCCCAATGTCTTCATCTTCTCCACAAGGAAAGGAACCAGGGTTTTGGGATTGATCAGCGCCTTGGTTTCCTGATAAAGATATGTTTTGTTGGCCGAGCCGCCACCTTTGGCAACATAAAGGAACTTATATTCATCCCCGTCAACTGCATAGAGGTCAATCTGAGCGGGAAGATTGCAACCTGTGTTCACCTCATCATACATGTTGAGAGGTGCGTTCTGCGAATAGCGCAGATTGTTTTGGGTGTAAGTATCATAAACGCCCTTGGAAATCTTCTCCTCATCGCCACCGCCGGTCCAGACATTTTGTCCTTTTTTACCGATAACGATTGCTGTACCGGTGTCCTGGCAGAACGGAAGCTGACCCTTGGCTGCTACCTCCGCGTTGCGCAACATTGTGAGAGCTACGAACTTGTCATTATCGCTTGCTTCGGGATCATGGAGAATTTTAGCCACCATCTCGTTGTGCTCACGACGCAGCATGAACGCGTTGTCATGTGTGGCCTGACGGGTCAGAACGGTAAGGGCCTCGGGATCCACCACAAGCATTTCGCGGTCGCCCCATTTCTCAACTTTCACATAATCGGAAGTCAGGTGATAGTATTCCGTCGTGTCTGCCGACATTGGGAACATCTCCTGATACTTGAATGGTTTTGTTGCCATAGGTATTCGTATTTTGGAATTTTGTTTTGGTATTTCTATCTCAGAATGGCTCTCGCCGATTCTTTCCACAAAAATAGCTAATATTTTTCGGAACGGCCAAAAATTCACACATAGAAGTGATTTAAACTTTTTCAAATGCAAGATTTATTAATATTTTGAGCAGATTTGTCATCATTGATGAGGGGGAGATGTGGGCATCAGGACCGAAGAAATGGAGGCGAAATCACTTCCTATTTACATATATAAACATATCTCAAAGTTTTTTCTTAACTTTGTAACTGGAGAATAGCCATCACTTATCACCATGAAAAGAAAACCTAAAAATATTGCAGGCGTTTGGTCGCTTCTGGCAGTGGCGTTAGCCATTGTCACTCTGCTTTCGCTATGTGATGAACTTAACTTACCGGGGGGCCTCACCCTCAAAACTTCCGGCATTGCGGAACGTCTCACTCGCGAGCCGGAATTACCCCCCGAAGAAGCCGCTACCCTAAGTCCCGATTCATTGATTGAAAAGATGAATCCTGACACCGTTGCGGTAGCCAAGCCTGACACCACATCCCACAACATCCTAATCTTCGGCGATTCAATGCTCGAAGGACTCACTCGCCGACTGGCAGCCTACGCCGACGAGAACGGCCACACTCTGAATTCCGTAATATGGTACAGTTCTTCAACAAAGGTGTGGGCCGAGGGAGATACCCTTCGGAAATTCATCAAAAAGTATCACCCCTCTTACATTTTCATCAGCCTTGGCGGCAATGAGCTCTTCATCCGCGATATTGCCCAATCACGTGAAAAATACGTTCGTAAGATTCTTAAGGAGATAGGCGATATTCCTTACATCTGGATTGGTCCCCCAAACTGGAAAAAGGACACAGGCATCAATGATCTCATCGCTTCTTGCACTGCTCCGGGATGCTTCTTCCTCTCCAACGGTATGCACTTCGACCGTCAAAAAGATGGCGCACACCCCACATATGAGAGTGCGGCACTTTGGGTGGACAGTATTGCCCGTTGGATGCCTCTCCATGCAGCCCATCCTATAAAGATGAAGAAACCGACAAAGGCCACCGGCCGTGCAGCTTCTCAAGTAATGTTAACACCTCCCAAATGATGTTCCAATGGACATAACAACCATTTTCCATAACCTTGGCGAGCTTCTGCGCTACGAAGCCAACTCTCCCATGATTTTTTCCAGCGGACTGTTCTGGCTGCTGTTTGTCATATTCCTCCCCATCTATGCTCTGCTGCGCAACAGAATGTGGCAGATGATCATATTCGTATCGGCGTTCAGCCTGTACTTCTACTATAAATCATCCGGCATCTTCTTCCTGCTCCTCACAGGCACATCCATATTGGACTGGACCTTATCCAAGCTGCTGGTAAAGCAGAAACAGAAATGGCGCAGAAAGCTTTGTGTGGCGGTCTCAGTGTTAGCATCTCTCGGCATTTTGGCTTATTTCAAATACGCCAACTTCTTCCTGTGGAACTGGAACGCAATGGTCGAGGGCAACTTCCAGCCACTCGACATTATCCTTCCCGTGGGAATCTCGTTCTACACGTTCCAATCCATCAGCTATATTGTCGATGTATACAAGGGTCGGCTCGCACCCACAGCAACTTGGCTTGAATATCTCTTCTTCCTCTCTTTCTTCCCGGCTCTCGTTGCAGGTCCCATTGTCCGCGCTGACTATTTCATCCCGCAGATCCGGCAATGCCGACACGCAACCATAAGTGAAACCTATCTCGGACTCTGGCTCATTATTATTGGCGTGGTGAAAAAAGCCATAATAGCCGATTACATCTCCCAGTACAATGACCTAATCTTCCTCTCCCCCACGGGCTACTCCGGATTTGAAAGCCTTATGGGACTGTTAGGCTACGTGATGCAGATTTACTGCGACTTCTCGGGCTACAGCGACATGGCCATAGGTATAGCCATGATTATGGGTTTCAAACTGATGAAGAACTTCGACTTCCCCTACAAGTCCAAGAACCTCTCGGAATTCTGGCGCCGATGGCACATTTCCCTTTCGACATGGCTGCGCGATTATGTGTATATCCCGCTCGGAGGCAATCGCAAAGGCACACTGCGCACCTATATCAACAACTTTCTGACTATGCTCGTAGGCGGTCTATGGCACGGCGCAGCATGGAAATTTGTATTTTGGGGAGCCATGCATGGTGTGGGCCTCGCCGTACATAAAGCTTGCAAGCCTTGGCTTGACCGACTGCCCGACACATGGTTGGTGCGTGCCGTTTCATGGAGTGTAACCATGGTCTATGTCTCGCTCCTCTTCGTATTCTTCCGCGCTGAATCATGGGAAGACTCCCTGTTGATTCTTAACAACATTTTTACCAATTTCAGCTTTGACTACGCCCTGCCATTCCTGAAAGTACGCTACGTGTGGGTTATCATGATGGTGATTATCATCGGAAGCCATTCGCTCCCTTCGCGATGGTACGACGCGGCTCAGCGCTGGTTCATCCGATCCAACTGGATGGTGAAACTGGCGCTCTTCCTGGTGGTGGTTCAGCTGGTGATTGAATTTATGAGCGAGAACGTGGCCCCCTTTATCTATTTCCAGTTCTAAGATTACGGAACCCGTTATCAACGGGAGGTAATTTTGCGGAATCCGCCCGGAATGGGTGTGGAGAAGTCCATCAGCTCCCCGCTGACCGGATGCACAAATCTCAGGGTACGGGCATGCAAAGCCAGACGATGAAGGGGCGAAGCCACTGCACCATACTTACGGTCACCCGATATGGGATGGCCCAGATCCGACATGTGAACGCGGATCTGATTCTTTCGGCCTGTATCAAGTTCAAGTTCCACCAATGAGAATTTCCCACTTGACTGCAGTGTGCGGTAGCGCGTTACGGCAAGCTGACCCTGCTCGGGATCTTCTGTCGAATATACCTCGAACTGGGAATTCTCCACAAGATAACTGCGCACAGTGCCGGATTCTTCCTCCATCTGCCCTTCACACACGGCCACATAAGTACGGTTCAGCACCATATTATTCCAATTGTGCTGCATACGCTCTTTAGCCTCCATGGTCTTGGCAAACATCATCAACCCCGATGTGTCGCGGTCCAGGCGATGAACAATGAAAATCTTATTGCGAGGATCTGACCATTTCACATAATCACGCAGTATTGAATAGGCTGTTCCGTCAGGCGTTTTGTCATTACCCATGGACAGCAGTCCATAACCCTTATTCACCACTATTATATGCTCATCCTCATAAACAATTTTAAGCCTGCGGTTGTAGAACACCTTGAACTCATGGGTGAAGTTCACTTTCACAGAGTCACCCTCTGCCAGCTCATGGTCAAACTGCCGGATAGGCTTGCCGTTCACAGCAACCTGGTTGTGGGCAAGAAACTGCTTGATTGTGGTGCGTTTGCGGTCAGGCAGCGAGGCAATAAGATGTTCCATTAATTTGGTAGGAGCTGTGACAGGATATTCCTTGACAACTTCCGGAGCAAAGCCACCCCGGCGGGGGCGCTGCGAACGTGAAGATGAGTTCCGAGGCATATAGCGTGGGGTTATGAGGTTCTATGTTTTATTTGTGTGAGGCTGACAGATTGTCAACGGCGGGCACGACGCGTGGTGGTGCGACGCGGCTTTGCATCCTGCTCCTCTATGATTTTTCTGCACTCCTCAATGGTCAGTGCCGCAGGGTCGGTAACCGTCTTGGGGATTTTGTAGTTGCTTTTCTTATAGGAGATATAAACTCCATACCGACCGTTAAGAATCTGCAACTCGGGATCTTCTTCAAAGAGTTTCACCACCTTCTTGCTGTCGGCTTCACGTTTGGCACGAATCAATTCCACAGCTTCATCAAGTGTGATCTCCATGGGCGAAACACCCTTTGGCAACGATACGAATTTTCCGGCATGCTTGACATAAGGACCGAAACGACCTACGGCAACGCTCACATCGGCATCCTCGAATTCGCCCAACGAGCGGGGAAGTTCAAAGAGTTTCAGCGCATCCTCAAGTGTGATGTCGAATACTGACTGATCCTTTCGCAAGGAAGCAAAGCGGGGTTTCTCCTCATCGGTGCTCTCCCCGATCTGAACCACAGGTCCGAAGCGACCGATTTTAACCGATACCGGCTTGCCGGAGGCGGGGTCGGTGCCAAGCACTCGCTCTCCCACTTTATGCTCAAGTCGCATCTCATTGGCTCGCTCCACCTCTGGATGGAACACATCATAAAACTCGCCTATTTCTTTTTTCCATTGAGCCTGTCCCTCGGCCACAAGGTCAAAGCGTTCCTCCAGGTCAGCGGTGAAATTAAAGTCAAGGACATTTGGAAAGTGTTCGGTAAGGAAATCATTGACCACAACTCCTATATCCGTCGGCATCAGCTTTCCCTTATCGGCACCCACTGTTGAGGTTTGCTTCGTTTCTGTGACCTTACCGTCAGCGAGCGTTATGGTCAAGAACTCTCGGCTGCTGCCTTCCAGATCGCTTTTCACAACATACTCACGCTGTTGTATGGTCGAGATTGTAGGGGCATAGGTAGAAGGTCGGCCAATACCGAGTTCCTCCATCTTTTTAACAAGCGAGGCCTCGGTGAAACGGGGAGGATGCTGGGTGAAACGTTCCGCTGCCACCATCTCGTCAAGGACCATATCCTCGCCCGATGCCATGGCAGGTAGCATCCCTTCAGGCATGTCTGTGGCAACGTCATCGGTCCCCTCGCTATACACGCGTAGAAAACCATCGAAACGCACAACCTCACCTTGTCCGATAAATCTTTCGGCACTACCCTCAGGAACTATCTCCACGGTGGTCTTCTCAAGTTCGGCATCGGCCATCTGTGAAGCTATCGTACGCTTCCAAATCAAAGCATAAAGACGGCGCTCCTGAGGTGTTCCTTCAATATCATGCTTGTCTATGTATGTGGGACGGATTGCCTCGTGAGCCTCCTGCGCCCCCTTTGATTTAGTGTGATAGTGACGCACCTTGAGATAATTCTCGCCCATAACCGATTCCACCTCCGAAGCTATTGATGAAAGTGCCAGTTTTGAGAGATTCAGCGAGTCGGTACGCATATAGGTAATATGACCCGCTTCATAAAGATGCTGAGCCACCATCATGGTCTGTGACACGGTGAAGCCAAGCTTGCGAGCTGCTTCTTGCTGAAGTGTGGAGGTGGTGAACGGGGGTGCCGGAGACTTTTTCACCGGTTTCACCGTCACATCTCGCACTTTGAAATCCGCTCCGTCGCACGACGAGAGAAGATTGCGGGCCTCATCGGCCGACATCAGGCGACGCGAGAGCTCGGTTTTCACAGGTTGCCCTCCTGGAGTGGAGAAACGGGCCGTCACACGAAAATACGGTTCCGACTTGAAATTACGGATTTCATTTTCGCGCTCCACTATCAGACGCACCGCCACAGACTGCACACGGCCGGCCGAAAGTGCCGGCTTGATTTTTTTCCAAAGCACCGGAGAAAGCTCAAAACCCACAATGCGGTCAAGAAGACGGCGCGCTTGCTGGGCATCCACCAGATTCAGATCTATGTCGCGCGGATTCTCAATGGCATTAAGGATCGCTGGCTTCGTTATCTCATGAAAAACAATCCTACGGGTATTTTCGGGTTTCAACCCCAAAACCTCATAAAGATGCCAGGCAATAGCTTCTCCTTCGCGGTCCTCATCGGAAGCGAGCCACACCATTTTAGCTTGTCGGGCAGCTTTCTTTAGGCTATCCACAATCTCGGTTTTGTCAGGCGAAATCTCATACTCGGGCTCAAACGAGTGATTGCCACCTATTGAAAAATCCTTTTTGGATAAATCGCGGATGTGACCGCAACTTGACATTACCTTGAAGTCCTTCCCCAAAAATTTCTCAATCGTCTTGGCCTTGGCCGGTGACTCCACTATTACGAGATTATTGATTGATGCCATACTATGGTGTGCGTTTGAAAATCGTTTTGAATGAGGGCATACTTCGCCCTTAAATAAATATCGGCGGCAAAATTACGCAAAGTTATCCGAAAAACGCATCGCCGAAATGATTTTTTAACATTTCGGCAATGATTGGGGATATTATAGATATAATAGACAGCAGCCGCAGATAATCCATGTTATCCGCGGCCATTAGTCTTAATCAGTTTTTGCGATACATCATTCCGGCTCCAACTTCGGTAGCCACTTCAGGTCCGCATGATATTGCGGCTATGGCCAATGCGAAGGGGATAGTGTTGCCCGGACCGTTACCCGTCACGAGGGTGTCAAGTGCCACAACAGGTTCACCGGTCATTTCGGCATCGTTGACCATTGATTCAAATCCGGGATAACAAGTGGCTTTTCTGCCAGCAAGGATTCCAAGCGGCGCGAGCACCACAGCCGGAGCTGCACAGATTGCGGCGATACGTCCGCCTGCTTTATAGTGATTCAACAGCAGTTCGGAAAGCTTGGCACATTGGGAGAGATTGGTGGCTCCAGGCATACCGCCGGGGCAAATAAGCCAGTCCGTATCGGGACCCGCCTGCAAATTATCGATAGTGAGATCGGCATTTACTGTAACACCTTTGGCACCGGTGGCGCTTCCGGTTGGATTGATGCTTACTGTAGAAACAGCAAGTCCGGCGCGACGCAACACATCGACAGTTGCAATGGCTTCAATTTCTTCAAAGCCGTCGGCGAGAAAAACGTAGGATTGTTTCATTATTATAATATGGTGTGTAAAAAATCTTCTGTTGCAAAGATAGGAAAAGTTTCGTCACCCTCAAAGGGTAAAGGCTGTATCATGGTACATAACACATTTCAATGTGACCTATCACAAGGTCGGCCTTGAACTGCACGGGAACGCGACTGTTTTTATCAATAAGACATGTCACCGGATATCGGTCAGGCACGCCGTTGTAGGTATATTGAAACACAATCTCATAAGCCGGTGCCGTATAACCATTGTAGCTGTAAGTGGCTTCGCCCTGATAGGTGATATACAACGGTTGGCTCGCACCACCTTTTATTATAGGCACTTCAATTCTGTGGCCGGGAGCAAAGGATGGGAAATCAAGCGAGCGAGCATAATAGAACATCCCTATCATATCACTCATCACACTGACGGCCTCCATTGTTTCTCCACTTGCATCAAGAGTACCCTCGCCATAAATATTTTTGAAAGGGGCCGTAGCGGGATCGCTCCCCTCACGAGGTTTCGTATAGATTCCTTGCAGTGCGGTGATGTTCTCCGTATCAATAC
>CAJUSN010000103.1 GCA_910589095.1 uncultured Muribaculaceae bacterium
GCCCAGCACCATTGCAGAGCCCACAGTGATAGCCGTGGCCACCTTACGATTCAAACGCCGCTCTTCAACAAGCCATGCTATAGATATTTCGCCCATGGATATAGTGGAGGTGATGGATGCCATGAAGAGCAGAAAGAAAAACAACAAGCTCCACACAACTCCGCCCGGAAGGTTCATGAAGATAGCCGGAAGCGTCTCAAACACAAGCGTTGGACCGGCCTGAGGAGAAATCCCGTAGGTGAAAACGGCAGGAAATATGATTATACCGGCCAGAACGGCCACCAAGGTGTCAAGAATGGCGGTTGTTGTTGCGCTTCGCCCAATCCTTGCGGAGGCCGGGAAATAGGAACCGTAAGTCAGCATGCATCCCAATCCCAAACTAAGAGAGAAGAATGCTTGCCCCATCGCACTCAGTAACGTTCGCGGTGTGATTTTTGAGAAATCAGGACTAAATAGATAGCTCAATCCATCAGCCGCTCCGGGGAGGAAAAGCGAATTTATGCAAAAGGCCACAAGAAGAAGCGTCATTGCGGGCATCAGCAGATTGGAAATCCGCTCTATTCCTTTCTGCACTCCTCGAGCCACCACTATATAATTCAGAGCCAAGAACAGGAGAGTCCACATGAGCGGTCGCACATCGCCTGATATAAAGGCATCAAAGCGTCCATGGAGTATATCTGCATCTCCGGTCATACTACCAGACATCGATAACCATAGATATTCCAATGTCCACCCCGCCACAACGGAATAGAAGCTCAAAATCAGAATGGAGGCAAGAATGCCGAGATAGCCGTTGAAATACCATCGGCCTTTAGGCGATAATTTTTTGAAAGCTTTGATTTCATTACTGCGGGTGGCACGCCCTATAAGGAATTCAGCGCAAAGCAACGGAATGCCCAGAAGAAAGATAAAGCCCACGTAACAGAGCAAAAAAGCGCCCCCGCCGTGAGTGCCGGCTTCATAGGGAAATCGCCAGATGTTGCCAAGGCCCACTGCCGAGCCTACGGCAGTGGCTATCACGCCAATTTTGGTGGCAAACTGAGCGCGAGGCTCTGATGGCAACGGAGTGTTCTTACTCATTTATTTTCTCGTTAAGATAGTCACGGTGACGTGTGGTTTCCGATTCTAACCCACTCGTTTTTTCGGTGTTTTTCCTTTGGGAAGCTTTCCGCTTAGCGGACTTCGTTTTTTTTGACTTTAAGGAATCGGAGCTTGCTCCTGATTCAGAAGAACTCAGCGCCGAGGATGCATTCTCGACCTGAGCGCCCGGAAGTTGCTCCGGTGATGTTAGCGACCTCCTGCTCAAGGCCAGACACCCCACCACAAGCGCCATAACCAATACAAGCGCTATGGCTCCCTTGCGTTCATTGGAGGTAAATTTATTCATAGGCTTGCAAACTTATAGGAAATATGACACAAGTACCAGCGCGATGAGCAAGGGCGCCACGTATCTCACCACAAAAAGCACCGGCCGGTACATAGCCGAACGTAAACCACCATCGTTGGTTAGTTGTCCCCGGAACAGACCCTTCGGAGCGAACCACCCCACATAGATACAAAGTAGGATTGACCCTACGGGCAGCATGATGTTAGTGGCAACATTATCAAGGAAATCAAAAATATTAAAACCGACAATGCGGATATCATTCAACGGCCCGAGCGACAAACTGCAAAGGGCACTCAGCGCAAACAGCGGAACCAGCACTACCATGCAAGCTTTCCACCGCTTAAGATGGAAACGGTCGCGGATGAAAGCCACCGAAACTTCCGCAATGGAAATTGTGGAAGTAAGAGCGGCCACTGTGAGCAACAGGAAAAACAGTATGGCCCAGAATCGGGTAAGTGACATTTGCTCAAACACCTCGGGAAGAGTGATAAAAACAAGCGCGGCTCCGCGAAGTTCCTCACCTCCGAGCCCGAAAGAGGTCACAGCCGGGAAAATCACCAACCCCATCATCAAAGCCACCAGCATATCCAAACCGGCCACAGTCACGGCCGTGCGAGTTAGATTGGCGCTCTTTGGGAAATAACTCGAATATGTGATCAGGATACCCATTCCGAGACTTAGGGAGAAAAACGCCTGGCCAAGAGCATTGAGCACAACCCCGGGCGTGATTTTAGAGAAATCCGGACTTAGGAAAAACTTCACCCCATCCCCTGCACCTGGAAGGGACAGACTCACGAAAATGAACACCAGCAGGATCAGAAACAGCACCGGCATCATGACATTTGACATCCGTTCAATCCCTTTCTGAACCCCTGCGAGTAAAACACCCAGATTTATAAGTATCATAATCCAAGTGTTTACGAGTGGTGCAACAGGCTGCGTGATAAAGGAATCCATACGACCAACATAGTGGGCATGAAGCGAAACGTTTTCCGACGCCACCTCAAAAAGACCACCTGTCACCGATTGCCATAAATATTCGAATGTCCAGCCGGCAACGACCATATAGAAGCACAGTATGAGGTAGCTCGCCAATATTGCCAAACCACCAACAAACCACCAGCCTTTACGTGCGCCCAAATTCTTAAACGCGCCAACTGAATCGCTCCTGCCGGCGCGACCGATTGCAAACTCACTCAGCATCACCGGAATGCCAAGAATTATCACGCAAAGGAGATACACTATGAGAAATGCTGCCCCACCATTGGACTGTACCTCGGCAGGGAAACGCCAGATGTTGCCGAGACCAACAGCCGAACCGACAGTGGCCGCAACCATTCCTATCTTGGATGCGAATTGTGCTTTTTTTGCCAATTTAATTAATTTTTAAACAATCAAAAATAGAACAATCACAATCCCGTTTGAGTTTTAATGCGTATCGAATCATTTGTTCCATCCACCGAGCCAAGCAGGCAAATACGATTATTCTGATGCAAATTTACATTTTTTCCTGTCAATTTGAAAGTTTTCATCCCGTTTTTATTATCATTTAAAACATATCCCGCACTCTTAGCGCAAAGTGTTTATCACCACATACATTTTCAATATAAAAATTCGTACC
Organism: uncultured Muribaculaceae bacterium; assembly: GCA_910589095.1. Lineage (GTDB taxonomy): Bacteria > Bacteroidota > Bacteroidia > Bacteroidales > Muribaculaceae > Paramuribaculum. The sequence continues at coordinate 3,009 of CAJUSN010000103.1, forward strand.
TTTGCACCCATGAATCGTAAACTTCTGAATTTTATAGACTCCATCCCTGTGGGATGCGCCACGGCCCTGATTTTTTCAATAATAGCCGTACTAACCCTAATGCCTTCCTCTGACGTACCGTCAGTCAACATACCCAACATTGACAAAGCTGTCCACGCAATAATGTTCGGCACCCTGTCGACAGTGATGCTATTTGATGTCGCGCGATACCGCCGGCACATCTCAATGCCTTTGCTATTGATTTGCGCGACAATAGCCTCGGCCATAGGCGGAGGGATAGAATTGCTTCAAGGTGCAATGTCAATGGGGCGTGGTGCGGAATGGGCCGATCTGATAGCCGACACCCTTGGAGCCTTCCTCCTCCCGATGCTACTGTTCAAGCCTCTGAGAGAGTTGACCGAATACCACACGCTATCCTCATCCATTATCCGCAATGCGAACAGAATTCCGGCTCAGATCGAGCAACTGTACGTCAACTCATTTCCTGTGGATGAACGCCGTCCATGGTCCGAGATAGAAAATATGACCAATACTTCGCAAATGTTTCGTTTCACACTGTTGCGTTCTGCCGGAAAACCGGCTGGATTCATCACTTGGTGGAAACTCAAAAGAGGCATATATGTGGAACACTTCGCCATATCTCCTTCAATGCGCTCTCATGGACTCGGCGCCATGGCTTTAAAACGGTTCTGCGCCGAACGTGGTAATTCTCCCGTCATTCTTGAAGTAGAGCCGGCCGGAAGCGAACCAATGGCCGACCGTCGCATAGGATTTTACTCACGATGCGGGTTCAAACTGCACAAAGATTTCGACTATATTCAGCCTCCCTATGCCCCGGGGTTGAATCCGGTGAGGCTACAGCTGATGACTTACGGTGATATAGGTAACTTATCCGACCTTGCTCGGGAAATCAAGCAGGAAGTTTACGGTGCCGAGAATCCGGATTAAACAAATACAAGCAACAAAAAAAGAGCCCCGCACACTCTCAGAAGTGTCGGGGCTCATGCTTTATAACGTGTTTACGTATTATTGACGGCCGGAAGTGGCAACGCTGCGGTCAATCTTCAAAACAAGACCCTGAAGCACCTTACCCGGACCAAGTTCCACGAACTCGGTTGCTCCATCGGCAATCATATTCTTCACTGATTGAGTCCAACGGACAGGAGCGGTGAGCTGAGCCACGAGGTTTTCTTTGATCTCTTTAGGATCGGTGTGAGGCTTGGCGTCCACGTTCTGATAAACCGGGCAAACAGGAGCCGAAACAACCGTGCGTTCGATAGCCTCAGCCAGTTCAGCACGTGCGGGCTCCATGCAGGGAGAGTGGAAAGCTCCACCTACCTTGAGCTTGAGAGCGCGCTTGGCGCCGGCAGCAAGAAGCTTTTCGCAAGCTGCATCAATGGCTTCAACCTCACCTGATATAACGATCTGTCCGGGGCAGTTGTAGTTGGCACATACTACCACGCCGTCAACTCCCGAGCAGATTTCCTCTACTTTTTCATCGGGAAGCGCCAGCACAGCAGCCATTGTGGAAGGCTTGAGTTCGCAAGCTTTCTGCATGGCCTGAGCACGAGCCGACACGAGCTTCAGACCATCTTCGAAGGTGAGTGCACCGGCAGCTACAAGTGCTGAGAATTCACCCAAAGAGTGACCGGCCACCATATCGGGCTTGAACTCTTCGCCAAGGGTTTTGGCAAGAATTACGGAATGAAGGAAGATTGCCGGTTGAGTCACCTTAGTTTGCTTCAATTCCTCGTCGGTACCGTTGAACATAATCTCGGTGATGTTGAAGCCGAGAATTTCATTGGCTTTGTCGAACATGGCGCGAGCCTCTTCATTGGTATCGTACAAGTCTTTGCCCATTCCAACAAACTGGGCTCCCTGACCGGGAAATACGAATGCTTTCATTTTTAACTGTTTTATTTTGACAGGTTAAGAAATTTGCTGTTTAATTGAATGCAAAGTTACAATAATTTTCGTAAATTTGCACTATTGACGCTCAAACCTTTGAGTTTCACCGATTATCGGCCTTTAAACCGTTATGCAATCCGGACATGGCCGCAACGGAATATACACCCGACTTAAAAATAATTACGCGCCTATGAACCTCACTCTCATCCCCATGTTTTTAGGAAATCTTCGCGGTAGCGAAATCATAATAATTGCGCTTGTTATTCTGCTCCTCTTCGGTGGCCGCAAAATTCCCGAACTAATGCGCGGTATAGGCAAAGGAATAAACAGTTTCCGCCAGGGCATGAAGGAGGTAAATGATGAAATCACTTCTTCCGGCTCTTCTGAGCCCAAGGATAACACAGAAAAATAACAGATCTCACCCGTAAAGACCCCGTAGGCACATATCGACATGCGGGCAGCTGACAGTCGCCAAAAAACATCAATTCAGAATCCAGGCAAGATGTCCTTCTGGGATCATCTTGATGAGTTGCGCAATGTCATTATCCGCGCGGCCCTGCTAATGGCCACCGCTACTGCTCTGCTATTTTTCGTTATGCCTGAGATTTTTGACAAGGTAATTCTCGCGCCGTGTCGCCCCGACTTCCCTACGTACCGACTTTTGGACTCTGCCACAGAAGTAATCGGTGGTGACATGACCCCAGTACGGATGTCAACCATAGAACTCATCAACATCAACCTCGCTTCACAGTTGATGATTCATTTATCCATCTCATTTTGGCTGGCTGCCGTGGTATGCGCTCCTGCTCTACTGTGCCTTATATGGCAATTTATAACACCTGGCCTATACAAAAAAGAGAGACTTGCAGGTCGGGCCGCTTTATCGGCCGGAATGTTGATGTTCTACACAGGAGCATGTGTAAGCTATTTCATTGTCTTCCCCCTCACATTGCGTTTCCTTGCAGGCTATCAACTGAGTTCATTAATCCCGAATGTAATATCGATCGACTCATACATCGACACTTTCACCGGTCTTACCCTAATAATGGGACTTACGTTTGAACTCCCGGTTGCGGCATGGATTGCAGGGCGATTAGGCATTATTAACCGCAGCGTATTCCAACGCTACAGACGCCACGCCATCGTAGCGCTATTGATTGTAGCTGCCCTCATAACACCAACCGGCGACCCTCTGACCCTGTCGATAGTGTTCCTGCCCCTCTATATTCTTTGGGAGATAAGCGCTTTAATGGTCCCTTCAGCTATCGGCAAAAAAGAAACTGGAATAGAAACTGATATTGGATAACTCCCAACTGCCACAGTTCATGCCAGGATCCTCACTGAGGTCCTTTTTTGTCATCAATAATCACCAAAGCCTAATAGGTTGCAACTCATATTCAACTATTGACGTAATATCCGGCTGCCAACGTAGCTATTGCCTCATCATCAGGAGCTAAACCCTCAGGGGAATCTATCAAAAGTTTATTAACTTCAAAGTAATCACAGTTGGGGAGATCCTGCTCCGGGTCGGCTAACGCAACCGAATAATCCTCATCATTTATCTGAAGTTGCACATTACCTTCAAAATCCTGAAAATGCATGATGTAATAAACCACTGCATCATAGATATCTTTGGCAAGCCCGCTCACCTGATTGCTGTCAATTCTGCTTTTCATTGTTATTAAGCTGTAGTAGTAATACTTGATTGAATACCTTCCAATCATAAAGTAGTACGTTTCGGCCCGATAAAAGGTTCATAAGAGCGCACAAAACCTGTGAATTAAAAAAGAAACAGAGCGGGCAGCCTCAATAATGAAGCTGCCCGCTTAAGGGATTATATCATCGGTTAACTGAGTAACCGAGAGAGTTCAGACAGAATTATTTCTGAAGCTTGAAGGTGATGGGAAGTGTGTACCAAACGTTCACTGCGTTACCATTCATCTTACCGGGTGTGAATTTCTTAAGAGTCTTCACAACTCGCTTGGCTTCTTTGTCAAGGTCGGGGTCTTTACCACGAACCACTTTAACTTCGCCAATCTGACCGGTCTTGGTCACAACGAACTGAACAACGACCTTACCCTCGATACCGTTTTCCTGAGCAACGCTCGGATAGCGGATATTCTTGCTTACGTCGGCCAGAAGAGCAGCTTCGCCACCGGGATAAACCGGCATCTGTTCAACAGAGGTGAACACCTTGTTGTCATCTTCCTTCTTTTCAACGGGAGGGGCAGGTTTCACTTCTTCAACAACAACCACGTCTTTATGTTCCTCAGCTTTGATGATGTCATCCACACCGCGGTCTTCATTCTTAGCACCTACGGCGGTATCATCTTCCTTCAGTTCATCCTGGTTCTTGATCTGTTCAGTTACCTTATCATCTTCCATAATGGCGATTTCGGTAAGCTTCACAGTGTTGAGAAGTTCTTCTTTGATAACTTCCTGTTCGGGTTCCTCATACTTCTGAGGTTCTTCTTCAGGGGTCTCCTCTTCAGCTGCATCGGTGGCCATTTCCACGAGAGCCTGCTCATTTTCGTCCTCTGGACGAGCTTCAGCAGCTGCAATCACAGTGTTAACAACAACACCGAGAATAGCAACGAGTGCGAGCACGAGGATAATCACGATCATAGCGCGATTGTGACGCTTCACTGAATTGGCGCGGAGTTCATACGCACCATATTCCTGGTTTTTGCCTTCGAATACAAGGTCACGCCACTCTTTTGATGAAAGATCTACATCTTTTGCCATAATTTCTTTCAGATTTTAGGATTCAACATATAAAATCATTCATCATTTCTTGTGACGGGCCACGTAGTCAATAACCATGAGTGAGTCAATGTTATTCATGTTATCAATCTGATAACGTGAAATCTGATTGATCTGCATTTCATCAAGAGCGCTGATAAGGCCTTCCCAAGAAGCGTTAGGTGTAGCCTTGATCACAACAACAGGACGGGTAAGCGTAGAGTCGTTACGGATCTCTTTGGCTTTTGCCTGATAGATACTGTCGTTGATGTCCTTGTTGGAAGAGAACTTCTTAGCACGCCAGTCGGCCTTCAAAGCTTCGATCTTCTTAAGAACAGCGGTGTTACGATCGTGGAGGATTTTGCGGATACCACGCTGAATGTTACCTTCATTACCCACGAAAGCTTCTTGCTGAAGTTTGTTGGTCTTAAGTAGACCGCTTGCAGCGTCGATTGTTTCGTTGGTCACTTCGGGCTTACCTTCATAGTAGTAAACGATGTTCAGGGGTTTGCCGTTTTCATCCTTCTTGATGTTACCTTCGGCGTCGCGTTCGGTATCAACAATAAGGGTGATGGCTTCAGATTCTTTAGCCTGGTTCATCTCGGACTGCTCAACCTTCTCATTGGTAGGAAGGGTGATCTGGAGTGTCTGGGATTTGATCATGGTGGTACAGAGCATAAAGAATGTAATCAAAAGCATGTTCATATCCACCATGGGCGTGAAGTCCACATGGATAGCCATCTTTTTCTGGGCGCCTTTTTTCTTTTTGCCGCCCTTGTCTGATTGTTCAATCTGTGCCATAATGATTAATCCTGTTCGGTTTTAAGTGCAGTCATCAAGCTGAAGCGGTTCATCTTGAGAGTCTGGAGGTTGTCGAGCACATGGTGAACTGTGGAGTAAGGAGTGTCCTTGTCAGCTTTAACAGCGATACCTTCACCCTTCTTCATCTGGCTCTGGAGATTTTCGTTGCCGGCTGAATAGATGGCACGCATCCAGATTTGGAATTCGTTGGGTTTCTGGAGATCTTTGTTATCGTCGATAGGAATTCCGACTCCTGCGTTCGACATGTCAGAGATGTACTTGTCCTGATCTGTTTGAGACATTGCCAGGAATTTCTTCATGTCCTTCAAAGGAACGCCGAAAGTACCGAGTTTAGAGAAGGTTTCAAGTTCGCCTTCAGTAAGCTGGATATCGGGGTTGTGGGTCTTGTTGTATTCAGCCACAGCGTTTCTCAGCGCTTCCTTGCGGATGGGTTCGGTGGCCCATTCTCCGCCTGCCACGTTGGGATCGGATTCACCTGCTATAGAGATGAACACCTTGCCCTCGGGGCTCACCAAGACCTGCGCGAGGTTGGCGGTAGGTACCTTCGTTTCAGAAACCGACGACGGTGTAAGCACTGTCACAGGTTCCTTCTGAAGGAAGGTAGAAGTCAACATGAAGAAAGTAAGCAAAAGAACAGTCACGTCACTCA
>CAJUSN010000104.1 GCA_910589095.1 uncultured Muribaculaceae bacterium
GTTGGGCTCATAACCCAAAGGTCGTAGGTTCGAGTCCTGCCCCCGCTACTAAGAAGAGGTCGCTTAAGAGCGGCCTCTTTTCTGCTATTATAAAACCAAATTTTCGGATTATTCGTTGTTTTAGTATGCCGTACTAAAATCAACGATAGTTATGCGAGAGCGAATATTAGTTATAGGAGGCGGCTTTGCCGGCCTTAATTTCATAAAACATATTGACAAGCGCAAATTCGATGTTACGCTTGTTGACCGAAACAATTTCCATAGTTTTCCGCCGCTGTTCTACCAGATTGCGTCAAGTGGGCTTGAGCCGGGTAGTATTTGCTTCCCGTTCCGAAGAGAAATTCGGAGGGGGAGGGCTAAAGGTATAAATTTCCATTTGGGAGAAGTCGAAAGCATTGACTTCATGAAGCGCACTGTGAAGACTCAGTATGAAACATTAAGTTTTGACAAGCTTGTTGTTGCAGCCGGGACTACCAATAATTTTTTCGGGAATACTGAGCTCATCAAGTATGTCTACACAATGAAGAGCACAGCGCAGGCTATTCGTACACGTGATGAGATTCTTGACCGACTGGAACGAGCCGCTATTGCAAAGTCGGCAGATGAACGCCGTAAGCTCTTGAGCTTTGTAGTTGTAGGTGGTGGGCCCGCTGGTGTAGAGGTGGCCGGTGCCTTGGGAGAATTGAAACGATTTATTATACCTCGTGAGTATCCCACTATAAAACAAGAAGAGGTGAGCATAACTCTGCTTGAGGGTGCAAGCACACTTATGGCTGCCATGAGTGAGAAGTCACAGCGGCAGGCCCAGAAATATCTCAAAAAGCTTATGGTTGAAGTTCGGCTCAATAGTCTCATGACTCAATATTCTGACAATGTAGTCACTCTGTCCGATGGTAGTGAGATTTATTCCGGGATGGTGATATGGACCGCCGGAGTGACAGGTCAACCGATAAGTATGAAAGGCACAATGCAGGAAGTGATGGGCAAAGGTTACCGCATGAAAGTGGACGAATATAATAGGGTTATAGGTCTGGATGGCGTTTTCGCTCTTGGTGATATGGCGCTGATGGAAACAAAAGATTGCCCGCATGGACATCCCCAACTGGCCCAAGTTGCCCTTCAACAGGGTCGGTTGCTGGCAGATCAATTGAATGCCGGTGAATTTAGGAAAGCGTTTGTGTATCGCGACAAAGGAACAATGGCTACTGTAGGCCGAGATATGGCGGTGGCAGACATTGGCAAAGTCCACCTTTCGGGTTTTATTGCTTGGCTTACATGGATGTTCATTCATTTGCTCTCCATACTGGGTATGCGTAATAAAATCTCTGTGCTGATTGATTGGATCTGGTCCTACTTTAGCTATGGGACCTCGCTCAGATTATTGCTTCACACTTCACGTTGGCCTCTGCGTTCAAGGTGGGGCGAAAAGTAGATATTTATTTTGTTGGTTAACTTAAATACATTAATTTTGCATAACGGACAGCCGGGCATTTCGTCGCTCGCCGACATCATTGCGGCGTGAGGAAAGTCCGGGCAACATAGAGCACCATATTTCCTAACGGGAAGCTATCGGTAACGGTAGAGTAGCGTGACAGAAAATAACCGCCTTGTTAATAGCGCTCAAGGTAAGGGTGAAAAGGTGAGGTAAGAGCTCACCGGATGGTATAGTGATATATCGTGCCGCACGTCTTATGGGTTGCAAGGCCAAGTATACCGGCATTCAAGGGTTGCTCGCCCATTGTCGGGGGGTAGGCTGCTAAAGCCGTGTGGTAACACACGACTCAGATAAATGACGAAACGCGCTCCGGTTTGGCAGCAATGCCGGCCGTTGAAGAGCACTGACATAACCCGGCTTATCGTCCGGCTGTCCTTTCTTAAAAACATACACTGTCATGATTATAAACTCCGCACGCTTTGTAATAAGCAATTCAAATGTTGATAAATGTCCAAAGGATGTTCGCCATGAATATGCATTCATAGGCCGGTCAAATGTCGGTAAGTCATCTCTTATCAATATGCTTACAGGTCGGAAAAATCTGGCCATGACTTCATCTACGCCGGGGAAAACGATGCTTATAAATCACTTTTTGGTAAATGACAAGTGGTACATTGTTGACCTTCCAGGTTATGGTTATGCGCGCAGGGGCAAAGAGAGTCGCGGACAGTTGCAGCGAATAATTGAAGGGTATATACTCCGCAGGCCGCAGATGACGAATCTATTCGTTCTTATCGATTCGCGTCATGAGCCTCAGAAAATTGACATGGAATTTTTTGAGTGGCTTGGTGAAAATGGTGTCCCATTCAGCATTGTCTTTACAAAAACGGACAAGCTGTCACGCCAGGCTGCTGACCGCAATGTTGCATCGTACTGCACTCGGCTTCTTGAGCAGTGGGAAGAATTACCGCCTGTCTTTGTCACTTCATCAGAAACCGGAGCCGGTCGAGAAAATCTTCTTGATTATATTGAACAATTAAACGAACTCCCCCTTCAGGAGTAGTTTATTCTCCAAAATATATCGTTTAAGAACGATTACAAGGGATGGGCTTTTGCGATTAATGTCGGAAGCCTTTTCTTGTTTTGTATGTCAGTGTTGAAAGTATGATTGAGTCTAAAGAGTGTATGATTAGAAAATACTTACAATTTAAGATAAGGCTGAAGTTTTCCAATAATATAATCTAATTAGAAGATATACATAAAACTATCTTTTGTAAAGCGAGGCCCAAGTTTTCCAAAAAGCAAAATTATTTGGAAAATAATTGAACAAAGATTTGCCATTTCTGTAAAGAATGTGTAGCTTTGCAAGTGAAAAGTTCCTATTACTAATGGACAAATTATAATTGAATTCACGAAAAGTCAAAGCAACACAATGATACAGACAGTTGTTAAACGCGATGGCCGCATAGTAGGCTATAATGAAGAAAAAATCAAGGGCGCAATACGCAAGGCAATGCTCCATACGGAAGAGGGTTCAGACGAGGCGTTGCTTCAACAGATTGCGGATCGGATAGGATGTTCAGGTCCCGAACGTATGACTGTCGAAGAGATTCAGGACCGTGTTGAATTGGAACTTATGAATAGCCCCCGTAAGGAGGTGGCAAAACGTTATATTGCATATCGGGACCAGAGGAGCATAGCCCGCAGAGCGAAGACACGCGACATTTTTTTGGAAATCATTGAGGCTAAGAACAGCGATGTGACTCGTGAGAATGCGAATATGAATGCTGACTCGCCGGCAGGAATGATGATGAAGTTTGCCAGTGAGTCAACTAAACCCTTTGTTGATGATTATCTTCTTTCTCAGGAAGCCCGCGATGCTGTAAGGGGAGGTTATCTACATATACATGATAAGGATTACTATCCAACGAAGAGCTTGACTTGCGTGCAACATCCTCTTGATCGGATCTTGGCCAAAGGTATTCAAGCCGGACATAGTGAGTCACGTCCTGCGCGACGTATTGAAACAGCAAGTGTGATAAGCTGTATCTCACTTGAAACGGCTCAGAATGAGATGCATGGTGGCCAGGCTATTCCCGCCTTTGATTTCTATCTTGCTCCCTACGTGAGAAGCTCATTCTGCGAGGAACTTGAGAAGGTGCAGGCCCTAACAGGCACAGACCTGACAAAATGGCACACCGAACCTGTGGAAGACTATGTTAATCGCCCGCTTGATTCACTTGAAGGTGAGGCACGACTTGTCCAGCATGCTATGAACCTAACCGTGAGTCGCGTTCACCAGGCTATGGAAGCTTTTATTCATAACATGAATACTATCCATTCGCGAGGTGGAAATCAGGTGGTGTTCAGTTCAATCAATTACGGTACGGATACTTCGGCGGAAGGACGTTGTATAATTCGCGAACTGCTCAACTCAACAATGGAGGGTGTAGGTAACGGCGCCACTGCTATATTCCCTATCCAGATATGGAAAAAGAAACGTGGAGTAAATTATCTTCCTGAGGATCCCAACTACGATCTGTATAAATTAGCTTGCAAGGTCACTGCTCGTCGCTTTTTCCCTAATTTCGTGAATCTTGATGCCACATTCAACCGTCATGAGAAATGGCGCCAAGATGATCCCAAAAGATATCTCTATGAGGTTGCTACAATGGGCTGCCGTACAAGAGTGTTTGAGAACCGTTTCGGTGAAAAAACTTCCGTAGGTCGTGGTAACATAAGCTTTTCAACTATAAACATTGTGCGGCTTGCCATCGAGTGCATGTCCATAAATGATGAGCAGAAGCGCATTGAACGTTTCTTTGAAAAACTTGATGAAATTTTGGACGTGGCTGCCCGACAGTTGTGTGACCGTTTCAACTTCCAGAAAACTGCTTTGGCAAAACAGTTCCCGTTGTTGATGTCGCAGCTATGGAACGGAGCAGAATCATTGCGTCCCACCGATACCATTGAGAGTGTCATTAACCAAGGAACGTTGGGCATAGGTTTTATAGGGTTGGCTGAATGTCTTGTCGCTCTGACCGGAAAGCATCATGGAGAAAGTGAGGAATCACAGAAGCTTGGACTTAAGATTATAGAACATATGCGCACCCGCGTTAATGAGTACAGCGAGAAGTATAAACATAACTTCTCTGTACTGGCGACTCCGGCCGAAGGACTTTCAGGTAAATTTACTCGAAAAGACCGCAAAAGTTTCGGCATAATTGCAGGGGTGACCGATAAAGATTACTATACCAACTCCAACCATGTTCCGGTTTATTATCATTGCTCACCGCGCCATAAGGCACAAGTTGAAGCTCCGTATCATGCGTTGACGGGAGGGGGCCATATTTTCTATGTGGAAATAGATGGCGATGCAACTCACAATCCGCAAGCAATAGCTCAGATAGTGGATTTGATGGATGAAAACAATATGGGCTACTGCTCAGTTAACCACAATCGTAACCGCTGCATGACGTGCGGTTACGAGGATGCTACGGAAGGGCTGAAAGAATGTCCATGCTGTGGAGGGCATGATATTGATAAGCTCCAACGCATCACAGGCTATCTCGTGGGAACAACTGATCGCTGGAACAGTGCGAAGCTTGCAGAGCTTAATGACCGAGTAGTACATAAATAATAAGGAAGCTATCATTATGCCACTTTCAGAAAGTGAACTTGACACACGTTTACGCGTGGTAGAAATAGTTGCCGGGACCTCAGTCGATGGTCCCGGTTTCCGTACATCCATTTATTTTGCCGGATGCAATCATCGCTGTCCGGGATGTCATAATCCCTCGACTTGGGATCCCTCCGCAGGGCATGATATGGAGGTAAGGGAGCTGCTGGCCCGAATAAAACGCGAAGGCTTTGACGTGACTCTTTCGGGAGGTGATCCTCTATTACAAGCCTCAAAATTGATTCATTTGGTAAAGGGTATAAAAGAGATGGGATTATCAATATGGTGCTACACCGGTTTCCTTTACGAACAGGTGCAAGTACAGGATGAAATGAAGCGTTTGGTAGATATGGTTGACGTTCTTGTTGACGGCCCATTTGTTGAATCGCTACGCAACACATCACTTCTGTTTCGAGGTTCAAGCAATCAGCGGCTGATAGACATACGTCGATCAACCGCCGAGAATATTGTGCTTTGGGAATCGGATTTTTAATCCATTGTATTTAATATTGGAAATATATGAATGGCATTATGTCACTTTGGCGAGCCTGAATAACCACGAAAATAACTAAAGCCAAGACTATGGCCTGAACCAATAGGGGAGTTTGCTCGTATTTTTTCTTCAGGGTTCCGGTCCAGCGCGTTGGGACAAAGTGCATCAATAGCGCACCGAGCATCACAAGCACTATTAGCAGGTAACCAGAGAAAAATTGTGGCGCAACAGATAGATGGAAGTTTGTAAATACTTGTATGGCCATATCTTTCACAGTGTCAAGTGAACGTGCACGGAAAAAAACGAAACTTATGGCCAGGAGGTTGAACGTGATGAATATGTTAAGCGCAACACGCCAGCGTGGAGTTTCCGAAACGGTATGGGAGTTGCGACCGGCATTGGGAGAAAGAATTTTGTGGCCGGTAAGAAAGACTCCTTGAAGAGCTCCCCATATCATGTACATCCAAGAAGCTCCATGCCACAACCCTCCGACTACCATTGTGGTCATAAGATTAGCATGGTGGCGCACTTTGCTGCAACGGTTGCCACCTAAGGGAATATAAACGTAGTCGCGCAGCCATGATGAAAGAGAGATGTGCCACCTATGCCAGAATTCGGTAGGATTTTGAGCCTTGAAGGGCGCTTGGAAGTTGTCAAGGAATCTGAAACCGAGTAACAATGCTATTCCAATTGCCATATCGCTGTAGCCGGAAAAGTCGCAATAAAGTTGGATGATGAAGCCATACATACCCATCATATTCTCAAAACCGCTGTACAGCGCAGGGTTATCAAATATTCTATCAACAAAATTTTGGCTAATGAAATCAGCTACGATAACTTTTTTCACCAGACCACACATTATCAGGAAGAGGCCCTCGCTAACCATTGCTTTGTCTGCTACAGGATTTGTTTCAATTTGGGGAAGCATATCTTTGGCGCGAACAACAGGTCCGGCAAGGAGAGGAGGAAAGAATGTGAGGTAGAATGTATAGGACAGAAAGTCGCGACAAGGCGAGATATGCCCTCTATATATGTCGACAATGTAACTGATTGACCTGAATGTGAAGAACGAAATACCTGCCGGGAGAATAATGTTGAAGGCATCAAAATCCTGAGTTGTAATGCTGCAGAATGTTTCGTAAATAAGATTCAGATATTTGAAATAGACAAGCATTCCAATGTTCATCAGAACATTGATCCAAACAACTCCGCGACGTTGCCAACGTTTGTGGCATTCTCCGAGCAATTGGCCGAGAAGGTAGTCACTTATACAAACACCAAGAAGAATAAAGCAATATTCGGCAGATGATTTGTAATAGAAATAAAGCGAAAACAGGATGACAAACACCATTTTTGCCTTATGATATTTGCGCATTAGTTGGTAAATTAATATAAATGCGCAAAACAGGAGGAGGAAAAGACCTGAATTGAACAACAGTGGATTTGCTTTGTCGAACTGCAGAAGTGTAAGTAGTTTGTCAGTGTTCACGGCTCGAGTGAATTATCAAGTGTAGGTAAATTAGTTTTCAAGAGCATGGGTGAGTGCGTCGTATAGCATGAAGCCTTGCACGCGATAGCCTTTGACGGTGTGGTGAATTCGGTCTCTTCCATATAGACCATCTGATATCCACTTGTGTGAAGCTCCATCACCACCGGCAATAGTATACCAGTCATAAACGGCTATATGATGATCGCGCCCATATTGGCGAATTATATTTGCAATGGTTTTTACATTGGTGTTTATGGCACCTTTGCGTTGACATTCCATTGGAGTAACAAGCAGAAGCTGGGATGAAGGGTTATATCTTTTCAACTCTTTAACAAGCCGGTCAATGGAGTCAATCATCCGAGCTTCGTCAACGCGTCCGAAAGCTTCGTTAGTACCAAGAGAGATTATAATTAAGTCGGGATGGAGTTCGGAAACGCCTTTTCCCATTGCGGGAATGCGATTGTAGGAATTATATGTGGCACCATTATTCCCTATAACATTATAGAAAAGACCGGGCCGATTACCGGAAAGGAATGCACCGAAAAGGCTGAATGACTCATCCGTTGAAAATTTTACGGACGCGTTACCCGTAGCCTTGGGAAGATAAATACGTGTGAGAGACTGATTGTAATCTACCACCGGATTGTTGATTACAGTTCCATCATCAAGCTGAACACTTTCAATTTCGATTCCTCCTTTATGGAAGATTGTGAGGTCAGAAAAGGTGCTATACGTATCTGTAACGCGGCTACCTACATTAATCGTTACTGTATTACCGTTGGGTTTCAATGAAGCTCCGGTAAATCCCATGGTACGTGGCCAACTTGCGCTCATGAATTTAAGTGGACTCCAGCTGTTGTCGCTTTTGAAGAAGTAGTCCACCGGTTCGTTTGTACGACTAAGTTTAAGGGGGACAATAAGGCCACGTCCGGCGTCACCGTAATCAAATTGCATTTGCTGGCGCGTATAGCCTGTGGATATGTCCGCTTGGAGGTGACTATCGCCAATATGAACAATGGAAAATGGCAGAGAGTCGGCTTGTTTCAATCTCCTCCTCAAGGAGCTCCAATCGGCTCCGTTGAATTCAATCCGGTTACTTTTGAGTTTTATGAATCGAGGAATCTTAACCTCAAAATCCTCGAATTCCCAACCCTCTATAACCACAGAATCCTCGCGTACATTGGCTTCATCATCAATATCTTCCGATGAATGCTGAGGAAAAGCCAAGGCCGCTTGCCCTGCAATCAGGGCAAGCGAGCCTATAAGCATTATTTTCGGGAGAAATCTCATCTACCAATATTGGTCTTTATCGCGTTAAAGAGTGGCTCAGCGAGTTTCTTACCTCCGGAGTGTGTGAGGTGGATATAATCCTTATTGGCAAGACCGTCAGCGACCCATTTTACAATGGCATCTTCGCCTCCCATTGACTCACGTGTGTCGTAGAACAGGCAGCGAGCACGTCGGGCTGCATCCCTTTGTGCAGTAACCATGTAGGGTGCGGAGGTCATAGAATGAACTTCTCCGGCCTTCTTTTCGCCACGGTCGCCGATGCCCATCATGATGATATCGGCATTGGGGAAGCATTCGCGGACATGCTTGATTACGTCAACCATGCGGTTAGCATAGACGGAGAAGTCTTTCTGCTTAGCTGACATGGCGTTGATTCCAAACTCAAGAATTATCACATCGTAATCAACGAATTTTGACATCTGTTGTGACAGCTCTTTGCTTACGTTATTAAGCGTCAGACCTGAGAAGCCTCGCGATGACATGCAATCAAGCGTCACGCCTTTGCTGCCATACATCCATGCTCCAAGTCCCACAACGGCTGGGGAGGAGGTCATGATTTCAAAGTTGTTTGTTGGGCCATCTATGGAGATGCATTGCACATCAGGCGAGCCAGTAATGTTGTGGGTCTGCCATTCACCTTCGCCTGTCTTAACCTTAATAACAGAGTTTGTCGGAGAAATAAACAGGAATTTTGAATTGTCCCAAGTGTCAAGA